>JAIRNC010000047.1 GCA_031258255.1 Synergistaceae bacterium
TAAGCCAGTCCCCGACTGCCTTAAGCGCCCGAGACCGTATAACGCCCCAGTAGTAAGATGCACGGCGTGACCGTTATACGGTATATTATACGGTGTGGTGTCCTGCGACCGCGCCATCACTGGCGTTTGGCGCGTATTCGTCGGCAATACGAGGGATTGCCGAACGAGCGCCCGGAAGCGTACTACAGGTACGCTGAGGACAGCGAGCGAGGCAAGCGTGAAGTAGTGCCGGCGAATACGCGCCAAACGCGCGGTGATTGACACGGGCAAACAGGTATGATAGCGTACTGTGATCCACAGCGGAAACCCGATATGCCTGCATTTCACCTAAAGAAAGGTGCGTGAACGGATGAAGTACAGGAAGTTTGGCAAAAGAGGTATCGACGACAGCCGCAAAAAGAATCTGGGCTGAACAAAATCAGCGTGGGGAGGTAACGGGTGTGGGCAAGTATGTGGTAGGCATAGACGTCGGCACTACCGGATCAAAGGCCATGGTCATGGATCTCGGCGGCAGGATCGTCGGGAAGGGCTACCGCGAGTACAAGCTGGACGAGCCGAAGCCGTCGTGGGTGGAGGTCAGCGCGAGCTTTCTGGCGGACATCACGTTCGAGGCCACCAGGGAGGCGGTGGCCGACTCGAAGGTCGACAAGGACGAGATAGAGGCGATAGGCTTCTCGGTCAACCGCTCCAGCTTCTGCCTGGTGGACGAAAACCTCAAGGTAATAGACGACAAGTTCTACGTGTGGCTCGACTCCCGCGCCGAGTCCGTCATGGGCGAGATAAACGCCAAAATCCCCCCGGAGCGCCGCAACGAGATCACAGGTATGCCTGGCTACAACATCTTCGCGCTCGCTAAGTATTACTGGGTGAAGGAGAACGAGCCGGGGACCTACGCCAGGACGAAGTACTTCGCGTCCGTGGACAGCTTCATCATGCACGCCTTCGGGTCAGACGGCTTTGTCGCGGAGATATCGAACGCCACGGTCACGGGCCTGATGGACGTGAGCACACTCGACTGGTCGAAGGAGGTGGCGGACAAGCTGGGGTTCGACATGGCGAAGTACCCGCCGCTCTGCAAGCCGGGCAGCGTCGTGGGCCGCGTAGGAGCGGACGTGGCGGCTAAGACAGGCCTCGCGGCGGGGACTAAGATCGTGGCTGGCTCCGGCGACCAGCAGCTGGCCGCGATGGGCGCGGGCGTCGTGAAGGACGGTGCCGTGTCGCTCACGATAGGCACGTTCGGCCTGCTGGCTATAGGGCTGGCGAAGCCGGACTTCGCCGCGCTGACGAACCTGATGATACCGTCCACGCCGAAGCTGGGCGTATTCGAGGTCGAGGGGCCGCAGGTCTCCGGCGCTACCTGCTACCGCTGGTGCCGCGACACGCTCTGCGCCGAGGACGCGGCCGAGGCCGAGAAGCGCGGCGTCGATCCATACGTCGTCATGACGGAGAAGTACATCAGGACGACGAAGCCCGGCGCTGGCGGCGTGCTGTTCTACTCGGCGCTGTTCGGGTCAGGCTACCCGACGTGGGACACGAACGCGACGGGGATGTTCCTGGGCCTCCGCTCGACCTCCACTAAGGGCGACATGGTGCGGGCCGTCATGGAGGGGATCACGCTGGAAGCACGCCACATTCTGGAATCCGTACTGGCGGCCGGCGTCGTGATGGACGACTTCATCACGATCACTGGGGGCGTCTCCAAGTCACCGGAGTGGTGCCAGATCATAGCGGACATAATGAACCGCAGGATACGCACGCTGGGCGTCACGGACGCCGCAGTGCTGGGCGCGGCAGGGCTGGCGGCTATCGGCGCGGGGTTCTACAAGGATCTCGGCGATGTGGTGGCCAACATGGTGGCCTTCGGGGAGACCTACGATCCCATACCGGAGAACGTGGCGCTCTACGACAAGCTGTTCAACATATACAAGGAGAGCTACTACGCGCTCAAGGGCGGCGACATATTCGCCAAGCTGGCCGATCTGCGCCCCAAGGCGGAGTGATCTGACGGGCGCGGCTGTCCCCGCTGGCGGCTGCGCCATTTTAAATACGCTGCACGCATCCCCTCATCGTCCCTTGATTCCGTATTGATTCACGTCCATGACCCTTTTGGTAAAAATTTGGTATAAAATATCGGTACATGCCGGAGGTGGTCGTCTTGTGGAGATTTTTAGCGAAAGTTCTTTTTAAGATTGCCTACAGAATCGACGTCAGATCAGAAAGCCTTGAGGCTGCCCTCTCAGAGGGCGGCAGGGTCATAGTGGCGCCTCACTACGCCTCCTTCATCGACCCCGTCCTCTTCGGGCTCTTCCTCCCGGGACGTCCCACCGTGGCCGTGTCCCCCTCCCTTGCCCGCCAGAAGTGGTTCGGTCGCGTCAAGGGCTGCTTCGACCACGTCGTGATAGACCTGAACGATGCCGCGTCGCTCAAGCGGATCGATGACCTGTGGAAAACTACGTCGTTCGTCGTTCTCTTTCCGGAGCCGGAGCCGACGACAAACGGACTGGTCATGAAGCTCTCCGATGTCGCCGTGGCGGCCATCCAGAACAGCAAGGCCACGGTGATAGCGGCGCGGGCGTCTGGCACGCAGTTCACGCTTTTCTCCAAGGTGAAAGAGCGCCTGACGCTGCTGCGCTTCCCGAAGGTGACGATCCTCTGCGGGGAGGCCGGCAAGATTTCTGCCGAGACGCCCGGCGATACGGAGTCACGCAGGAGGCAGGCAAAACTCCGGCTCGAAGTGATGATGACGGACGTCATGATGGAGTCAGCCTGGGATAAGCAGCCGATATTCGACACCCTCCTGGAGCAGCGCGCCCTCTGGGGCCCCAAGCGCGTCATGGCCATGGAGCCGGACGGCTCGCGGATCGACTGGGACGGCTTTATCGTCAGAATCTTCCTGGTCGGCCGCATCATACGGAAGATCTCCAAAGCTGGCGACATGGTGGGCATCATGCTGCCGAACTCCCTGATGACGCTGGCGTCTATCATCGGCAGCCAGATCGAGGGCAGGACGCCGGCGATGCTGAACTACTCCATGGGCGCGCGATCCCTCAAGGCCGCTTGCGGCGTGGCGAAGGTGGGGACGATGATCACGTCGCGCCGCTTCGTGGAGGAGGGGAAATTCGCGCCCCTCGTGAGCGCCCTCTCCGACGCTGGCGTCGCCCCCTTTTACCTGGAGGACGAGGTGGCGGCGATCAGCGCCATGGGGAAGGTCGGCTGCCTGCTCTCATCCTTTTTCGCGTCACCTACGCCAAACGCGTACGAAGCGGCGAAGAAGACCGCAGTGGTGCTGTTCACGTCCGGCTCGGAGGGTACGCCAAAGCCCGTCGCCCTCTCGCACCTCAACATACAGGCGAACACGGCGCAGGTGCGCTGCGCACTCGACTTCTTCGCCACGGACGTCATGATGGACTTGATGCCGATGTTCCACTCCTTTGGGCTGTGCACCGGCACGATCATGCCGCTTTCGGCCGGTATGCCCATAGCGTTCTACCCGACGCCCCTGCACTACAAGAAGATCCCGCAGTACGCCTACGAGACGAAGAGCACCGTCCTTTTGGGGACGAACGCCTTTCTCGCGGGCTACGCCAAGAACGCCGATGAGTTTGATTTTTTTGAGATAAAGTACGTCATATGCGGCGGGGACAAGCTGAAGGAGAGCACGGCCAGGCTTTGGATGGAAAAGTTCGGCAAGCGGGTGCTGGAGGGTTACGGCGTCACCGAGTGCTCGCCGGTCGTCGGGGTCAACAGGCCCGGGTACGTCAAGTTCGGCTCCATCGGACGGCCTCTCCCCTGCGTGCGCCCGAGCATCAGCCCGGTGGAGGGCGTAGCCCGGGGCGGCAGGCTGGTCATCAAGGGGCCGAACCTGATGATGGGCTACATCCAGGCGGACGGCTCGATCCTCCAACCCTCGGCAGAGGGATACGACACGGGGGATATCGTCACGATAGACGACGACGGTTTCATCACGATAGAGGGCAGGGCTCGGAGGTTCGCCAAGATCGGCGGGGAGATGGTTTCCCTGGCGCAGATAGAAGCGGCCGTCCAGGAGGTGTGGCCCGAGGAGACGCACGCCGTAGTGAGCGTGCCGGACGAGAACAGGGGAGAGGTCATCGTTCTCCTGACGGAGAGGCCCTCCCCGGACAGGGAGGAGTTGAGGGCCGGGCTTGCCGCCACAGGTATGCCCGAACTCGTCATCCCGAAAAGGATAATCCACGCGGAGCCCATCCCAAGGATCGGCGTAGGGAAGATAGACTACGAGAGCGCGTTAAAGCTGGCTAAGGAGGATAAGCAATGAAGGTAGGATTTATAGGCATCGGCGTGATGGGCCTCTCAATGGCGGGGCATCTGATGGACGCCGGGCATGACCTCTGCGTGTACAACAGGACGGCGAAAAAGTGCGAGCCGCTGACGGCCAGGGGCGCCCGCCTAATGGACGGGCCGGGGGACGTGGCTTTCGAAAGCGACGTGGTGTTCTCGATCATAGGTTTCCCGAAAGACGTGGAAGAGACGTACCTAGGGCCAGGCGGCGTGATCGAGCGGGCGCGGCCCGGCACCCTGCTGGTGGACATGACCACGTCTAGCCCGGCCCTCGCCAAAAGGATTTATGACGCCGCTAAGGCGCGCGGGCTCGGTGTCTGTGACGCGCCGGTGACCGGGGGAGACAGGGGCGCGCGCGAGGCGGCGCTTTCAATCATGGTCGGCGGAGACGACGCCGATGTCGAGCGCGCTATGCCCCTGCTGCGCCTCATGGGCAGGAAAATCGTCCACTTCGGGCCACCCGGCAGCGGCCAGGTCGCTAAACTCGCAAACCAGGTGGTCATAGCCGGCACGATGCTCGGCGTCTGCGAGGGGCTTTCGTTCGCCGAGAAGGCGGGCCTCGACCCGAGGAAGTTCCTTGAGTGCGTCGAGGCAGGTTCCGCCGGGAGCTGGAGCCTTTCGAACTACGGCCCCCGTATCCTGGACGGTGACTTTGCCCCTGGCTTTTTCGTCAAGCACTTCATAAAGGACATGAAGCTTGCCGTGGAGTCGTCAGGCGAGGTCGGCATGAACCTGGAGGGCCTGCGCGTCGCCCTCTCTCAGTACGAAAAGCTGGCAGAGCGCGGCTGGGAGGAGGACGGGACTCAGGGCTTGTTCAAGCTGTACGAATAGCGCGACGGCTCACCACGCCCAGTTGAGGCATTTCCCGCGTTCCGCGCCAGAATGAGGGAAATGCCTCCTGTTGGCTTGGGGCAAAAAAGTCTCTCATCTTCGCTTCAGGACTTGTTTTACAGACTCAGGAGATTATCATTTACACACTTCCTGCTATACTCCCTGGACATC
>JAIRNC010000109.1 GCA_031258255.1 Synergistaceae bacterium
CTGGCGCTCAGGTGACGATTGATGTTGCGACGGCGGTTGCTAAGAGCATAACTTTTACAGCCCCTGACGCTCCAAACGCGAGCACAGGCGAAACGTCGGTCACCATTGAGGTAGCGGGAAAGCTGACCTTGCCTGATGCCGCACCAATTACCCTAAAACATGATGCCAAGATCAGCGGAGAAGGCATCATAGAGGGAACTACCGTTAGTTCAGCTACGATCGATGTAGAGGAAGACAAGGCGCTGACAGTAGAAGTGACGATTAACGGAGGAACGTCGTATGCTACGCTAGTAAAGACCGGCAAAGGCACCTTGACGCTCTCTGGCGGAACGAGTGGCGCTATAACTGCTATTTCCCATACGGCCGCCGGCCGTCTCGTCGTGAAGGACGAGGCGCCCGCCGTTACCATCACGCTTGGGGACATCGCCACTGCGGACAACATCCTTGACCTCGGCGGGGAACTGGTGCTGGATCGCGCCGCACTCCCTAGAATCGCTTCTACAAGTGGTTCCGCCAAGTCTGTGATCAACGTCCTGGAGGGCGCCGATGTCACGCTCAAAGATGGCGCTTTTAATTTCAGCGCCTTCAAAGGCACGGTAAACGTCGCGGGTACGCTGAACTTCAAGTACGATGCCAATGAACTGGACGGTGCTACGGTAAAAGTCGCCAAAACCGGGGCGTTGAACATCGACAGCCCTAACGTAACCCTCGCCAAGCTGAACGCCGAAGGCCCTGTCAACCTCAATATCGGCATTGCCGAAGCGTTCACCCTGACGGACGACTCGGAGATCTCAGGGAATATCAACGGCAAGGGCAACGGCGTGCTGACGCTCAACCCTGGGGCGACTTCTGTCATCAAGCTCAGGGGGAACAACTCGTATGCGAAAACGGAGATAGGCGGGGCTACCGGCGGCACCGTCGAGATCTTAAACGAGAAGTCCCTCGGGGACAAGCCCGTTGAGTTTAAGACTGGTGATGGGCAAATTTTGAAAGTGGCGGACGACGCCGCGAGTTTCAGCCTGAGGAGCGACATCACCGCGACGGAAGATGCAAAGATCGAAGTCCCCGCCGGCATCACGCTGACGCTCCGCGGTGCGCTTGATACTGATTCTGGGAAGATCACCAAGACCGGCGACGGCGTCCTCGACCTTAACGGACACGTCGCAAGCGGAACGAATGGCTTTGACGTTGATGCGGGTACGCTCATCCTCTCATACAGCGACGCGGCACGCGACAACGAGATTACGGTCAAGGCCGGCGCCACGCTGAAGCCTGGGTGCAGCGGCATCACGCACAAAGGCGATCTGACTTTTGCGGCCCAGTCGGTACTCAGCACGTTGACCGAGGCCAACGCCAGCGGCCCGTTGCTTTCCGTTGACGGGGCGTTCTCCGCAACTGGTTTGATCAGGGTCATCACCAATTACCAGGGCGGCACATGGGCGAAGGACACGAAGCTCCATGTAGTGAAGTACCTCACGGCATCGGCTAATGCTAATGTCACACCGGCCAGCGCGAGGGCTTACGATGCCGCCAGGAATACGCTCGATACCACGGTCACAATCGAAAGGAGCGGGGCGTACTCTATACTCTCCATCGCACCCAAGAAGGACTGCGTGTTCCCTGTGATCGAAAAGCCTGACGCCAAGGAAGTCAAATCTGCGGACAAGACGTTTGACCTCGTCGTGACGGTCACCTCCGAGACAGGAGTCGATCAGACGGCGACAAAGGCTAGGTTCGTAAAGTCAGGGCTCGGCGACCTCGTCGCGAAGGTCGGCAACGGCATCGTGACCATCAGCGGCGCGATACCGGCAGACGACGGCACGTACTATATAGAGCTGATCGCCACGGCGGAGGGCGGCTACGCCTCCAAGGCAGAGGATATCAAGCTCGTCGTGAAGGCCGCGCCCGGCGAAGACGAGGATGTGGATGTCACTTCCTACGCGTGGAGTTGGACAGGCCTGAAAAAGTCGATCAGCGCAGCTGACGCCACGAAGTTCAGCGGCAAGCTCTCGCTCGTGGAAAAGCACACCGTGACAGAGCCGCTCAGCAGGACGCTTCCCCTGACGAGCGTGCAGCTGACTCTCACTGCTGGGACGACCGTGCTGTATGCGGGAGAACCATTCACCGCAACAGACGGCACGGTTGACTTCGAGTTCGCGCCGCTCGACGGAGCGACGACGTTCGCGGTCGGAGACTATAAGATCGTGGTCGCATCCAGCGACCCGGCGGCCCCGGTTGACGTAACGGAGAAAGAGTATTCCTTTGTTGTCTCCACGGATGATGAGAAAGAGCCCGGTAACGGCGGCGGCGGTTGCGACGCCGGCTTCGGCCTCTTCGGCCTCCTGGCCGCGACGGGCGCCGTGGCGCTCCTCCGCAGGAAGGGTTAAACCGATAGCTGCAAAGCAGTAAGCGATTTATTCACCACGCGAAGGAGGGGCCGAGCATTCGGCCCCTCCTTCGCGTTATCGCCTCATCCCGCCCGCGTCGGGCGTGCAATGCGCGCCCCTACGATGCCGACAAAGGGGTGGGGTGTCAGTTTTTTCGTGCCTATCGCCGCAGCCTATCCAGCCAGTCGGCCCACGTCTGCATCATCCGGCGGCGCTCCGGCAGCCTCTCGGCGTGGTTGTAGGCGGCGCGGGAGGCGTCTTGCTCCGAGTGGGACAGCGACAGCTCGATCACGTCGCTGCTCCAGCCTAGCTCGTTCAGGTTGGTCGACGCTAAGGCGCGGAAGCCGTGGGCGGTCATCTGCTTGTCCGTATAGCCCATCGTCCTGATGGCCGCGCAGACGGTGAGCGCGCTCATCGGGGCTGTGCTGGACTTCTTGGACGGAAAGACGTAGGGCGAAGGGGAGCCTTCCCGCGCGGCGAGATGCCGCACAGATTTCAGGATGTGCAGGGCCTGGCGCGACAGGGGGACGAGGTGGGGGCGCCTTCCCTTCATCCGGCGCCCTGGGATGCGCCAGAGCTTCGCGTCGAAATCCATCTCATCCCAGGCGGCGCCACGGATCTCGCCCGGCCTCTGGAAGGTGTAGAGCGAAAACCAGAGTGCAGCCTGGACGCTCGCGCTCCCGTGGTACGCGTCGATGCGCGCCATGAGGCTCGCGATGTCCCTGGGCGCGGTCAGCGCCGCGAAGTGGCGTTTGCGCGCCTGTTTTGGAGACATGACGAGACCAGACGCGACATCGACGTCCACATCCCCCCGCGCCGCGGCGTATTGGAAGATCCGGGTCGCCAGCGCCCTGGCGCGCCGCGCTGTGGATGGCGCGTTCTTTTCTATGCCGGAGAGCAGGTCCAAGAGCTCCAGCGCCCTGATCTCACGCAGGGGTCGGTCCCCCAGCCCGGGCAGCAGGCAGTTGTCCAGAATGTGCCTCACGCCCGCGCGGCTGGAGTCCGCCCACGTCCCCTGCCGTGACTCGTACCACGCGCGGGCCGTCCTGCCGAAGGTGGCTGTCCTGCGCGCCTCTGCCTCTGCCGCCTCCATCCGCTGGGCGGCCCTCCTCTCCTTCGGGTTCAGGCCAAAGGCCAGCTCGCGCTTGAAGGCTGTTTTCAGCCTCCGAGCGTCTGCGAGGCTCACGCCTGGGTAGCCCCCCAGGCCGGCCCGTCGCTCTTTTCCAAGCATCCAGTATCTCAAAACCCAACTCATACTCCCGTTCTTACCAACCAAGAGAAGGAGCCCGTCGCCGTCGGAAAGCGCGTAGGGGCTTCCGCGCGGCTTCGCGTGTTTTACTTCCAGCTCTGTCAACGTCATTCTAAACTTTCGTGCGTGATATGGAGGTAAAGCGCTTTGGGCTTATGGCAATCCGAGCCTCTTTAGTGGAGTTACGCCATCGGACGTATGCGGGACAGGGCGGATGCGCCAAATAAACATCAAACTTGTATTTTGTTGTCATCTGTTAAGCTTATCAAGCCAGTCGGCCCACGCCTGCATCATCAGGCGCCGCTCGGGCAGCCTCTCTGCGCGGTTGTAGGCGGCGCGCACGTCGTTTTTCTCCGTGTGGGACAGCGACAACTCGATCACGTCACGGTTCCAGCCCTGCTCGTTCAGGTTCGTGGAGGCCAGGGCGCGGAAGCCGTGGGCGCACATCTGGCTGCTGGTGTAGCCCATGGCGCGGAGCGCCAGGAGCACCGTCCCCTCGCTCATGGGCACCTTTCGCCCCCTGGGCGACGGGAATACGAAAGGCGAGCCGTCTGACAGCTTCGCGATCCCTGCCAGGACTCCGATAGCCTGGCTGGACAGCGGGACGACGTGGGGCCGCTTGTTCTTCATCCGGTGCCCCGGTATGCGCCAGAGCTTCGCCGCGAAATCCATCTCTTCCCAGGCCGCGCCACGGATCTCGCCGGGCCTCTGAAAGGTGTAGAGCGAAAACCAGAGGGCCGCCCGGACGACGTCGCTTCCCCCGTACTTCTCGATGCGGCGCATGAGCGCGGCCACGTCCTTCGGTGCGGTGATGGCAGCGTGGTGGGTGGGCTGCCTCTGCCTCAGCGCGCCCTTTAGGCTGTGGACGACGTTGGAGTTGACCTCCCCGCGCGTCACGGCGAACTGGAAGATTTGGCTCGTCACCCCTTTGGAGCGATGGGCGGCGTGCGGCGACTCCTTCTCTATGCCCAAAAACAGCGTCAGGAGCTCCTGGGCCGTTATCACGCTGATCGGGCGTTTCCCCATAGCCGGCAGGATGTACTTGTCCAGCATCCGCCCCACGCTCCTGCGGCTGGAGATCGACCAGGCCGGTTCCCTCTGGGCGTACCATTCTCCCGCGATTTTCGCCAGGGTGGCGCGTTTCACCGCTTCTGCCCTGGCCGCTGCCTCGCGCCGTGCCTTTCTCTGCCCCTGTGGGTCGCCGCCGTGCGCCAGCTCACGCTTGAAGGTGTTTTTCATCTCCCTGGCGTCCGTGAGGCTGATCACAGGGTATTTCCCCAGCCCTGAACGCCTCTCCCTCCCCTTCACCCAGTAACGCAGGGCCCAGCTTTTCGCGCCGCTTCCCTTGACCAGGAGGAGGAGGCCGCCGCCGTCTGAAAGCGAATAGCCCTTGCCGCGCGGCTTCGCGTTCCTGACAGCTATTTCAGTCAATGCCATCCATAAATCACACCCTTTTAAAAAAAATATTACGCAAATAGCGATAGCTACAGTCGATGGAAATTATACGATATTTTTTTTCAGTTTAGCGCTCGCTCGTTGCGCATTGCTGGCATCCCGCCCCACGCGCTGACTGTGAACCAGGTCGCAGCGTAAGTTCATTTGACCCCTTGACAAGGATTATTTAGGGTGTATGATAGGCGCATCAAATGAGAAAAAATTATTAACATGATAATATTTTTTTAGACAAGCGCGCCAGGGTGGCGCTAATCAGTTCTACGGGAGTGTGTCGGGATGGTTTCGCATGACAGAGTGCGTCAGTTCATACCGCTAGTCGACTTCATCGCTGAGATCGTCGGGCCGAACAGCGAGGTCGTTTTGCACGACACGCGCGACCCGGAGCGGTCCCTCGTGGCCATCCGCAACGAGTCTCTTTCCGGGCGCGTGGAGGGTTCTGGCATGTCGGATTTCGCCCGTGAGATACTGGGCGAGGGCAGGCGCACGGGCAAGCGGTTCATCAGCAATTACCTGAGCAAGGCCTATGGCGGCGGCAAGTTCCTCAAATCGTCCACGTTTTTCATCAGGGACGACGGCGGCGAGATAATCGGCATGATCGGCATAAACTCGGACCTCTCCGCGCTGTCCGAGACGCACAGGATCATCGGGCAGATGCTGGAGGTGGGCGAGATAGGGGAAAATTCGGAGTCAAACGGGGAACGCGTCTCGATCCGCCAGACCGTGCTGTCCGTGATAGACGAGGTGATCGGCAGGGCTGGCGCTGACCCGGCGAGGATGACGCCAGACGAGAAAAAGAACACCGTCCTGGAGCTAAACGGGCACGGCGTCTTCCTGCTGAAGGGCACGGTGCAGGAGGTCGCGTCGAGGCTCGACGTCTCCGAGCAGACCATATACAGATATTTAAAATAAATAAATATAGGAGGTGTTCCTCATGGGACACTACGAGAAAATCCTCTGGGCATTCAACGAAGATACGCTATACTTCCAAAAACACGCGGCAGACGTATCGCTTTTCAGCGAGGCTGAGATAGCGTCCGCCCGCAAATTCCACGCGTCGATACCGGGCTACAGCCCCACGCCGCTCGTGAGCCTGCCGCGCCTCGCGTCTGAGCTGGGGGTCGGCGGCGTTTATGTGAAGGACGAGTCGAAGCGCTTCGGCCTGAACGCGTTCAAGGCCGTGGGGGCGTCATACGCGATCGCCAAATACTTAGCCGGGAGGCTGGGCATGGACGTCTCAGAGCTGCCATGCGACGTCCTCACCAGCAGCGAGGTCAGGGATCGCCTGGGCAGCGTGACGTTCGCCACGACCACGGACGGCAACCACGGCAGGGCGGTCGCGTGGACGGCGCGTATGCTCCGCCAGAACGCAGTGGTCTACATGCCGAAGGGTTCGTCAAAGATGCGTTACGACGCCATCGCCGCCGAGGGCGCTCGGGTCACCATACGCGACGTGAATTACGACGAGTCCGTGCGCCTGACGGCTGAGGAGGCCGACCGGAACGGCTGGGTCGTCGTGCAGGACACGGCGTGGCCGGGATACGAGGAGATACCGCTCTGGATAATGCAGGGCTACGGGGCGATAGCCAGCGAAGCGCTGGAGCAGATGAGGGGTGGCGGACACGGGCGTCCGACTCACGTATTCGCCCAGGCCGGAGTGGGGTCGCTGGCGGGCGCCGTGCAGGGATTTTTCAGAGCCGCCTTCGGCGCGGGCTGCCCTAAGGTGGTGGTGGCCGAGGCGAGCAAGGCCGACTGCTACTATCGTTCCGCATTGGCCGGGGAGGGCCGCCCGATCGCCGTCACTGGGGACATGGACACGCTGATGGCAGGGCTGGCTTGCGGCGAGGCGAACACGATAGCGTTCGGCATACTCCGTGACCACGCGTCGGCGTTCGTCTCCTGCCCCGATTACGTCGCGGCCAGGGGCATGAGGATGCTCGGCAACCCGCTCGCCGGCGACCCGCCCGTATGCTCCGGCGAGTCCGGCGCGGTGACGGCCGGCCTGCTCTCCTTCATAGCGAAGAGCGGCGGCCTTTCGGACATGAAGCGCGCGCTGGGGCTCGGGAAGGACTCCGTGATCCTCCTCTTCAGCACCGAGGGCGACACGGACCCAGAGCGGTACCGCAGCATCGTCTGGGACGGGGAACTCCCCACGTGCGGTCTGCTGGAAGAGGGGGAATGAGATGCTGCTCGTTGGCAACGGTACCCTCATAACGCGGGACGAGGCGAACCCATACGTCAAGGACGGATGCGTCGCGATCGACGGGGCGGTCGTGGCGGAGACCGGCGGTACCGATGCCATCAGGGCGAAATTCCCCGGGGCGCGTTTCATCGACGCCCGCGGCGGGCTGATCATGCCCGGCTTCATCAACGCGCACATGCACTACTACAGCGCCTTCTCTCGCGGCTTCGCCGGAAAGGGGCCCGCCGGAACGAACTTCAAGGAGGTGCTGGAGCGCCTCTGGTGGAGGCTGGACAAGGCCCTCACGCTGGACGACGTTTATCTGAGCGCCATGGTCTGCATGATCGACTGCATAAAGAACGGGACGACGACCGTCCTCGACCATCACGCGAGCCCCAATGCCGTGCGGGGCAGCCTCTTTGAGATAGCCCGCGCCGCGCGGGAGACGGGCGTGAGGAGCTGCCTCTGCTACGAGGTCTCCGACCGCGACGGGGAGGCGGTCATGATGGACGGCATAGCCGAGAACGCGGAGTTCATCCGCCATGCGTCGGGCGACGAGAGCGACCTCCTGGCAGGGACCTTCGGCCTCCACGCGTCGATGACGCTCTCGGACGCGACGCTCGAAGCCTGCGGAGAAGCGGCCCCGGTGCAGTGCGGCTACCACGTTCACGTGGCGGAGGGGACGGGCGACGAGGATGACTCGCTCAAAAAGCACGGCAAGCGCGTCGTTGAGCGCTTCCGCGATTTCGGGATGCTGGGCCGGCGTTCGATAGCCGTCCACTGCGTCCACATCGACGAAAGCGAGCGGGAGACACTGAAGGAGACCGGCACGGCGGTGGTCTTCAACCCTGAGTCGAACATGGGCAACGCGGTCGGGTGCGCCCCGGCTCTCGAAATGTACAGGACGGGCATCCTGACGGGCCTGGGGACGGACGGTTTCGTGAGCGACATGCCGCAGTCCCTCAAGATGGCGAACGCGCTCTTGAAGCACAACGCCAGCCGCCCGGACGCCGCGTTCGCGGAGGTGACGGGTATGCTGTTTCGGAACAACGCGCTCATAGCGGAGAGGTATTTCAGGCTGCCGGTCGGACGCATCGCTCCCGGCTATTCAGCCGACGTGATCGTCTGCGACTATCTGCCCCCCACCGATCTGACGGACGCCAACGTAGACGGCCACATACTGTACGGCGCCTCCGGGCGGTGCGTGGCCTCGACAGTGGCGCGCGGCAGGGTTCTCATGGAGAATCGACAGCTGGCGGACATAGACGAGGCAGAGGTTTTCGCGAAGGCCGCCCGGGCCTCTAAAAAAGTGTGGGAGAGGTTCTGACCATGAGACCGCAGCCGCTGTCAAAGCTCATCACCTGGATCAAGCGCGAGTACGCCGAACGCGGCAGCATCTTCGGCATCCACGTCTCCAAGTTCGTCGATCACCCGGAGGACGCGCCGTACTCGTCCAGGCTCTTCGGCGAATACCTGGCCGCCCCGGTCGGGCCTGCGGCTGGGCCAAACACGCAGCTCGCCCAGAACATCGTCTCCGCATGGCTCACAGGGGCGCGCTTCATCGAGCTGAAGACCGTCCAGATCATGGACGAGCTGGAGATCGCCCGCCCCTGCATCGACATGGAGGATGAGGGTTACAACGTGGAGTGGTCGCAGGAGCTGAAGCTGGAGGAGTCCGCCCGCGAGTACGTGAAGGCATGGATCCTCATACCTGTGATCCGTCGGCTCCTGGGATGGGGCGCGAAGGACGGGACGATCTTCAACGTGAGCGTCGGCTACAACCTCGAGGGCATACTCAAGCCCAAGATGCAGGGGTTCCTCGACACGATGACTGGTGCCGGCGAGCTGATAGCGGAGTATAGGGACGAGATAGCCAAGGGCCACCCGGAGTTCGCGGACGTGGCGGTTGAAAGCCGCGTTTCGGGGAGCTGCACCCTTTCCACCATGCACGGCTGCCCGCCGGACGAGATCGGGCGGATTGCCGAGTATCTGCTGGGCAGTCGCGGCTTTCACCTGTCGGTGAAGCTCAACCCGACGCTCATGGGGGCAGGCTTCGTGCGCGCCACGCTCCGCGACGCGCTGGGCTACGAGGGCGTCGAGATCCCGGACGCCGCCTTCGAGCACGACCTCAAATTCCCCCAGGCAGTCGAGATAATAAAGTCCATGAAGGAGCTTTCGGCGCGGAAGGATCTGTACTTCGGCGTGAAGCTTTCCAACACGCTCGCTGTGCGCAACACGAAGGGGTTCATGCCAGGGGATGAGATGTACATGTCCGGGCGTTCCCTCTACCCCGTCACGGTCAACCTCTGGAATAGGCTCTCCGCTGCGTTCGGCGGCGATCTGAACGTATCGTACTCCGCCGGCGCGGACGCCATGAACACGCCGCTACTGCTGCGGTGCGGCGCGAAGTCGGTCACGGTCGCGTCTGACATACTCAAGCCGGGAGGCTGCTCGCGCTTCCCGCAGTACATCCGCAACATCGCTGACGCCATGCGCGAGCGGGGCGCGTCGAGCCTCGACGAATTCGCCGCGGACAGGGCAAGCGCGCTGGAATCCGCGGCGGCCGCCGCAATCGGCGAGAAGAAGTACGCGAAGCGGTATTTCAAGGGCGCGCCCAAGGTGAAGTCACCCTTGGGCAAGTTCGACTGCGTGGAGGCGCCGTGCATGGAGCGATGCCCGGTCTGCCAGGACATCCCCTCCTACGCGCTGGAGATATCGCGGGGCCGTTTCGACGCGGCGCTCGACGCCATCCTCGCCAAAAACCCGCTCCCCGGCGTGACTGGGCACGTCTGCACCCGCGCTTGCGAGTCCGGCTGCACCAGGTCGAACTACGACGAGCCGGTTGGCATAAGGGCGCTCAAGCGCTTCGCCGCCGAGCACGGGCGCGCGTCAGCCCCGAAGGTCGCTGCCGGCGCGGGGCGCAGTGTCGCGGTGATAGGCGCCGGGCCGTCAGGCCTCGCTGCGGCGGCGCTACTGGCCCAGAGCGGCGTGTCCGTGACTGTCTACGAGGCCCGCGGCAGGGCCGGCGGCATGATGGCCATAGCGCCGGCGTTCCGTCTGCCCCGTGACGTGATGGAGAGCGACGTCGATAGGATCGTCTCCCTGGGCGTGAAGATCGAGTACGGCGTGAGGATAGCAGCCCCGCCGGAGAAATTGCTCAACGACGGGTACGACGCCGTGTATGTCTCCTGCGGCTTCCCGAAGGACGCCCCCCTCGGCGTAGAGGGGGAGGGTTCGCCGGGCGTGTGGGGCGCGCTCGACCTGCTGGAGCGCGTCGCGCGCGGCGAGCGCCCGGACCTCGGGCGGCGCGCTATCGTGATAGGCGGCGGCAACACGGCCATGGACGCCGCGCGCACAGCCCGCAGGCTCACGGGCGCGCCAGTGGTGGTGGCATACAGGCGGACGCGCGCTGAGATGCCAGCCGAGGAGGACGAGCAGGAGCTGCTGTTCGAGGAGGGCTGCGAGCTGGTAGAGCTGGCCCTGCCCAGGCGCGTCATAGCGCGCGTAGGCAGGGTGGCGGGGCTGGAGTGCGAGAGGGCGCGCCTGGGCGAGCCCGACGCCAGCGGCAGACGTCGCCCGGAGCCGACGGGCGAGACGTTCACGCTGGAAGCAGACTCCATAATCGCCGCCATTGGGCAGGCCGCCGACGAGGGGCCGTTCGCCGGGACGAAGGTGGGCTTCGGCAGGGATTCGTCGATCATCGCAGGGCCGAACGGCAGGACGTCCGTGCCTGGCGTGTACGCGGGGGGAGACGCTGTGACCGGGCCCGCGACGGTGATAGGCGCTTGCGCGGAGGGAGCGGCCGCGGCGCGGGCCATATGCGCCGAGTTAGGGCTGCGGGTCCGCGAGAACAATCCAGCCGTGCCGATTGCGGGCGACGAGTTCTCAGCCGTTAAGGATTCTAGGTCACGGAGGGCCGACCCTGAAAGGGAAGGCCATATAGCCCTTGAAGCGCGCGGCGGGTTCGCCCTCGTGGAACAGACCCTCAGCGCCGAAGCGGCCGTGAGGGAGGCGAAGCGCTGTCTCCAGTGCCAGACCGTTTGCCGCAAGTGCGTAGACGTCTGCCCGAACAGGGCGAATTTTAGCTTCGAGCTGCCGCCGGTCTCCGTGACGCTGCCCTTGCTCTCCGCTTACGGGGGCGCCCTGCGCTCGACGGGGAAGGAGGTTTTTTCGATAGGGCAGGGGGAGCAGATCATCCACATAGACGACTTCTGCAACGAGTGCGGCAACTGCGGCGTGTTCTGCGTGCATCACGGCCTCCCGTACCGGGACAAGCCTACGCTCTGCCTAGACGAGGGGCGTTTCGCGGCGTCGGGGGGCAAGGAGCTGTTCAGGGTGACGCCTGGGAAGGTACGGCGGCGCGCCGGGGGCGCGGAGGATAGCTTGTCGGTCTCTGACCGTGGTTACATGTACGAGTCAGGGGCGGTTACCGTCTGGATGGACAAGGGGTTCAGGGTCGCGCGCGCCTGGCATGGCGGCGCGAGCGAGCCGGAGGGGCTGTCGCTGCGCGGCGCGATGGAGATGTGGGCGGTCTACAGAGGCGTAAGCGGCTCGCTCTCCTGGCTGCTGGATTATTAGGGAACCGCTGATTAAAAAAACTGTGAGGAGGAAAAATTAATGGTTGATTTCAAGAAGATCGTCCAGGCCGCGAAAAGCTACGAGCCGGATATCACGAGGTTCCTTCGCGACATGATAGC
>JAIRNC010000036.1 GCA_031258255.1 Synergistaceae bacterium
TAAGCCCTATTTGAGCTTGTATTCTATCACAAAAGTTGCGGACGCGGTGCGTCGTTCAAATGCATAAAAGCTACACTGCCCAATTTTTCATCGCTCGTTGTGATCGCAGATCATGGACAGTTAGGTTAGAAACTTGCTCGGGAGCTACGGTTTACTCTCAATAAATTGCGGTTACTTTTTCAATCGAGCCTCCTAAAAACTCTCGTAAAAAACTAAACCAATTATCCCGCTCGCGTGTTTTTAAGATATTCCATTTTTGAGCCGTATCATATAATATTTGTCCTGAGCCACAGGGCGAGTGGTCAATTTGTATATGCCTAGACAGAGGGCTTGCTGGAACGGGGGCGTCGTGGCCGTGATAATAACGATCGACATACTGAAAAAGATAAACGGCTCGATTGTCGCCGGGGAACTCATCTCTATGGGAGAAATAGCCAAGGAGTGCTGCTTGGATGAAAAGGTGCTGGAGGCCGTGGCGGGTGACCTCGGGAAGAAAATCTCGTCCATGGGCTTTTTCCTGCGAACCATCGACTCATACATCATAGAGACGCGAAACAGGGTCAAGATGCTCAACGAATGCTATCAAGCCATCCAAAAACTCCAGATCGACAACGGCATAATCAAAAAAACAGCGGACGGCGACCCGCCGATCCTCTGGTAGGCCCTGGCAGCGTATATCCATGAAGATTATGCTGATGCGGCACGGAGACGCGGAAAATGGCTATGCAGACGCCAAGAGGCGGCTGTCAGAGGAGGGCCGGCTGGAGGCATCGCTCGCGGGGGAGTTCCTGTGGCGTCTGGGGGAAACACCCCGCGCGATCTTGCACAGCGAGCTGCGGCGAAGCGAGGAAACCGCCCAGATCGTCGCCCAGAGGATCGGAGGCGGCATAAAACCGTCGCTCCGTCACGGGCTGCTGCCAGGCGATCCTGTATCGCCCTTCGCGGGGCGGCTGCTCGAAGAACCCGATGACGTGATGGTAGTTGGACACCAACCCTTCGTCTCAAGCCTGGCGGCGCTTCTGCTGACAGGCTCGCCGGACGGGCTGCAGGTGAAGTTCCCGACCGGCGCGATGCTCTGCTTCGAGCGTTTGACGGGACTGCCCAGGGGGCGTGACGGGCCTTGCTGTGCGTTGCGTTTCCACGTCACGGCAAAATCAATTTCTCGCCTAGTTGGTGACAGGGGTCGTTGAATCCGCGATTTTGCCCTTTCGCTTTGGCTGAAAAAAGTATAAGCTTTGCCGTCGAAGTTCTGTCGTTTTTTTGATCCCCGGCGCAAAAAAGCGTTCGGGAGACTTTCAGTGGGAGGTAGCTTAATGTCAACAAGACCCAAGGTAACGCTTGACGGTAACGAGGCCGCTGCTTATGTCGCACATGCGACGAACGAGGTGATATCCATCTATCCGATAACCCCGTCGTCGAACATGGGCGAGTGGGCGGATCAGTGGAGTTCGGAGGGGCGGCCCAACATCTGGGGGACCATCCCCAGCGTGGCCGAGATGCAAAGCGAGGCGGGCGCGGCCGGCGCCTATCACGGGGCGCTGCAGAGCGGCGCTCTCGGGACGACGTTCACGGCGTCCCAGGGGCTGCTCCTGATGATCCCGAACATGTTCAAGATCGCGGGCGAGCTCACCAGCACGGTTATGCACGTGTCGGCCAGGACGATAGCGACGCACGCGCTCTCCATATTCGGCGACCACTCCGACGTGATGGCGACGCGCTCCACGGGATGGGCCATGCTCTGCTCGTCCTCCGTGCAGGAGGTCATGGACATGGCGCTGATCTCTCAGATGGCCACGCTGGAGGGGCGCGTTCCTGTCCTGCACTTCTTCGACGGCTTCCGCACGAGCCATGAGGTCATGAAGGTTGAGCAGATCAGCTACGACGACATGAGGGCCCTCATAGGCCGCGACCTCGTCCACGAACACCGTCTCAGGGGGCTCACCCCTGACTGCCCCGAGCTTCGCGGGTCGGCGCAGAACCCGGACACGTTTTTCCAGTCACGTGAGGCGTGTTCGCCGTATTTCGCCGAGATGCCTGGCGTCGTGCAGAGCGCGATGGACCGCTTCGCCCTGCGCGTAGGCCGGAAGTACCGTCTCTTCGACTACTACGGCGCACCGGACGCCACGCGGGTGATAGTCATCATGGGGAGCGGCGCGTATGTGGCCCGCGAGGCCATCGAACACGCCGTGGCGGCTGGCGAGAAGGTTGGCGTCGTCGTCGTGAGGCTTTACAGGCCATTCGACACGACGGCGCTCCTGAACGCCCTGCCGGCGACCGTCCGCTCCATAGCCGTCCTTGACCGCTGCAAGGAGCCAGGCGCGCCAGGCGAGCCGCTTTACCTGGACGTGGTGGAGGCGCTCTCAGACCGCCCGGAGATTTCCGTGACCGGCGGGCGTTACGGGCTGTCGTCGAAGGACTTCACCCCTGCGATGGTGAAGGCGGTATTCGACGAGCTGAACAGCCTGTCGCCGAAGAACGGCTTCACGGTCGGCATTGACGACGACATATCGTTCAGCAGCCTGAAGTACGACCCTCACTACACCACTGAGGATCCGAAGTGCGTCCGCTGTCTCTTCTACGGGCTTGGCGCTGACGGCACGGTAGGCGCGAACAAGAACTCGATCAAGATCATCGGCGAGGACACGGACAACTACGCGCAGGGGTATTTCGAGTACGACTCCAAAAAGTCTGGCGGCATCACGACCAGCCATCTCCGCTTCGGCCCGAATCCCATATACGCCTCTTACTTCATCAGCAAGGCCAATTTCATAGCCTGCCACCAGTTCTCCTTCCTCGAGCGCTACGACATGCTCAAAAACGCCCTGGACGGCGCGACGTTCCTCCTGAACTGCCCCTACGGCAAGGACGAGGTGTGGGGCAAGCTGCCGCTCACGGTGCAGCGTCAGATAATCGAAAAGAAGATAAAGCTGTACACGATAGACGCCATCACCATCGCGAAGGAGACTGGCATGGGCGGCCGCATCAACACGATCATGCAGACCTGCTTCTTCGCCATCAGCGGCGTCCTGCCCAAGGACGTAGCCATCGACGCCATCAAGAAGTCCATAAAGAAGACCTACGGGCGCAAGGGCGACGAGGTGGTACGCAAGAACATCGATGCCGTGGACTCGACCTTGGCCAACCTCTTCGAGGTAGCGATACCGGCGGAGGCGACCAGCGCGTTCGACGTGAGGGACGCTGTAGCCGGCGACCCGCCCGCCTTTGTGAGAGAGGTCCTTGGCCCTATGATGATCAACGAGGGCGACAGGCTCAAGGTCTCCCAGATGCCGGAAGACGGGAGCTACCCGACGGCCACGACCCAGTACGAGAAGCGCAACGTGGCTATCGACATCCCGGTGTGGGATCCTGCCGTCTGCATCCAGTGCGGCAAGTGCGCCCTCGTGTGTCCACACGCCACCATACGGGCCAAGGTTTACGACGCTGACCTGCTCGGGGACGCGCCTGAGACGTTCAAGTCGGCTGACGCCAACTGGAAAAACTTCGCCGGGAAGAAATACACCGTACAGGTGGCCCCGGAGGATTGCATCGGCTGCGGCCTCTGCGTGCGGAACTGCCCCGCGAAGAACAAGAACGAGCCGGGCAATAAGGCCATCAACATGAGAAGCCAGATCGACCTGCGCGAGCCGGAGAAGGAGAACTGGGAGTTCTTCCTAAATATACCGGACGTCGACCGCGGCTTACTGAACCACGGCGCGGTGAAGGACGTCCAGCTCCTGCACCCGCTCTTCGAGTTCTCCGGCGCATGCGGCGGGTGCGGCGAGACGCCGTACCTCAAACTCCTCTCGTCGCTCTTCGGCGACAGGGCGCTGATCGCCAATGCGACGGGCTGCAGCTCCATCTACGGTGGCAACTTGCCTACGACCCCCTGGGCCACCAACGACGAGGGGAGAGGTCCCGCGTGGTCGAACTCGCTCTTCGAGGACTGCGCGGAGTTCGGCTTGGGCTTCCGCCTCACGCTGGACAAGCACCGCGAATACGCCGAGGAGCTTCTGGGCAGGCTCGCGGGTTCTGTGGGCGATGAACTCGTCAAGGGGATACTGGAGGCGAGCCAGGCCACTGAGAAGGAGATCATGGAGCAGCGCGACAGGGTGGAGGCATTGAAAGAAAAGCTCTCCTGGATCGACTGCCCCGACGCGGAGGAGCTCGCGTCCCTGGCCGACACGCTGGTCAAGAAGAGCGTATGGGCCATAGGCGGGGACGGCTGGGCCTACGACATCGGCTACGGCGGGCTGGATCACGTCCTTGCGTCAGGCCGCAACATCAACATCCTCGTCCTGGACACCGAGGTCTACTCCAATACGGGTGGACAGATGTCGAAGTCCACGCCGCGCGGCGCCATCGCCAAGTTCGCGGCGGGCGGGAAGCGTCAGGGCAAAAAGGATCTGGCCCTCATGGCCATGGCATACGGCTCCGTGTATGTCGGCCGCGTCGCCATGGGCGCCAACGACGCCCACACGGTCAAGACCTTCCTGGAGGCTGAGGCTTACGACGGCCCGTCCATCATACTGGCCTACAGCCACTGCATCGCCCACGGCATCGAGATGCACTGCGGGCTGGAGCAGCAGAAAAAGGCCGTCGACTCCGGCCACTGGATCCTTATGCGCTACAACCCCGCGCTCGTGGCCCAGGGGAAGAACCCCCTCGTGATCGACAGCAAGGCACCGACGATTCAGTTGGCCGACTATATATACAACGAGGTCCGCTACAAGGCCCTTCAGAAGACGTCGCCGGACATCGCTGCCGCCCTCCTGGCCGAAGAGGAGAAGGAGCTCAAATTGAAGTGGCGCTACTACCAGCACATGGCCGCAATGGACTACGCCGGCTGATCTTGACCGGACAAGCTGCAAGGGAGGCCCCCCGCCAGCCGGGGGGCCTCCCTTTAATGTCAGGCGTCCTGTCCCTTTACGTTTGTCGCGTATCAGACGGTAAAACGGCCGACCGATTCGAGCATGTCCGCTGACATCCTGGCCAGCCCGTGGGAGGCGTTCGAGACCTCAGACATTGAAGCCGACTGCTCCTCCGTCGCGGCTACGACGGACTGCGAATTGCCCGCTATCTCCCGGCTCGAATCCTCGACGCTGCGCACGGAGGACGCGATGGCGGTCGTCTTGGAGGACATCTCGTGCATCATCGCGGCGACGCCCGTAAGCCAGTCGGAGCTCTGCACCGCCCTCTGGGCCAGGTCGTCGAACGCCCGGCCTCCGTCGCCGACGGCGAGCGACCCCTTGCGCACCTCCTCCTTTCCGTTTGTCATCGCCTCGACTGCCTGGGTGGTTTCATCCTGTATGGACGATATCAGGTGCGATATCTCCTGGGCGGCGGCCTGCGATTCGCCGGCCAGCTTTTCGACCTCCTCGGCCACCACGGCGAAGCCCCGCCCCTGTTCCCCCGCGCGGGCAGCCTCTATTGCAGCGTTCAGCGCGATGAGGTTTGTCTGGCTCGATATGTCCGCTATCGTCTTCACGATCCGCCCGATCTCGTTCGATCTCTCGACCAGGGCCGTGACCACCTCTGATGATACGTTCACCGCAGCCTCTATCATGTTCATCTGGGAGATCGCCGTGCGCATGAATTCCCCGCCCTCGCTTGAGATGCGGACGGACTCCTCCGCCCCGCGCGCCATCGTGTCGAGTTTCCCCGTCACATCGGCTATGCCGCCCGCTATCCCGCCTATCGACTCCGTTATGGACTCTATCTCCGCGCGCTGTTTGTCGGACTGGAGGGAGATCTGCTCTATGCTATGCGTTATCCTGTCAGTCCCCTCGGACGCCTGGGACGCGCTCTCGTAGAAATTCTGGGCGGAATCGGCCATGCCCGAGGCCGACTCCTGTATGTTGGAGACGAGTTCCTTGATGTGCGCAATGGTGCTGTTGTACTGTTGTGCCAGCTTTCCGAACTCGTCGCCCGCGAAAATCTCCGCTGAGACCGTGAGCGTACCCCTCTCGACGGCTTCTGACACGCGAAGGAGCTCGTTTACGGATCTCCTTATGCCCCTCACCATGAAAACTGGCACGGCCACGGAGAAAACGGCGACCACGAGCAGTATGGCGGCGATGGTGGCCTCCATCGAATTGTACATCTCCTGGCTTTTAAGCATCACGGCCTCGCTGCCCTTCATGTTGAAGGACACGAGATCCTCCACCGACTCCTCCAGATCCTCGAACAGGGTAAGGGATTCGCCGTTCACCAGCGTTATGAGATCCTGGTAGCTCCATGTGTCGGACAGGTGCAGCAACTTTTCCGAGACTTCCAGGTACGCGTTCCACCTGCTTATCACCAGGTCGATGCCCTTCAGGTCATCCTGTCGCTGCTCTTCGGTGTCGTAGGGGATGACTAGGACGTCGTCCCTGTACGCGTTCATCTCTTTTTCGGCGGTCGCGATGTCGTTCGCCCTGTTCTGACGGGTTTTTTCCTTCTGGCTCGGTTCCCTCTGCTGGATATAGTTAAGGTCGTATCTCCTGAGCGATGCCACCGCAAACCGCATATCCCCGAGTTCCGCGAGCCCTTCGGTCCAGCTGTTCGCCTCGACCACGCTTCCGTTGACGACATAAAGCGACCGCATCGAGTACAGCCCGAAACAGACGTTGATAACTATGATGAATGAAAAGCTCAAGACCAGTTTCATTTTCATGCTGACATTCTTCAAACGCCCCACCCCGAATCATCAGGATCTTTGGTGCTCGCGGATCCAGGCCACTATATCACTTCAAACAGAAAAACGCTAAATTTATTGTATGTTAATACAACGCTGACAATTCTAGGGTAAAGGAGCTCTGCGTTAATTACACATAGCTAGTTTAAGCGGAACAACAGATGATGGGACTCCGTTCATTCCTTTTCAAGTTTATCATGGACTGAACCGGGCAGGGCGCCGCTCAATCAGCGGCAACCCTGCCCGAAGCTACAGGCTCTTCTGCTCCGGCAGGTCGAAGCCCATTCCGAGGTAGTGCGCGTCGCCCAGCAGATTGAGCCTCGGAGGGTGTCCCTCGCGCAGCTCCAGGATGGAGAGGCTGCAATTGGCTATAAGGACGTTCCAGAAGCATGAAAGCGGCATGTTGAGATAGTGGAATATGATCATCTTGATCGGGACGTCGTGGGACACGACGCAGACGTCCCCGCTATACTTCGACGCGAGGTGCTCTGAGGCGGCCACGGCGCGCTTCTTTACGTCGCGGAGCGACTCGCCCCCTGCCCCGGGCATCACCACGGTGTGAGGTTCGGTATGCCAGAGGTCAAAGAGCCTTGGCCACAGCTCGACGACCTCGCTCGTTAGGTGGGTTTCCCAGTCGCCGTGGCATATCTCCGACAGCCCGTCCAGTTCCTCTACGACCGGGCAGCCGGAGAGCTCCGCGATCTTGCGCGCCGTGATGGACGACCGCCTGAGCGGGCTCGTGGCCACAGCGTCGAACTTCACTTCTTTTAAGAACTCGGCTGCCTTCATGCCCTGCTCATAGCCACGCTGCGACAGATCCGTGTCCTTTTGCCCCTGGAACCGCCCCTCGGCGTTCCATTCGCTCTCCCCGTGCCTTACCATAAACAGCCTCATTTGCCCGTCTCCCCGTTCAGTTTGACCGTCGCTGCCCAGAGCATGTCCCCGTCCTTTCGCATCTGTGCCAAAAGGTCGTCGGACACTGGGGCGTCTATCTGCATCACCGCCAACGCAAGCCCGCTGGACTCCCGCCGCCCTAGGTTGAAGTTGGCGATGTTGACCGACGCGTCGCCCAGGAGCTTGCCGATCTTACCGATCACGCCAGGCCTGTCGTGGTTCTGGAATATCAGCAGGTTGCCGTGCGGGACGAAGTCCACCCAGTAGTCGTTCATCTTCACTATGTGCTGTCTGCCCTCTTCCGTGATCGTCCCGGTGAGGGTGGCCACGGCATTTTGCGCCGTCACCTCCACCTCGATCAGGTTCCTGTACGCCTTCGACTCGCCGCTGCCCTCCTCCACGGAGATCCCGCGCTCCTGCGCCAGTATCGGCGCCACCATGTAGTTGACCTCTGGCCCCAGCGCGACCTCCAGCAGCCCCTTTATGACGGCTATGGTGAAGGGGCGCAGGGCGCCGCCGGGGAGGTCGTCCCAGACGAGCGCGTCCCCGCGCAGCATCACGCGGCACTTGTCAGGCGGGCCGTCGTTCTCCGTGAGCCTCCCGGCGAGTATGCCCATCTTCCGCGCCAGCCGGAGGTAATTTTTCTGGATGTCGGAGAGCTGCTGCTCCATAAAGGGGAGGTTGACGGCGTGTTCGTATGGTTCGCCGCGGAGAGCCGCCAGCATGTTCGTGACCGCTATCCGCGCCAACTCCGTCTGCGCCTCGACCGTCGTGGCGCCGAGGTGGGGCGTCAGGACCACCTTGTCGGCTATCTCGCCGTCGAAGAGGGGGTTGTCGGCTGACGGCGGTTCCTGGGTGAACACGTCGAAGGCCGCGCCGGCGAGCCTGCCCTCCTTGAGGGCCATAGCGCACGCCTCCTCGTCCACGATGCCGCCCCTGGCGCAGTTGACGATATACGAGCCGGGTTTCATCGCGCGGATCATCTTCTCGTTTATGACGCAGTGGGTCTCCTTCGTGACGGGGACGTGGACGGTGGTGACGTCAGCCAAGGAGAGCGCGCCTGGCAGGTCGTCCGTCTTCTGGATCCCGGCGTCGGCCATCTTTTTGTCCGACACGTAGGGGTCGAACCCCACGACCTCCATCCCGAACGCCCTGCACCGGAGCGCAACCTGCATACCTATCCTGCCCATGCCTATGACGAGCGCCTTTTTCCCGTTGAGCTGCCTGCCGGTGAAGCGCTTCCTGTCCCACTCGCCAGCCCTGAGGGAGAAGAAGCCCTGCGGCGTCTTCCTGACGAGCGCCAGCATGAGGGCCATAGTCTGCTCGGCCGCCGCCAGCGTGTTGCCCGTCGGGGCGTTTATCACGACGATGCCGCGCCGGCTCGCCTCCTGGAGATCCACGTTGTCGACGCCGACCCCGGCGCGGGCTATGACCTTGAGCCTCTTGCCGCACTCGATGGCTTCCTTGTCCATCGTCGTGCCGCTGCGCGTAATGATAGCGTCGTAGAGGCCAAGGATTTTATGCAGATCGGGCTTCGATAGCCCGGTCTTAACGTCGAACTCCACGTCCGGTGACTCGCGCAGGATTTTCAAACCCTCTTCGCCCAGCGCCTCCGGCACGAGAACCTTGAATTTGCCCATCTACTTGCCCTCCCATGCTGCCAGCGCGTCTCTCATGAAGTCGCGGCTTTGAGCCCTGCCAGACCCGAGCGCGGCGTAAAGGCTGCCTAAGGCGAGCGAGATCTCCGGCCACCTCACGTCGTGGTAGTGTGACATCCTGATTATCTTCCCCTTGAGCGCTCCCTGTCCGCCAGCTGGCTCTATCCCTGCCGCCTTGAGGGCTTTAGAGACGGCCGCAATGTCGCCGGACGGCAGCGAAAAGGCCGTGAGTCCGGGCGAGCGGAAATTTTCGTCTTTGACGAGCAGGCTGAAGCCGAGGGATTCTATCCCGGCAGCGAGCGAGCTGGCCGCGCGGCGGCGCAGATCGAACCAGCCGTCGACCAGTATCTCGTCCAGCGCCGCGTCCAGTGCGTAGTACAGCGACACTGGAGGCGTGTAGGGGTTCTCCGGCGCGTCCATGTACAACTGTTTCTTCTGGCGAGCTAGGTCGAAGTAGTAGCTGGGACACTTCCTCTTGGAAACGGCATCCCAGCCCCTCTCGGATAGCCATATCAGCCCCAGCCCGGGCGGCGTGAGCAGCCCCTTCTGAGAGGCGGTGGCGAGCCCGTCTATGCCCCACTCCTCCGGGAAACAGGGCATAGCCCCGACGGCGCTTACGCTGTCGACTAAAATCAGCGGGCGCTTCTCCCTGGGGATGGCGGCGATGATCCTGTCGATTGGGTTCAAAACCCCAGTGGACGTCTCGTTCTGCGTCAGCAGAAGCACGCTGCAGTCCGGGTTGCGCTCCACCGCTGAGGCGACCGCTTCCGGCGTCACGCCACAGCCCATCGGTACGTCCACGCTCACTATCTTCGCGCCGTAGAGCGCCGTTATCTCGCGGAAGCGGTCGCCGAAGACACCGCAAGACACGGATAGCACCGTTACGTCCGGCCCTGTGAAGTTGGCGGCCAGCGCCTCAAGCGAGCCCGTCCCGGATGCCGGGAACAGCACCGTCCTGCCGCCGCTTCGCAGCAGCTGGGCCAGCTTGTCCTCTATGGAGAGGAAAAGCTCTGAGAACGCGCCGCACCTGTGGTTAATGAGCGGCCTTGCCTGGCTGACCGAGACTCCCGTGGACACCGGGACCGGCCCCGGGGTCATCAAATACCTGTTCATACGAAAAAACCTCCTTAAGTAGTGTAATAGTCTCAGACCAGGGCTGTTTTTTTGATCACCCCTCCGCCCGCGCCTTTTGCGATATGTCGACAGATCAGCCCTCTTGAAACTGCCCGCAAAAAAAGCGAGGCCCCTTTCGGTTCCTCGCTTCGTAGACTCGATGAAATCTTTTTTGTTAAATCGAGCGGACAGTCAGATCAGATTTTTCACATTGAACCAAACTCTCCGAGGCGAGGACAATGAAGAAGCAGCACGGCGCTGCTAGAAGCGCCGGAGCAACTGGAGGAGACCTGTCCTATCCCGAGACACGAAACGACGATCAAACTCACCAACTTCTTCCCTCCTCCGCTCAGAAAAGATTAAAAACCTTCGTAGCCCGTACCCCGCAACCCCTTAGACACCATTCCGTGAACGATGAACTTATACCATCAATCTTCTAATATGTCAACTTCTTCTCAGCGCATTCTTCTCAGCGCAAATTCACGCTGATTCACGCTGAAAATATAGCAGGGCATATTGACACGAAGCGAACCCCTGTCGTATACTACCGCTTGCGTTGACCGGGGCGGATAGCTCAGTGGGAGAGCACCTGCCTTACAAGCAGGGGGTCGTAGGTTCGAAACCTATTCCGCCCACCAATGAGCGCTCGGTCGATGGGGTAGGGAGCTGTAGCTCAATTTGGTTAGAGCGCTGGCCTGTCACGCCAGAGGTCGCGGGTTCAAGTCCCGTCAGCTCCGCCAGTTTAGCTTTAACATGGCGGGATAGCTCAGTAGGGAGAGCAACGGACTGAAAATCCGTGTGTCCCCAGTTCAATTCTGGGTCCCGCCACCAGCAACGTATGCGGAAGTAGCTCAGGGGTAGAGCACAACCTTGCCAAGGTTGGGGTCGCGGGTTCAAATCCCGTCTTCCGCTCCAGAATTACCAAGGGTTTACGCGATTTACGTAAGCCCTTTTTATTTTTCCTTGTTCTGTATTTGTTCTGGAGAACGAGGGCCAGCACGAAAGAAATCGAACGAATTTTGTCCTCCATTTTCCCTCCCCTACAGGTTTTTACAGATACTTGCGGATAATTATTTGCTTTTCGCCGCTGTTCGTCCTTGTTCGATATCGTTCCATATTTACTCACAGCGTTCTGTAACGTTCATATCATGCCTTGCTATCACTGGAATTATGGCCTTGACATCCTCCGAAAAGCATGTATTATCGCCATGAAGAAAGGAGGCGAACAACGCTATACCGCGAGAAATAAACCTTGGCGTCGCGGGCAAAAATCGAAAGGCATGGAAAGCGGGTGATTGGCGAAGAACTGATTTATAGAACAAAGACAGAACAAAGGAATCAGAAACCAGCGCCATAATGGAGTAAAGTTTCATTAGGAACTGTCGGGAAATAACTTGATAGTTTTCTCTGTGTGAAAGATATTTTTTCTTCAATACCAGCAATAATATCTTTTGACAAGATAAAAAAATAGTCAAGTTATTTATCGACAAGTCCTTAGGCTCATCACTGGAAGGAGTTGAAATTGTTTTGACCATTACATTTGCCCAATTTTTGGAACGGGCTTTTGGAAAATCCGGCAAGGGATCGAACATCGCTCACAGCGGCTGCTTTGAGATGATCCTCTGCGTTGCCTTGTTTCTCGCCGTTTATGTAACAACAGGCGCGATATGGGCATCCTATGCGGGCGCTGCCTGTATAGTCATGGCGATCATATTGGGTACGGCAGCGTTCCTTTCGCAGTCGGCATCCCAACTGATTAAACTACTGGAGACCATCCGCGCGAAAATCCGCGGCGAGGAGCC
>JAIRNC010000054.1 GCA_031258255.1 Synergistaceae bacterium
ATGTCCCACGAGATACGCACTCCGATGAATGCGATAATCGGCATGAGCGAATTAGCGGAGCGGGAATACGGCAAGCCGGAAGGCGAGAAATACATAGAAGAGATAAAAGCCGCCGGAAAAAACCTGCTTTCCATTATCAATGACGTATTGGACTTCTCCAAAATCGAGACGGGCAGCCTGGAATTGCATTTGGCGCCCTACGAATTGGGTTCATTGCTCAATGACGTATTGAACATCATCCGCGTGTACATGGATGACAAACCGATTGAGCTGATCGCAGAAATCGCGCCGGATATTCCCGCCTGCATGACAGGCGACGAGACGAGGGTTAGGCAGGTCCTGCTCAACGTCCTGTCCAACGCCGCGAAATACACCCGTGAGGGCTTTGTGAAGCTCACCGCCTCTTACGAGCGTGCGGGTTCCGGCGCGGTGAAACTCACATTTTCTATCGAGGACAGCGGCATCGGCATCAAAGCCGGGGACATGGACAAACTATTCGGGGACTTTGTCAGGATTG
Source organism: Synergistaceae bacterium (assembly GCA_031258255.1). Taxonomy (GTDB): domain Bacteria; phylum Synergistota; class Synergistia; order Synergistales; family Synergistaceae; genus JAIRNC01. The sequence continues at coordinate 518 of JAIRNC010000054.1, forward strand.
AGCAAAAACGCAACATCGGCATTGAAGGCACGGGGCTCGGGCTCGCGATTACCCGCAGCCTGTGCCTGGCCATGGGCGGCGATATTTCCGCCGCGAGCGAATACGGCAAAGGTTCCGTGTTCACGGTCACTCTGACGCAGATGTGTACGGATTTCACGCCTTTGGGCGAAATTTCAGGGAAAACCTATGCCCGGACGAAAAATATTGCGGCGAGTTTTACGGCCCCCTCCGCGCGTCTGCTGATCGTGGACGACAACGCCACCAACCTGAAAGTGGCGGAAGGGTTGTTGGTTCCTTACAAATCACGGATTGACACTTGCCTGAGCGGGGAGGAGGCAGTCCGTCTGGTGCGGAAAAATCATTATGACGTCATCTTTATGGATCACATGATGCCGGAGATGGACGGCATAGAGGCAACAGAGGCGATCCGGGCATCGGGCGGCGATTATTTCAAGACGGTTCCCGTCGTCGCGCTGACCGCCAATGCGGTGGTGGGCATGAGGGAAATGTTTTTACAAAACGGGTTCAGCGATTATCTGGCAAAACCCATAGAAATTACCAGACTCAATGAAATGATGGAGAAATGGGTTCCTCGCGAGAAGCGGGAAAAAGCGGAACCTGCCATGAAAGAAGCGCCTACGCCGCGAGCTGCCGGTTTTGGGATAAAGGGCGTGGACACGGCGCGCGGAATTGCCATGACGGGCGGCTCGGAAGCGAAGTATATCGAAGTGCTGAAGATGTTCTGCAAGGACGCCGCCGCGCGTCTGGAAATACTGAAAGAAATGCCGGACGAGACAGGGTTGCCGCTTTTCATCACGCAGGCACACGCCTTGAAAAGCGCGTCGGCCTCCATAGGCGCGGATGAAATTTCGCGTCTGGCTGAGGCGCTGGAAGCGGCGGGAAAAAACGGAGACGCGGCGTTTATCCAGGAACTGGCCGGCGGATTCCGCGAAAGGCTCTCCGATCTCATCGAGCGTATCCGCGCGGTGCTGGCTAAAGAGGCGGACGGCCGGAAAGGCGCGGCTTCGCTGGACAGGGCCGCGCTGCTCCATTTGAAGAACGCGCTGGACGCCAGGGACATCCGCGCGATGGACGAACTGCTCAATAGGCTCATAGGCTCACGGGCGGACGATGAAACCGCGTCGGCGTTCTCCCGTGCGGCGGACTGCATCCTGGTCTCCGACTTCGACGAGGCTGGAAAGATCATCGACGGATTGCTAGAGAGCGGGAATGGATGAAACGGATGCTGGCTTGCCGAGAGGGAAATGAACAATGCTGAAATGGCTGCCTGAAAACAATACCGGCGGAACGCGGCGAACCGCGATGGCGCGAATTGTCATCGGGCTCTTTTGCGTATCGGCCATTCTGGTTTTGCTGAGCGCAGTGTATGAGAGCGTCAAAATGAGCCAACAGGCGGCGATGACCCATGAGGCTATCCAGAATCACTTGCTGGCGGCGGCCAGGGCTGCCGCAGGCTATGTAGACGTGAAAGAGCTGGACAAGTTTCACAGCGCAGAAGACATCGGCACACCAGAGTATCAAGACCTCAAGGCGCGCCTCGTCCGTTTCGCGGAAGAGTACCAGGTTCTCTATGTCTACTACTGGAGGGATTACGGCGACGGCAGAATTCAGTACATCGTCGACAACGATTCAGACCCGGAAAGTATGTACACCCCGAAGATATTCTTTGAAATAGGCGACAAAGAAGACCCGGTGACAGCGACGGCCGTTCCCCAGATACTTGGGGGCAGCACCTGGGTCTCTGACCTTGGTTCTTATACCGCTGGCGGAAGCGGGCTCATTTCCGCGACCGCCCCGGTGTATTCGGACGACGGCAGCGTCTATTGCGCCGCCGGGGTGGACGTGAGCGATGAGTGGGTCGTCGCGCGGCAAAGGGACGCCAGAAATATAACGATCATTCAAATCTGCGCGTTGACAATCCTGGTGATATGCGGGATATCCAACCTGCTGCTGTACGGGTATGACGCCAGCGTAAAGGACGAGGCCCAATTCACCGATACCGGCGGGAGCGCAGCTCCTTTCCCGGAAGAAAGCGGCGGGCCCGCTAACAGGGCGCTCAATTTGCTGCTCAATATCGCCACTTCCGGAAAATACTCGGAGCGGAGCAAGTTCGGCATGTCAGATTACTTGATCCGCTATGTGCTCTTAAACACAGTGAACATGATCGGTTTTTTGTTTCTTGCGGCGTTCGGTGTATGGAATTTTATGCTCGGCGCCTACGTTGACGCCGCGATATGCGGTGCCATGCTTATCGTCTGTCCGCTCGTCTGCGTCCTGCTGCGGACAAAGACCCCTCAGATCATCTCCGCTTCGATAGGGCTGATAGGATACTGGACTCTCTGCGTATTGCTGGTTTGGAACGGAGATTACCAAGGTTACAACGCCGTTTTCATATATATATTCCCCATGTATGCCTTCACAGCCCTGGGAAGGATCTATGGCGCCGCTCTCTCTTCGGCGCTGCTTTTTGTGGTATGCGTCCTGGTTTTTATCCCCGGGGCCTCCCGTTTCGATTATCAGCTGGAAATATCAGCCCGCATCGTGGGCGCCTACGTCATAGTTTTTTTCATACCTTTCATCACCGAGAAAACCCGCGAAACAAAAGACCGTATGATAGAAGCCCAGAATCTGCGGCTCGTGGAACTCAAGGAGAGGGCTGAGGAGGCAAACCGAACCAAGAATAACTTCCTTGCCAGCATGAGCCATGAAATCCGCACCCCCATGAACGCTATCAGCGGCATGTCCGAACTGCTCCTGCGGAGGGAGCTTGAGGATGAATCCAAAAGATACGCCATGGACATCAAACAGGCGTCGGCAAACCTACTTTCGATAATCAACGATTTGCTTGATTTCTCAAAGATCGAGGCGGGCCGTCTCGAACTCATCCCGGTCACCTATTACCTCTCGTCCCTGCTGAATGACGTGGTGAATATCGTCCGTATGCGGCTGGTGGAAAAACCCATCCGTTTTTATACAAACATCGACGCCTTCATTCCAAATATGCTCACCGGCGACGAGGTGCGCCTCCGGCAGATACTCCTCAACCTTTTGGGCAACGCCGTGAAGTACACGGAGAAGGGGTTTATCAGCGTGTCCATCACCCAAAGCGCAAGGGAAGGGAACAAGGTGACGCTGCGTATAGACGTGACGGATTCGGGGGTCGGGATAAAAAGCGAAGATCAGCAAAAACTCTTTGGCGAGTTTGTCCAGGTGGACATGAGACGGAACCGCGGCATCGAAGGGACGGGCCTGGGCCTGGCGATAACCAAGCGTCTCTGCGTGGCAATGGGCGGGGACATTTCCGTGGAAAGCGAATATGGCAAAGGAAGCGTCTTTACCGCGCTCGTCATTCAAGAAATCGCGCAGGATATGCCATTTGCCGCTGTAGACAACCCTGGCGAAAAGAAAACGCTGATCTATGAGGGGCGGCTTGTCTACGCGAAATCGGTGGCATGGTCTCTGGAAAACATGGGAGTCCCCTTCCGGCTCGTGACGGCCATGGAGGACTTTGCCCAGGCTCTGCGCGATGAGGAATGGTACTTTGTGTTTTCTGGCTACGGCCTCTATGACCGGATCAAACCGATGATGGAACGGCTGAGGAAGGAACTTCCCTCCAAAAAACAACCGCCCTTGGCGCTGATGATCGAGTGGGGAACCGAGGCTTATGTCCCAGGCGTGCGCTTTGTGTCTCTGCCGGTACAGACCCTGTCGATCGCCGACGTCCTGAACGGCGCGCCGGATCGCCGAAACTACGGGGAGAGCGGCGAATTCAGCGGGACCCGGTTTACGGCTCCGGCGGCTCGTTTTTTAGTGGTCGACGACATAGCGACAAACCTGAAAGTGGCGGAAGGGCTCATCTCCCCATATAAGGCGCATGTAGACACCAGTCTGAGCGGCGCCGAGGCTGTGGAGATGGTCAAACGGAACGCTTACGATATCGTGTTCATGGATCACATGATGTCCCCGATAGACGGCGTGGAAGCCACAGCGCTGATACGGGAGTGGGAAAAGGAGCAAGGGGCGGCAGACGGGCGGCAGACGGTTCCAATCGTTGCGTTGACGGCAAACGCCGTATCGGGAATGAGAGAAATGTTTTTGACCCAAGGATTCAGCGATTTTCTCGCCAAGCCAATAGATATATCCAAACTCGACGATATTATCGGAAAGTGGCTCCCCAAAGAAAAACGGATAAAAGCGGACGGCAGCCCTTCATTCGAGGCAAAGGCGCCTTACGGTCCGGCTGAACTGAAAATCCCGGGCGTTGATGCCGCGCACGGCGTGGCGGCGGCCGGAGGGACGGAAGCCATGTATCGGGAAGTCCTCAAACTGTATTGCCGCGACGCTGAGGCGAGAATGGAATTTCTGAACGCCGCGCAAGCGGAACATGACATGAAAAACTTCATCACGCAGGTTCACGCCTTGAAAAGCGCGTCAGCCTCCATAGGCGCGGAGGAAATATCCAGCATGGCTACGGCGCTGGAATCGGCTGGAAGCAGGGGCGACATGGAGTACATCCGAGAAAATCTCAATCCTTTCCGCGAAAACCTCACTGCGGCAACGGAGCGGATCAAAGCCGCCATTTCAGGGCATAATGCGGTCGCGCCGAAGGGTGGGGGCCAAGGGGCGGGCGAGTTGCTGAGCCTCCTCAAAAACGCCCTTGTCTCGGAGAACGTCGGGGATGTGGACAGGATTCTCGCCAGTTTGAACGAAGAACGGCTCGATAAAGTTACCAGAGATTCCCTGTCGAGGATTTCAGACCTAGTGCTCGTCGGAGAATTCAAGGAAGCCTCCGATATAGCGGAAAACCTCTGATAAAGAAGCCTTGACCGCAATAACCGAAACGGAGATGAACTTGATGCAATTCAAGATTTTTGAACCTGGCATAGAGGTGAATGGACAGACGGTGTACTCGATCATAGACGGGCTCGGATACTTTACAAATATATCCAGGCGCTATCTGAGCCAGGTCGGCATCGGCATTGTGTCGGACAAAAAACTCGTGCTGGACAAAGAGGGATGGTATTCGCAGGAAGCGTGGCTCAAGGCTTTTGAGAATATCGCAAGGCAGATCGGCGACAGGGTGCTGTTCAATATCGGCATGTCCATTCCGAGAAACGCGGAATTTCCGTCATGGACTACCGATATCGAGAGCGCGATATACGCCATCGACGTGGCGTACCATACCAACCACCGAAAGAACGGCAAGAGGCTGTTCGACGCGCAAACGAATACCATGACCGAAGGCATCGGGCATTACGGCTGCGCGCCCGTGCAGGGCAAAAACGAGATCATAAGCGTCTGCAACAACCCCTATCCGTGCGCTTTCAACAGGGGGATCCTGACGGCGATGGCGTGGAGGTTCGAACCATCAGCGAGAATAATTCACGATGACTCGAAAGAATGCCTGAAGGACGGCGCCGATTCATGCACCTTCCATATTCTATGGTAGCCGCGAAGGGGTTTTGCGCATGGACATAGCGGACTATATCGACGAGGTAGTGCTATCCCTGGTCACTAAGGCGATAAACCACGTGGCGTCGATAGCTGAAATTCACTCCGATATCGACAATGTGAGGGCTATGACAAAAGACCTCGACGCTCTCATAGAAAATCACGCCTCGGAGCGCGATATAGCGGCGCAATCGAGCGAAGTAGCCCGGATTGCCGAAATGGTTCAGGGACGCGCCGGAGATCTCAAACGCGAGGTCGAACGGATAAGCATAGATATAAACGAAGTCATGGGAAGCGTCGAGGATTTGAACGCGGCAAGGCTCAAGTCCGACAGGGAAAACAGGAGCAAAACCCTGTTTTTGGCGCGTATGAGCCACGAACTGCGAACGCCGATGAACGCGATAATCGGGATGAGCGAACTCGCCGAACGGGAATACGGGCATCCAGTATGCCTTGAGCATATACGCGACATCAAACAGGCGGGGGCGAATCTGCTCTCCATCATCAACGACATACTCGACTTCTCCAAAATAGAGTCGGGCAATCTTCAGATAACGTCGTCGGCCTACTGCGCGGCTTCCTTGCTAAACGATGTCATGACCATCATACGGGTCAGGCTCGCCGACAGCGGAGTCAGGTTCATAACGAGCATAGCCCCCGATATCCCTTCACGGATAACGGGCGACGCGGGGCGCATACGCCAGATATTGCTCAACCTGCTCTCCAACGCGGTGAAATATACGAAAGACGGTTTTATCAAGTTTACGTCGTCCTGCGAAAGGGAAGGCGGAACAGTGCTGCTGCGCTTCACTGTCGAGGACAGCGGCGCGGGGATAAAACCCGAGGACATGGGCCGCCTGTTCGGTGATTTCGAGCGCGTTGACATGAAGCGCAACACCGGCATCGAGGGAGCGGGGCTCGGGCTGTCCATAGCGCGCAGCCTCTGCCGGGCGATGGGCGGGGACATAACAGTGACCAGCGAGTACGGCAAGGGCTCCTTTTTCACCGCGACCATACTTCAATCATTTGAAGGTTGCGCGCCCATCGGGAATATCGAGGAAAAAGCCGCCTCTGTCGTCGGAAACACCGAAGTGAGCTTCATCGCCCCCGGCTTTCGCGTGCTCGTGATCGACGACATTGATGTGAACCTGAAGATCGCGAAGGGGCTGCTCGCTCCTTTCGAGATGGATGTCGATGTCTGTTCCAGCGGACGCGAGGCCCTTTCGATGATTCTGGAGAGCGAGTATGACTTGATTTTTATGGATCACATGATGCCAGATATGGACGGGATTGAGGCGACAGCAGTCATACGCTCGCTCGAAGACGAACGATTCAAGGGTCTGCCGATTGTCGCGCTGACCGCCAACGCCGTTTCGGGGATGAAGGAGATGTTTCTGGAACACGGTTTCAACGATTTCCTCTCGAAACCGATAGAAATACATCGCCTGTACGAGTTGATTGAGAGGTGGGTTCCCAGGGAAAAGAGGGTGAAACCCGAAGGGAGAACTTGCGATTACCTCCCGGTTTCCGAAACCGATCTGAGGATTGAAGGTTTGAACACGTCTCGCGGGCTAGCGGCAACAGGCGGAACAGCGGAAGGTTACATCAAGGTACTTGAACTCTACTGCCGGGATGCCGCTAAGCGTCTCGAAATTCTCTCAAGCGCGCCGGACGGGAAAAGTCTTACGCCTTTCACAACGCAGGTTCACGCATTGAAGAGCGCTTCGGCCTCCATAGGCGCGGAGAACATCTCGCGTCTGGCGGCGGAACTTGAGGAAGCGGGGAAAAAGGGCCGGATTGATCTCATTGAGGCTGAAATGCCGACTTTTCGTGAGCACCTGTCCGGGCTGGTCAGCCAGATAAGGCTGGCGCTTGCGGAATACACGCGTGACAACGAAAACGGAGCGGACGGCAGAGTGAGCGATCCCGCGTATCAGGAAGCCTTGTCGCGGCTTAGAAACGCGTTGCTCGCCGAGAACGTGGGCGACGCGGACGCGCTTTTAGAGGGACTTGGCGCGATGCCAATCGGCTCGAAAGCGAAGGAAACGCTTTCGGCGGTCGCCGGTTTGGTGCTGACATCGGAGTTCGAGGACGCGGCCAGTATGATAGATGGCTTGATAAAGGAAGATTCTCGATGAATAAGCAACCAAAAAGCTGGAATTTTCCCGTTGTCACAAAAAACTGGAGGAACATTTCGCTTAAAGTGCGGTTTTCTCTGTTCTTCCTGATCTTCGTTCTGGCCGTATTTTCCGTGGTGATTTTCTCCTCGATTCAGCAGTATAACGACGCAGCGTCTATAACAGCCGAACGCTTAGGTTATCCGATAGTGAAGAGGGCCGCGGCTTTCATCGACGGGGACGCTTTTGAAAGGCTTTGTGAAACGCTCGATCCTCTTGACCCCTTTTACGAGGAGGTCAGGCTAAAGCTCCTCGCGCTGAAAGAGGAGACACAATGCCTTTATCTCTACACTATGGCTCCGTATACGGAGGACGTACACCGATTCATTATTGACGGCGGAAATCCTGGAGAAGAAGGATTTTCTTCCTTGGGAGCGGAAGAAAATATCAGCGATTATACAAGCGCTTATCTATTGACGTACAAAACAAGAAAACCCCAAGCCGGAGATATGAATTTACAAAGTTCCTGGGGATGGGTGATATCGGCCTATATGCCCATATTCAATTCCTCTGGGGACATGGTTGGCTTGATAGGCTGCGATTTTGAAGCGGAAAGCATGTATCGGGCGATTTTCTCCAGGATTTTACAGCAAATAGCTTTTGCCGCGATCTTTATCGTCGTCGGCTTTATGTTTTACCTTGTTCTTCTCAATGCCGTTACCAGGCAAAACAGCGAACTCGTGGATTTGAACGAAAAGATGAGGCTCGCGTCAGAGTCGAAAAGCAAGTTCCTTGCTCATATGTCTCACGAGATACGCACCCCGATGAACGCGATAATCGGCATGAGCGAGTTAGCGGAGCGGGAATACGGCAAACCGGAAGGCGCGAAATACATCGAGGAGATAAAAACCGCCGGGGAAAATCTGCTTTCAATTATCAATGATATATTGGACTTCTCTAAAATCGAGACAGGCAGCCTGGAATTAAATTTGGCGCCCTATGAATTCGGCTCTCTGCTGAATGATGTGCTGAATATCATCCGCATCTACCTGAACGACAAACCGATTGAGCTGATCGCGGACATAGCGCCGGATATTCCCGCCTGTATGACAGGCGACGAGACGAGGGTCAGACAAGTTTTGCTCAATGTCCTGTCCAACGCCGCGAAATATACCCACAAAGGTTTTGTGAAGCTCGCCGCCTCTTGCGAGCGCGTCGGCGCTGACGCGGTGAAGCTCGTATTTTCCATCGCGGACAGCGGCATCGGCATCAAAGCGGAGGACATGGACAAACTGTTCGGAGATTTTGTCAGGATCGACCAGAAGCACAACATGGGCATTGAAGGTACTGGCCTTGGCCTCGCGATCACCCGCAGTCTGTGTCTGGCTATGAGCGGTGATATTTTCGCAGTGAGCGAATATGGCAAGGGGTCTGTGTTTACCGTCACGCTGACGCAATTGTGTACGGATTTTGCGCCCTTGGGTGAGTTTTCTGGCAAGGCTTACGCCAAGACGAAAAATACGGCGGCGCGTTTTACCGCCCCTGCCGCGCGTTTGCTGATCACAGACGACAACGCCACTAACCTGAGAGTGGCCGAAGGGCTGCTGGTTCCATACAAATCGCGCATTGACACTTGCCTGAGCGGGATTGAGGCAGTCCGGCTGGCTATGGAAAACAGTTATGACATCATATTTATGGATCACATGATGCCGGAAATGGACGGCATGGAGACGACAGCGGCGATCCGTGCCTTGGAAGGCGATTATTTCAAAACGGTTCCCATAGTCGCGCTGACCGCCAATGCTGTAGTGGGTATGAAAGAAATGTTTTTACAAAACGGCTTCAGCGATTATCTGGCAAAACCCATAGAAATTGCCAAACTCAACGAAATGATGGAGAAATGGATTCCGAACGATAAGCGGGAAAAAGCTGAACCGGCAGTGGAACAAGCACCCGCAGCGCGAACAGCCCGTTTTGATATCGAGGGCGTGAATACGGCGCGCGGCATTGCCATGACGGGCGGCTCGGAAACGAACTATATCGAGGTGCTGAAGCTGTTTTGTAAGGATGCCGCCGCGCGTCTGGAAATACTGAAAGAAATGCCGGACGATGCAGAAACGCCGCTTCTCATCGCTCAAGCGCACGCACTGAAAAGCGCTTCGGCCTCCATCGGCGCGGAGGACATCTCGCGTCTGGCGGAGGAACTGGAGGAAGCGGGGAAAAAGGGGCGGATCGATCTCATCGGGGCTGAATTGGCAGCGTTTCGTGAGAGCCTGTCCGTGTTGACCAGCTGGATAAGACTGGCACTCGCGGAATACACGCGTGACAGCAAGAACGGAGCGGACGGCAGAGAGAGCGATCCAGCGTATCAGGAAGCCTTGTCGCGGCTTAGAAGCGCATTGCTCGCTGAGAACGTAGGCGAGGCAGACGCACTGTTAAAAGAACTCGAAGCGATGTCAGTCAGCTCGAAAGCGAAGGAAACGCTTTCGGCGGTCGCCGGTTTGGTGCTGACCTCGGAATTCGAGGGCGCGGCCGGCAGGATAGGCGATCTGATAAAAGAGGGTTTTGATGAATGAACTACGCCTCCTATCTCGTGCGTTCCACTCCGCGCGTCCTGCTTCAGTCAGGTGTTAATTTTAGGCCCCTAATTGAAAATCGTCATTATATTTCATCGTGCGCCTGTGCTGCCGCATCGCGCGGTCGCCATCAGGAGCTTGATCCTGTTGAGCTGGTTCACGTTACTGACGCTTATGTCGTAGTCCAGCGCCAGGATGTTGGCGCCCTTGTAGCGGCGCTTTAGCTCCTTCATAACGCCCTTTCCCGTTATATGGTTCGGCAGACAGGCAAAGGGCTGTATGCAGAGGACGTTGTTCACGCCGCTCTCTATGAGGCGCATCATCTCCGCCGTGAGCAGCCAGCCCTCGCCGGCCTGGTTGGCCAAGGAGACCGTGCCGCCCGCGAGCTCTGCCATGCCGTATACGTCGTGGGTCTCGCCGAACCTCGTCCCGGCGAGCGCACGGGCGATAGGGCGCTTCAAGAACTCCAGCGCCCATATCCCCGCCTGTCCGGCGAGACGCGGCAGGAACTTCCCGGAGAGCTTCGCGTTCGCGAACACGGGGTCGTAGAGGCAATAGGAGATGAAAGCGGCGAGATCCGGCACGACGGCCTCTCCGCCCTCAGCCTCGATGATCTCCACCAGCTTCTCGTTGGCGTTCGCGTGGTATTTGACCAGTATCTCGCCCACGATCCCCACCCTAGGGCGCGGCGCAGTGCCTATCGGCAGCGAGGCGAAGTCGACCGTCATCCTGCGCACGTCCGAGACGTACCGCAGCCACCTCCCGCGCACGACGTTTTCCTTGCAGCGCTCCACCCACTCCCCGTAAAGCCTGTCAGCGCTCCCTGGCACCGTCTCGTATGGACGCGTCCTGAGCGACAGGCGCATCAGGAGGTCTCCGTACATCAGGCCCAGAAGCGAGCGCCAGACCGTGCCGGCCGGGACGGAGAAGGGCTCCGCGCCGCTGTTTCCCTGGGCGTTGGCGGCTAAGACCCTCACCTGACGGAAGCCAGCTGAATCCAGCGCGCGTCTCAGGAGAGGTACGTAATTACTCGCGCGGCAGGCGCCGCCGGTCTGAGCGTACAGGCAGTCCGTCGCGTCAGGGTCGTAACGGCCGCTCCCGAGCGCTTCGAGGAACTGGCCTATCACGACCATCGACGGGTAACAAGCGTCGTTGTTGACGTGCTTCAACGCCAGCTCCGCCGTCTCACGCCCGCCCTCCGGCAACACCTCGAAGTTGAGCCCTGCGGAGCGCATCGCCGTCTCCAGAAACTGAAAGTGGTGAACCGAGAGCGGCGGGCAGAGTATCGCGCGGGACGCGTCCGGGCGGGTGGGTACATTGCCCCGCGTTATCTCCCGTGCTGCGGGCGCGGCAGCGCCGTGGGCGCGCCCCGTATGCGCCGCGGCCAGAAGCGACCTTATCCTGATCCTGACGGCGCCGTTGTTTTTCCCCTCGTCAATCTTTATGAGCGTGTGCAGTCTGCCATGCCTTTCCAGCAGGTCGGCGGCCTGGTCGGCGCTGATGGCGTCGAGGCCGCACCCGAACGAGTTAAGCTGCACCATCTCCACGCCGCGAAACGCCGGGTGTCTGGCGATCACATCGGCAGTCCTATAGATGCGGGAGTGATAGACCCACTGATCCACCACGTAGAGCGGGCTGGCTTCCCCCGTCTCGTCCGCCATGCAACAGACGGAGTCCTCCGTGAAAACGGTCACGCCGTAGCCGTTTATCAGCTCCGGGATCCCGTGGTTCACCTCCGGGTCGAGGTGGTACGGATGCCCGGAGAGGACTACACCGACAGCCCCGTCTTTGAGCGACTCCAGGGCCTCGCGCCCGTAGGACGCGATATCCTCCTTGAAGCGCCGCGCCTCGTCGTATGCCGCGCTGAGGGCGGCATTTATCTCGCTTCTGGACACGCCGAAGGATCCGAGAAGTTCAAATAACGCGCCCGCCATCTTAACGGGCGAGTCTATGGGCAGAGGCTGCCGCATGAAAAGCACGTCGTCACCCCTTAGATCGTCCATGTTGAGGAAGGCCACGTCGGGGTACCCGGTCACGACCGGGCAGTTGAAGTGCTGGTGCGCGTCCGAGAACTCCTCCCTCTCCTTCAGGACGACGGGGTAGAAAATCCTCTTAATGCCGCGCGAGAGCAGGTCCGCTATATGGCGGTGCGCCAGCTTGGCGGGATAACAGAGCGTCTGGCTGGGTATGGTGTCCATGCCCAGTTGTTCGGGAGGGGAAGCGGAGGACAGCTCGACCCTGAATCCCAGGCCAGTGAACAGGGTGAACCAGAGGGGGTAGTTCTCGTACATGTTCAGAACCCTCGGCATCCCTATGACGCCCCTCGGCGCGGCGCTCTCCGGCAGCGGCTCGTAGTGGTCGAACAGCCTCCTGTGCTTCCGTTCAAACAGGTTGGGCGGCAGGGCGCTTTTCCGGGATGCCGCGCCAAACGAAGCGCCCTGCTCGCAACGGTTCCCGCTCACGAACGCGTTGCCGTCGCTGAAGAGCGTGCGGGTCAGGATGCACCTGTTGCCGCACCCGCCGCAGCGCGTGGTGGACGTTTTCGAGTGAAAGGTTTCCAGCGCATCTTTCCCGATGATCGTACACGCCTGCCCGCTGTACGTGTCACGGGCCAGCAGCGCGGCGCCGAACGCGCCCATGAGCTCTGGGATCTCGGGGCGCACGACCTCGCGGCCCGTCAGCAGCTCGAAGGCTCTCAGCAGGGCGTCGTTTTTGAACGTCCCGCCCTGGACGACGATACGCCGTCCGAGCTCGTCCGCGTCGCGCAGTTTCAGCACCTTGTAGAGCGCGTTGCGGACGACGGCGTATGCGAGCCCAGCCGAGATGTCCCTGACGGCAGCCCCTTCCTTCTGTGCCTGGCGCACGCGCGAGTTCATGAATACCGTGCAGCGTGAGCCTAGATCGACAGGCATGGTCGACTCGGCCGCCGCCTCCGCGAAATCGTCCAGGTTCATTTCGAGGGATTCCGCAAGGCTCTGCAAAAATGACCCGCACCCGGAGGAGCAGGCCTCGTTCAGGAATACGCGCCTCACTACGCCGTCTTTGACGCCCAGGCACTTCATGTCCTGCCCGCCGATGTCTATAACGAAGTCAACGCCCGGCAGCACGAACTCAGCCGCCCTCGCGTGGACGACCGTCTCGACCTCGCCCACGTCTATGCCCATCGCCGCCTGGACGAGCTTCTCCCCGTACCCTGTGACGCCGCCGCGGCGGATCCTGACACCCTCCGGCATGGCCCCGTACAGCTCCAGCAGGATTTCGCGCACGGCTATCAGCGGCTCCCCGCCGCCCGTGACGCGATAACGCCAGAAGAGCAGCTCGCCGTCGCGCCCGGTCAGCACGACCTTCGTAGTGGTCGATCCGACATCTATCCCCAAAAACGCGTCACCACGGTATTCGGCCAAGGGACGGCTGGCCACGCGGCCCGCGGAGTGCCGCTCGCGGAATGCCTCCCTGGCCTCGTCGTCCGCGAAGAGCGTGGGGAGGACGTTCACCTGTCCGATGCGGCCTGACGAGAAAAATTTCACTGCCCTCTCATGAAGCGCCTCCATGTCCACCGGGCCACCCTTCTTGCCCAGTATAGCAGCGCCGATGGCCACGAACAGGTGCGGGTTTTCCGGGACGACGCACTGCTCGGGCGAAAGGCAGAGCGTCTCGGCGAAACGCTTGCGCAGCTCAGGCAAAAAGTAAAGCGGGCCGCCCAAAAACGCCACGTTCCCGGCTATCCTCCTCCCGCACGCCAGCCCGCTTATCGTCTGGTTCACTATGGCCTGGAAGATCGACGCCGCTATGTCCTGTTTCGCCGCGCCGTCGTTTAAGAGCGGCTGTATGTCCGTCTTGGCGAACACGCCGCACCGGGAGGCTATGGGGTATATCGTCTTATGGCCCTTCGCCAGCTCGTCGAGCCCTGACGCGTCCGTCCCAAGGAGCGCCGCCATCTGGTCTATGAACGCGCCGGTGCCGCCGGCGCAAGTCTCGTTCATCCTCTGGTCCGCGCCTGCCTGGTCGAAGAACGTGAGCTTCGCGTCCTCGCCGCCCAGCTCTATGCAGACATCTACGTCGGGGAGGTACCTCCCTATGCTGGCGCTGCAGGCGACCAGCTCCTGCGCAAACGACACATCTATGCCCTCGGCCAGCGAGAGCGCGCCGGAGCCGGCCACTGCCATCGTTATCGTCGAGCCGCCGTAATTTTCGCGTATTTCGCCCATCATCTGACGCACGGTCGACGGTATGTCGGCGAAATGCCTGCGATAGTGGCTGTGGATCATCTGATCGTATTCGTCGAGGATGACCGTCTTCGCGGTCGTCGAGCCTACGTCCAGCCCTACGTGCAACAAGGACATACGAACACACCTCTGTTCATGTTCTATATATATGACGGGCGCCCGTGGACGCCGCGTAACTGTCTGGAAGGTTTGAATCTTTGCCCTTCAGGCCTCTGTCGATAAACCAGCCTTCTTTTATGGATCCAAGCGAACGCTTTCTGACACTCGGCTCCAACGCTAGGCTGCGCGAGGTCGAATGGGCACCAGGGCAAAGGGGAGCTGGGAGATGGATGTCTCTATTTTCTGGATGCTACGTCGAATCTCGCCTCCGGCGCATATCCGAAATCTTGGGCCACGCAGACGTGGGCGCTGAACCTGATTCCTTCGCCCGGAATACCGGCCGTTTCCAATAGCGGGACGCCGTACTCGGCGAAATCACCGAAACCCGCTGCGGCGCGGTGTCTTGAGCGGTTTGTAGCTGTCGCCGTGTAAACGCTGTCGTTGGACATGTCAGCCACGAGCAGATAGGAACTTACGCCGGATGGCATACAGGAATGAGGCGCGCGCGGCTGGGCCAGCAACACGGAGGCATGGAAAAGGATGAAAAACACGGCCACAAAGGACGCTGACATCTTTTTGCCCTGCGAGCCAGCATGGAACATACCCACACACCTTCCGTCAATCAATCATTTGTAATTCTTTGGTAGAGGATACCACAGTTTCGCGAAACGCGCCAACGGCGCTCGTCACTTCTTCGTTTTCGTTTTCTCCTCCAGGGCGTCCGTGTCCTCCGATATTATCTCGATCCTGTATTTCTTTTCCCCTGGCCTGACGAGGTTGAACTCCTCCCTCGCCAGGTAGGCGATGCCCTCCGGGGTTTTGTAAAAGTTGATCTTCTCCTGCAGCTCCTGATTTTTTCTCGTGGTCTCCGTGAGCTCCTCAATGCGTGAATCCAGGGCCGTCGACAGGCGCTCTATCCGGCCGGCCTCCTTAAAGAAGGTCATGATCGAGACGGCCACGAGGAAGGACGCCACCGCGTACACCACGACCCAGCGTATACGCGGCGGGTTCATCTTACATCCGCTCCGGGGCTGAGATGCCCAGCAGGGAGAGGGCGTTCGATATGGCCACCTTCGCGGAGGCCGTGAGCAGGAGCCTGGCGTTCATGACCCGCTCCTCACAGCCCAGCACCTTCTGGCTGTTGTAGAAGGAGTGGAACGCCTCCGCCAGGTCTGTGGCGTAGAAGGCTATCCGGTGCGGCTCCAGGTTGTCAGCGGCCTTCCGCGCCTCGTCGGGGAAGCGCGAGATCTCCTTCGCGAGGCGCGCCTCCGACGGGTCGCTGAGCGCCTCCGGGTCAATCGCGGACACGTCCGGCACCTCTATCCCCCGTGAGGCCGCCTCCCTCATGATGCTGCATATCCGGGCGTGGGCGTACTGCACGTAAAACACTGGGTTGTCCATGGTCGTCCGCTTCGCCACCTCCAGGTCGAACTCGAGGTGGCTGTCGCACTTCCTGCCGACGAACGAGAACCTGGCCGCGTCGCGGCCCACCTCGTCCAATACCTCGCGCAGGGTGACGAAGGTGCCGGCGCGCTTCGACATGGACACAGGGACGCCGTCGCGCAGGAGGCTGACGAACTGGATCAGCATGACCTCCAGACTGTCATCGGACGCGCCGATGGCTTTGTTGGCGGAGCGGATTCGCGGCACGTAGCCGTGGTGGTCCGCGCCCCACACGTATATGAGCCGGTCAAAACCCCGCTCGTACTTGTTCTCAAGGTACGCGATGTCGGACGTAAAATACGTCGAGACGCCATTTTGGCGGATCAGCACCCGATCCTTGTCGTCGCCGAACTCCGTTGACCTGAACCAGACGGCGCCGTCGCCGTCGTAGGCGAAGCCCCGGCTCCTCAGCAGCTCGACGGTGCGCGGGACGATGTCTCCATCGAAGAGGGACTTTTCCGAAAACCAGACGTCGAAGACCACGCCGAAGTCCGAGAGGTCCTTCTTTATCATCTCCAGCACAGCCGCGCACGTCTCGTCCCTGAACAGGCCGGACGTTTCAGCGAGAGGCCGGTCAGCCAGCGCAGGCCCCCGCTCGTCCAGTATTTTTTGGGCTATGGCATCGATGTAATCCCCTGGATACCCGTCCTCCGGGAACGGCGCTTCCTCCTCGCGGCCCAGGAGGGCGAAATACCTGGACTGGGTGGATTTCCCGAGGTTCTCCATCTGGAGGCCGGCATCATTTATGTAATACTCCCTCTCGACCCTCCAGCCAGCGAACTCCAGCAGGGAGGACACCACGTCCCCCACAGCAGCGCCGCGCCCGTGTCCTAAGTGGATCGGCCCCGTCGGGTTCGCGCTCACGAACTCGACCTGTATCCTGCGGCCCCGCCCGCCGTCGCTGCGGCCGAAATCCTTGCCCTTTGCGAGCGCGTCCCTTATCGTGTCGGTTATCCAGCTGTTCGCCAGCGTGAAGTTCAGAAATCCCGGCATGGCGACCTCCACGGACGAGATGCCGCCGCAATCGCCCAGACGCGAGGCGATGTCCTCCGCGAGCTCTGACGGCTTTACGCGAAAAACCTTAGCCAGCTGCATCGCGGCGTTCGTCGCCCAGTCTCCCTGCCCATCGTGCCTCGGGCGCTCCAGGAGTATCGAAAAGCCCTCCGGCGTTTTGACCCCCCTCGACGAGGCGACCCCGTCTATGGCCTCCCGGATCAGTGAAACGAGCTTCTCCCTCTTGTCTTCCATACCGATACCTCTTTCCGGCTTATTTATTTAATAATCATTTTCTGAGCGGCACGGTCATCTCCGACCACCGCCGCGCTAGGGCGAGCTGATCCGCCATCCGGGCTGCCAGAGGCAAGTCGATTCTGGTGGAGCGCACTGTCCACTTTGACGATGCTTCAAGCAGGGATTTCTTTTCCGTGAAGGCCACGGATTCGTCCAAAAGTGCCTTGGAGTCACCGTGCTCCGTTTTCCCTGGCAGGCCGAACGACCTGTAGCCATCTGGCGTGGAGACCGCCACGCTCTGCTCGAAGGCGAACGGGAAGCGGAGCCTAAAGCCATCCCCGTCATTTGGCATATCGTACAGCGGCCGCGGCAGTCCGCCAGGCATCCTCATCAGGATATGGCCTCCTGAGACGATCCCTAAGGACGCTCGCACGCCGAAGGTCGCCCTGTAGCCGTTCGTGACGGTCTCGACGGACACAGGTTCCAGGGTTAGGGCCGGCATGTCGAAGGACATCTGGTTCGCTATGTCCATGGCGTCCTCCGGGACGCCCTCCCCCTCACCGGCCAGGAGGCTTGCCCATCCCCCCGTTGCCGTGATGTCCAGCGAGCCGGACGCTATACCGTCAGTGCCTATGGAGAGCCTCCACTGCTGGGTGAGCGCGTTTTCGGAGGCGTTGCCCTGGGGGATGACGGCCCTTTGCACCTCATCGTCCAGACGATACACGGTCGCGCCACGCAGGGAGTGCGGCAATTTGCCGAACCGGCCATCACGCCCCGCGACGAAATAAGCCTGAGACGTGCCGCCGCTCACGAGCAGCACAGGATCGCTCCATATCGACATGGAGTCCGGGCCGCCCATGTCCACCGGTATCCGCTGACACCAGAACACCTTTGCGCCCATGCCAATGGATTCAAGCCACTTCTTTGCGATAAGCGTACCTTCCAGAGGCGTCCACGGGCCTCCCTCGCCTGTGGACGCCCTCTCCATGTCGGCTGACGGCGGCATCCCGCCGGGGTCCTTTATCCTGCCGCTCATGTACGCCGCGATACTGTCAACCGCTTTCTGCGGGCTCCTGTCAGACTGCGCCCCCATCGGCAGACGCGGCGGCGCGAGCGGGGCGTTTTCTAGGTTTTTGAGTTCGCGCAGAGATGTGGCAAGCCCCCTGCTGAGGCTGAACACGAGGGCGGGCGGGTGTTCGTCGACCAGGCCGCTGGCTCGCCACTCCGGCTGGTTCATGACAGTCCAGACGATATGTTCGATGCCCTGCTCCACCCTACGCTCAGGGCTGCCTACACCGGTTCCCTGCCAGTAGCAGTCCCTGCCCTCCGGGATCTCCGCCTCTATCCGCTGTTCCCACACGGGCAGTGGACCTGCCAGCGTCAGCGCGTCGTCGAGGTAGTTTTTTCTGCGGCTCGCGCTCATCGTCTCTATCGCTATGACCCCGCCTCCAGAGCCGGGCGGGATGACGGCTGTGAGGCCGTCCTGCCCCATGCTGGTTTCGAGCGCGCCCTTTGCTTCACCGCTCGCCAGGTCGAGCCACAGGGCTTCCGTCACGGCGTCGGACGGGCCGCCAGCGAAAGGACGCGGGATGGTAAACGTCCGTCCCTGAGCTGTCTCAATGGGAATTAGGAGCCTGTGCCGCTTTTCCATGAGACCGTCCATTCTCAGGGAGTAGTTGTAAGAGCTGAGCCAGACCATGCCTCTGGCGCCGGGGAACGCGGCCAGAGACGGCGCCTCACGCAACAGTCGGGTCGCGTCGCCCCGCGCGTCCCACGCCGCGCAGGACGGCGACGCGTCAGCTGAAATCAAAACGGCGCATACCGCCAAAGTAACACAAAAGGATAAAAAGGACCTTGGCCTCATCGCGCACCTCCGTTGTTATTTTTTTATGCTTTTTATATTATGCTTCCTGATCCCTTCCGTGGCAATATTTATATTTTTTGCCGCTGCCGCAGGGACAGGGGGCGTTCCGGCCGATCTTAGGCCCCTTCTGGAGCGGCATGGGCTTGGATTCCCCGGCGTGTCTAGCCGTTTCCTCCTCCGGCGTCAGGCTGCCGCTCCCCGGCAGCAACATCCCGCGCCCCTCGCGCGTGGCCCGTCGGCGGGACCGATCCTCCGTGACCACGGTCACCCGCAGCGCGTACTCCGTCACCTTCTCGCGAACGCTCTGGAGCGTCTGCTGAAAGAGGTTGAAGGATTCGAACTGATATTCCACGAGGGGGTCCTTCTGACCGATGGCGCGGAGGCCGATGCCGCGCCTCAGCTCGTCCATGCCCAGCAGATGCTCCCTCCAGCAGGAGTCC
The DNA here is from genome assembly GCA_031258255.1 of Synergistaceae bacterium. Taxonomy (GTDB): domain Bacteria; phylum Synergistota; class Synergistia; order Synergistales; family Synergistaceae; genus JAIRNC01. Next base: position 19,985 of record JAIRNC010000054.1, read on the forward strand.
AGCGCCTGGAGCAGGATATAGCGGAAGAGGTTCGACGACGTATCCTTGCCCAGCTCGGCGAGTTTTTTGTCAAAGCGCGCCCGGAGCTCTCTGCGCATCCTCTCCATGGCAGCATCCAGCTCGTCAGGGACTGATACCTCCTTGAGCGGCGCCTCTATGCCTGGCCAGAAGAGGGCTTTCAGGCGCAGCTCCGCCGAATGTATGTCCGGCTGGTCGGGGTCAGCGAAGATCTTTTCCGGGTCAGCCGCAGCCGTGAGCGTGTCGTCCAGCACGTTCCACGTCCGCCCCTCGATGTCGTCCGCCCTGATGATCGACTCACGCTCCCTGTAGACTGCCTCGCGCTGCTTGTTCATCACGTTGTCATAAGCAAGCAGCTGTTTGCGTATGTCGAAGTGCATGGACTCGACTTTCTTCTGCGCACCCTCGATCGTCTTGTCGAGGAGGGAGTGCTCTATCGACTCGCCTTCCTCCATGCCGAGCTTCGTCATGATGCCCTGCACGCGCTCGCCGCCGAAGAGCCTCAGCAGGTCGTCGTCCAGAGCCACGTAAAAGCGGCTCTCCCCTGGGTCACCCTGCCTCCCGGATCGCCCGCGCAGCTGGTTGTCTATCCGCCTGGACTCGTGGCGTTCCACGCCCACGATCCGCAGCCCGCCGAGCTCTACCACCCTGGCGTGTTCCATGTCGCACTGCTCCTTGAAGCCGGACAGCAGATCCTCGTACTCCGGCGAGCCGGTCTCTACCTCGCGCTTCGCGGCATCCTCCTTCGCCATGAACTCGGGGTTGCCGCCCAACACTATGTCCGTGCCGCGCCCCGCCATGTTCGTGGCGACGGTCACTGCGTTCAGGCGCCCGGCCTGTGCCACTATCGCGGCCTCCCGCTCGTGCACCTTCGCGTTCAAGACGTTGTGCGGTACCCTGCGGGCCTTCAGCAGCTTGCTCATCCTCTCGGAGTTCTCGATGGACGACGTGCCGACCAGGACGGGCTGCCCCTTTTTATAGCTCTCCTCCACCTCGTCCGCCGCCGCGTTAAATTTCTCCTGCTTCGTGCGGAAGATCAGGTCGGGGTTGTCCTGCCTTATCATGGGCAGGTGGGTGGGTATCGTGACGACCTCCAGCCCATATATCTCCTTGAACTCCTCGGCCTCGGTGAGCGCCGTCCCCGTCATGCCGGAGAGTTTGTTGTAGAGCCGGAAGTAGTTTTGCAGGGTTATCGTGGCCAGGGTCTGGTTCTCACGCCCTATCCGCACCTTCTCCTTGGCCTCTATCGCCTGGTGGAGCCCCTCGGAGTAGCGACGGCCAATCATCAGCCGTCCCGTGAACTCGTCCACGATGACGATCTCTCCGTCCTTGACGACGTAGTGTATGTCGCGCTGGAAGAGGTTATGGGCCTTGAGGCTCTGCGTTATCTTGTGGGCCAGCTCCGTGTTCGCGTAGTCCGTGAATAGCTCCGGGAGTTTAAGGATGGACTCGCAGTGCGCTATGCCCGCCTCGGTCAGCGCCACGTTGCGCTCCTTTTCGTCCACCTCGAAATCCACGTCCCGCCGCAGTGCCCGTGCCACCGCGTCTGCCTTCCTGTACGGCTCCACGCTGTCCTCCGACGGGCCAGAGATTATGAGCGGCGTCCTGGCCTCGTCAATCAGAATGGAGTCCACCTCGTCCACGATGCAGAAGTTATGCCCCCTCTGCACCTGGTTTAGGGCGGAGTGAGCCATGTTGTCCCTCAGGTAGTCGAAGCCGAACTCGCTGTTCGTCCCGTACGTGATGTCGGCCATGTAGGCCCTCGCCCTGCCCTCCTGATCCATGAACGGGGCTATCACCCCCACGGAAAGCCCCATGCCGTTATATATCGGGGACATCCATTCGGCGTCGCGCTTTGCCAGGTAGTCGTTCACTGTTATGACGTGCACGCCCTTCCCATCCATAGCGTTCAGCACGACGGCCAGCGTCGCGACCAGCGTCTTCCCCTCGCCGGTCTTCATCTCGGCAATCTTGTGCTCGTGGAGCGCCATGCCGCCTATGAGCTGTTCGTCGAAGTGCGACATCCCCAGCGTCCTCCGCGAGACCTCGCGGACGCGGGCGAACACCTCCGGCAGTATGTCGTCGAGCGTCTGGCCGCTTTCCAGCCTTTCCCTGTAAAGCGCCGCCGAGCCAGCCAGCTCTTCGCAGGACAGCTTTTGAACCGCCGGCCCCAGCGCCGTTATCTCATCCGCCTTGTCGCTGTACCGCGCGACTATTCTATCGTTTGGGTCAAGGCCAAGCGCCTTGAGCAATCCCTTGAACATAAAAGCACCTCCGCTATGCCAAGTAACAGCAGAGGTATTCTACCACACAGGGGCGCATATAGGGGCGGGCGTCATGGGACGCAGGGGCCTCGCCGTGAGGGCTTGAGCGCAGACCCGCCCGCTTGCGCGCTGGCATCAGCGCCGACGGCAGCGGTTCATTTCTTTTGCTCGATGCGGATTTTACGTATATTATAAAATTTAAAATTAAAGCCCTTTTGGTATTTATGTTAATTTCTTTTTTATTTTCGCTACACTAATACTTTTATGCAGTTTTTACTTCGCATTTTACGCATTTTGGGCGTTTTGACTTGACTACTATTCAATAGTGTACTATTCTTTCAAACTAGTAATTAAGAGGGAAAACACACTGTTACTTGTCCTAAACGTGTGTAAAAGACCATGTTTTTTTAATTTTTGGGCGTATGTGAATTTGATCTTGAAGCGTAAATGTGTGGCAGATTTCCTTAAGTCAAAACTTATAATATAAAAGAAAAGGATGTGCGAAATGGATAAGGATCTTGCTGGATTTAATATGAAGAGGCTGATAGCGGTGGCGCTGCTGGCGCTCTTCGTCTCTGACATATCCGCGCCTGCAATAGGTGCGGCGTGGGCGAACGGGGTTCCACTGGAGAACGCGGGGCTGAACGTGAGCGCCGTGCTGAAGGACGAGGTGGGGCTCGAGGATACCGACATACTGAAACAGCCTGGCGACAGCGGGCGCAAGGCGAACGTGCTCTTTATGATAGACGCGACGGCTGGCATGTCGTTCA
>JAIRNC010000061.1 GCA_031258255.1 Synergistaceae bacterium
GCATCTTCGCCCGTTCCCTTCATGTCAGCCGCAAAAATGGTCCTGGGCGTAGCTCTGCTACGCCTGTGGCCATTTTCACTGATGCCATTTCGGGAAGCGGGCGAATCTGCTCCATTTCGCTCAAAGAACATTTAATCAGTGATTCCTCAAGATACTTCGGATAATCGCTTAATCCGAAAGGAATTCTACCACAGAGCCGCCTTTTGCCGTCACCTTCGCTCGAAAACGGGCAAAGGCAAAGGCGGGGGCTGTCTCAACCCCCGCCTTTGCTTGGTCTCAGTGCCGCGCTGCCGGCCTTTACTTTATATGGTACAATGACGAGGAAGCGGATAAGAGACGTGGTTTTCGCAGAGGAGGTACAGCAATTGAACGGTTTCGACGTTGTCACGTGTCGGTTGGCCATATCCGATGCCTCCGGGAAAAGCCAGTGCCGGGATGCCGCGCTCCACTCCTGGCCCGCCGAAACGCCTGCGTTTGCCGAAAAAAGCGGACCCGCCCTGCGGGGCGCCGCTGTCCCTTGGCGGGCCTTTAGGGCGTTCGCCCTCTTGCCGTCTTTCCCATTCCGGCCAGCGGACGGCCGGACGCCTTCTGTCCTCACTGAGCGCGAACGTTTACGGGATATATGCTGAGAAAAAAACCGCGTTTGAGAGAAGGATATCTCTATATTGTCTTTTTTTCGGTTCTCTGCGCAATTGTATTCGGGGGCATCGTCTATACCATTACCTCGCAAACTTTAAAACAGCAGATGGGCGACAAATGCCTCGGCATTGCCTACGCGGTGGCCGCCCTGCTGGAAGAATACCCGGAAGAATATCAGGAGTTTATCAAGTCATTGGACACCGAAAGCGACTACTATATTCGAACCAAGTCCGTCATAGAGAAAATACGTTTTGGCAACTTGCATAACATTATGTTCGTGTATTCGGAGATACGAGCCTCAGAAAATGAAATGATGTACATATTTGACGGCGAAAAATCCGACGCGGACACGTTCACGCCGCCTGGCAGCATAGAGCCCATTACCGCTGCCCGTCGCGCGGCCTATGACAGCCAGAGCGCCCATATTGGCGATTTTGCTCCTGAGGTATGGGGCACGCTTTTGTCGGCCTACGCCCCGATTTTCAACAAGAACACCGGAGAATTCCTCGGTATTGTCGGCGTGGATGTCTCAATTGAACAATACAACGCGGTGATGCAGAAGCAATTTGCCGTCATCATCGGCAGCGCCTCCATCATGATGCTCATGAGCTACGCAATCATCCGATTAAACAGGGAAAAGGCGCGTTCCGATGAAGAAAACCTCAGCAAATCGGCCTTCCTGGCACGGATGAGCCATGAGATGCGCACTCCCCTGAACGCGGTCATCGGCCTCTCCGAAGTGGAGCTGCAAAACGATCTTCTCAAAAATACCCGCGACAACCTGGATAAAATCTACAATTCAGGCTTGAATCTGCTTGGCATCGTAAACGACATTCTGGACATCTCAAAGATCGAGTCGGGGAGTATGGAGCTGGTGCCGTCGAGGTATCATATTTCAAGCCTTATCAACGACACCGTGCAGCTCAACATCATGCGCATCGGCTCCAAACCCATCGCCTTCGAACTCTCTTTAGACGAAACGATCCCAAGCATCTTCTTTGGCGACGAGATGCGGATAAAGCAGATCCTGAGCAACCTGCTTTCCAACGCCTTCAAGTACACAAAAGAGGGCAGGGTGATCCTCAAAGTGGAATGGGAACGGCAGGACAACGGCGCGTGGTTGGTTTTTGCTGTGAGCGACACGGGGCTCGGCATCAAGAAAGAGGATCTCGACAAGCTTTTTTCCGAGTACTACCGGGTGAAAAACCTGGAGACCCGCTACATAGAGGGGACTGGGCTCGGCCTCCCTATCACGAAAACCCTGGCGGAGCTGATGGGCGGCACGATTACGGCGAAGAGCGAATATGGGAAAGGCAGCGCCTTCAGCGTCAAATTATGGCAGGAGATCGTCGACGCGACGCCGCTCGGCAGCGAAACAGCGGAGCAGTTGCGTAGCTTCAGTTTTATAGAGAACCGGAGCATAAGAAACAAGGATTTCGTCCGTACGCGGATGCCTTATGGCAAGGTGCTGATCGTAGACGACGTCCCGACAAACTTGGACGTGGCGCGAGGGCTGATGCTGCCCTATGGGCTGGAGATCGATACGGTCGCGAGCGGGCAGGAAGCGATAGAGAAAATCCGTGCGGAAAAGACGAGATACGACGCGGTGTTCATGGATCACATGATGCCCGGGATGGACGGAATCGAGGCCACCCGCGTTATCCGCGGCGAGATAGGGACCGACTACGCGCGGAACGTGCCGATTATCGCCCTGACGGCGAACGCCCTGAGGGGAATCGAGGAAATGTTCCTGTCCAACGGCTTCGATGACTTCATCTCCAAGCCCATCGATATCGCCCAACTGGACAGGGCGCTCAATCGGTGGGTACGAGGCAGGCGTAGAGAGGAAGCCCCTCGGCAGGAGGGACAGAAGGCGGCGGAGCCCACCGGAGCGCTGGAAGGGCGCCGAGTGGAAGGCGTGGACCTGTCGGAGGGCGTGGCGCTCTACGATGGAGAGGACGCCTATCTGGAAATCCTCAGCTCGTTTATGACCCACACGCCGGAGATGCTGGAGAAGATGCGCGAGGTCTCCAAGGGGACGCTTGCGGAATACGCCATCATCGCGCACGGACTCAAGGGCGCCAGCTATGGGATATGCGCCGAGGCGATTGCCAGGCAGGCGCAGGTTTTGGAATTTGCGGCCAAGGCTGGTGATTTCGAGACCGTCAACGCGGAGAACGGCGTTTTTATAGAGACCGTCGAGAGGCTCCTTGCCGACCTGCAAAACCTGCCGCGCAGCGTCTTTGAGAACGTCGGATCGGATAACACCGAAAAAGATATGGGTCTGTCAAATAAATGGTAAAATCATCACGGAAGCGCTCACGCTTTTGCGCAATCAACAAAATGAATATGTGTATCATTTACGGCCAATCTTGTCGCATTCTACCACAAAGCGGGCGGTGGTGGAAGCAAAAAACAAAAAGGGTTCAGAGGAAAACCCCCTGAACCTTTGCTGTCTCTGGCGTGCCCGCCGGGATTCGAACCCGGGACCTTTGGCTCCGGAGGCCAACACTCTATCCAGCTGAGCTACGGGCACAGGCACAACGGGAGTATCCTAGCTTCACATGCCGCGTGAGTCAAGGGGAAAAACCGAAAAGAGTTAAAAAGGAGCGGGGGATCGGTCGCCCTGTCCCCCGCGTAAAAGCGGAAGCACCTCGTAAGCCGGGTTCTGTCGTGTCCAGTCATTTATCTCAGCGGTCGTACCCGGGAGTCAGCGGGCAGCCTCATCCTCCCCTATTCGACCTTGCTCCGGGTGGGGTTTGCCAGGCACGCGCGTCGCCGCGCGTCCGGTGAGCCCTTGCCTCGCCTTTTCACCCTTACCGGGATTGCTCCCGGCGGTATATTTTCTGTGGCACTTTCCTTGGGTTCGCACCCACAGGAGTTTCTCCTGCACCCTGCCCTGCGGAGCCCGGACTTTCCTCCGTCCTGTTAGGGACAGCGACTGGATGAGATACTTCCAGGGCGCATTTTAGCATAGAATGCGTATTTTTCGAAAGGACAGGGGATAAAAAAGCCTGGGATTATGATATCATACGTGTTTGCTGACATGGGTAAGCGAGAAGCGCTTCCAATATGAATGAGGTGACTTTTGTGTACGATGCTTCAAAGATTCGAAATGTGGCCATAATAGCCCACATAGACCACGGCAAGACAACGCTCATTGATTCAATTTTCAGAGCCACGCAGAGCGAGAGGGAAAACGAGCGCATGGAGGAGAGGGTGATGGACGGCCTCTCCCTGGAGCGCGAACGAGGCATAACCATAAAGGCGAAGCACTGTTCCGTAGAGTGGAACGGATATCGCATAAACATCGTGGACACGCCGGGGCACGCCGACTTCTCGGGGGAGGTCGAGAGGGTTCTCTCCATGGTGGATTCCGTGCTCCTCCTGGTGGACGCGAACGAGGGGCCGATGCCGCAGACGCGGTACGTGCTGATGCGCGCCCTGCGTCTCGGGCTGCGCCCTATCGTCGTGGTCAACAAAATCGACCGCCCGAACGCCGCCCCCGGCTCGGCGCTGGACAAGACGTTCGACCTCTTCATAGAGCTGGGGGCGACCGACGAGCAGTGCGAGTTCCCGGTGCTGTACGGCTCCGGCCTCAGCGGGTGGATGGTGAAGGATTCTTCCGGGATAGAGGGCGGCTCGGGCAAGGGGATGCAGGAGCTGTTCGAGACCATCGTCGATTTCGTCCCGCCGCCGAAGGTCGACGGGGACGGCGCGCTCCTGATGCAGGTGAGCACCTTGGCCTGGAGCGATTATCTCGGGCGCATCGCCTGCGGCCGCGTGTTGCGCGGCACGCTCAGGAGGAACGCGCCGCTCATGGTGACGCACACCAGGTGGACGGACCACGGGCAGCAGGATTTCGAGACCGTCTCCCAGAAGAAGGAGACGTGCGCGCATCTCTTTATCACCGAGGGACTCGACCGCAAGGAGGTAGACGAGGCCGGCGCGGGTGACATCGTCTGGTTCTCCGGCCCGGACGAAATCACGCTGGGGGACACGATCACCGACCCGTCCTCAGCGGACAGCGCGCTGCCGCCGCTGGACATAGAGGAGCCTACCGTGTCGATGTTCTTCCTGGTCAACACAGGCCCGTTCGCGGGCGAGGATGGCAACGCCGTGACGCTCAGGCAGATAAAGGCGCGGCTGGAGCGCGAGACGCGCGTCGACCCTGCTCTCTGCATGGAGGACATCGGCAGGCCGGACGGTGTGAAAGTGTCTGGCCGAGGGGAACTGCACCTCGGCATATTGATAGAGGAGATGAGGCGCGAGGGCATGGAGTTCTGCGTCTCCCGCCCGGAGGTCATAACGCGCGTGGGAGAAAACGGATCCCTCCAGGAACCGATGGAGGAGCTGGTGATCGACGTCCCGGAGGAGTACCAGGGCGTCGTCATACAGAAGGTAGCGCTGCGAAAGGGCGAGCTCCTCGAAATGGAAAACGGCGGCACCGGCACGCTCCGTCTGTCGTTCAGGATACCGACGCGGGGCCTCATCGGCTACAGGGGCGAGTTTTTGACTGACACGCGCGGCCTGGGGATTCTGGCTTCGCGTTTTATCGGTTACGGCGCCTGGGCCGGCGAGGTCACATCGCGCACCCGGGGCTCCATGGTGTGCATGGACACCGGCGTAGCGACGAGCTACAGCCTCGAAAACCTCCAGGAGCGCGGCAGGCTTTTCCTTGAGCCCGGCGACCGCGTATACTGCGGCATGGTGGTGGGGGAGAGCGCCAAGCCGAAGGATCTGCCCTGCAACCCCGCCAAACGCAAGCAGCAGACGAACCACAGGTCGGCCACGAAGGACGCCACGATAGTCCTGGACGTCCCTCGGAAAGTCACCGTGGAGTCTTCGCTGGAGTGGATAGAGGACGACGAGCTGGTCGAGATTACGCCGAAGTCAGTCCGCATCAGGAAGAGCATACTGGACCCGAATATGCGCAAGCGCGCCGAAAGCAGGGCGAACGCGGCGTGAAAACCGATGGCGCGTTGCCGGCCTCCCGATGAGCCGCGAATAAAAAGTACGTTTAAGCGTACGATATAAAGCATGGAATTTATTTCTGTCCACGAAGCATCGCCAAAAATCTGACAAAGCGAGGTTGGTCGTCATGAGGCAGGGAAATGACAGGATAAAGGGGTTCGACGCGCTGCGGCTCGTCATGGTGCTGCTGGTCATCATGCTCCACGCCGCCATGACGTACATGATGTTCGTGCCGCAGTGGTGGTATGTCATCGACGACAACAGGAGCTTCGCTATGGCGATGCTCGTCGTCTTTCTCGACTCGTTCCCTATGTCCGCGCTCTTCTTCCTCTCCGGCTACTTCGCGCCGCCGTCTCTGGCAAAGCGCGGCACGTCTCTGTTTTTGCGCGACAAATTTATGCGGATTGGACTGCCCTGGATCCTAGGGGTGGCGTTCGTCGCGCCTTTTTTCGCCTACGCATCGTATCTCAAGTACGGGATCGGTCCTGTGACGGCCTGGGGCTTTATGACGGGCTGGTTTTTCGGGCCGTTTTACCAGCAGGGACATTACTGGTTTTTAGGGGTATTGTTCCTCTTCCTGCTCGCATACGCGATTTTTTGCAAGGGCGGCGCGGGGGCAAAGGCTGAAAAGGCGGCAGAGACAGGGAAATCCCCTGCCGCGCTGATCGCGGCGCTCTGGACGGCAGGGACGCTTTCTTACTGTCTGGCGGCGTATTTTATCAAGCCGGCGGTGGAATGGGTGAATATCATGTACGTGCTTTATTTCCAGCACGCCCGCTTCGTCGGATACGCCGGCTTTTTCGCGCTCGGGACATACGGGTGGCGCGCGGGCTGGTTCAGCGAGGGCGGATGGGTTCCAAGCCCGGCTAAGTGGGGGGCCGCGGGAATCGTTTCGTCCGCGTTGCTTTTGCGCTGGACATTTTTTAAGGCGCCTGGCCTTGACGCAAATACAAACATTATCATTGAAGCCGTCCTTTATAACTCCACGATGATCGCCATGACGTTTTTCACAGCAGGGCTTTTTATGAGGAAGAGCCTGCCTTTCGAGAAAGCCGTGGGAATTTTGTCCCCTCACTCATATCCGATCTACTGGCTTCACCAGATAGTCCTGACGCCGCTCGTGTACTTCCTCAAGCCGTTTCACGTCAGCGTCGCGATAAAGTGGGCGGTTTCGAGCGCCTTCACAGTGTTCGTCTGCTATCTCCTGAGCGCGTATTTTTTGAAACGGGCGCCGTTTTTAAAGCGCATATTTTAACCGGCGACTCGCTGGCAGACGATCCCCGCCAGCAGACGGTTCGAGCTATGGTTTTACTAGGTCATTAAACTTTTGTCTCATTTTACCAGGTCAGGCTAGCACTTTACCAGTGCAAAGCACAAAAAAGACTCCCCGCGGCCCGCATTGCTGACTGCCGCAAGAGACTATAAAGAGGCGGTGCTTATCGGCATTTCCTGTGCTATAATTTCCTGACCCTCTACACGGACGATCGTTACGACACGGCGGCCTGGGTTTTGGGATTTTACTTTTTTAGGAGTGAAGGCATTGATCGACAAGGAACTGAAGCAAGAGGTAATCGAAAAGTACAGGACGCACGGCGCCGACACCGGCTCGCCGGAGGTTCAGGTGGCGATACTGACCACGAGGATCAGGCAGCTTACCGAGCACATGAAGGTTCACAAGAAGGACTTTCATTCGAGGCGCGGCCTTCTCATAATGGTCGGGAAGAGACGAAAACTCCTACAGTATCTCCGCAACAAGGACTTCACGCGCTACCAGTCCCTCATCCAGAGCTTGGAACTGCGCCATTGACGCGTAAGTGAACGCAAAAACAAAATAAGGCTTCCCAGGGGATCATGCAAAAACCGCCGTCCGGTTTCGTGATCCCCTTTTTTACCTATTTTTCACTGCGATAATTAAAACTTGTGATATTATTTCGAAGTTGTAAAATTATAGAAGAGTGCATAAGAGGAGGAAAAAGCAATGGCTGAGACATTTAGCCTCGAGATCGGCGGGAAGGCCGTCTCATTCGAAACAGGACGCATGGCGAAGCAAGCCAACGCGTCTGTCTTAGCGCAGTGCGGGGAGACCGTGGTCCTCGTCACCGCAGTGATATCGGACAAGCAGCGCGAGGGCCTGGATTTTTTCCCGCTGCTCGTTGACTACGAGGAGCGGTATTACTCCGCCGGCAAGATCCCAGGCGGCTTCATAAAGCGCGAGGGGCGGCCCACCGAGTCGGCTGTGCTCTCCGCGCGGATGATAGACCGCTCGATACGCTCCCTGTTCCCTGAACACATGCGCTACGACGTCCACGCCGTCAGCACCGTCCTGTCGGTGGATCAGGTGATAGCGCCCAACATCCTGTCCATAAACGCCGTATCGGCGGCGCTCGCCATCTCAGACATACCATGGGGCGGCCCCATAGGAGCGGTCAAGATAGGACACGTGGACGGGGCGTTCGTCGTGAACCCGACGGAGGAGGAGATGCAGCGCAGCGCCCTGGATCTCACCGTCGCGGGCCACAGGGGCGGGATAACGATGGTTGAGGCCGGCGCGGACGAAGCGCCGGAGAGTCTCTTGATAGACGCCCTTGAGCTGGCGCAGGGCGAGATAAACAAAATTGTGGACTTTATCCTCGAAATGAGGGCGAAGATCGGGAAGGACAAGAAAGCGATACCTGATCCCCTGAGGATAGAGGAGATCGACCAATGGGTGGACGCGAACCTGTGGGACGACATATACGCTGCGATACAGATTCACGGCAAAGCCGAGCGCGCCGCTGCCCTGTCGGCGATATCCCAGAGGGCGGTCGACAACTTCTCCGAGCAGCACCCTGACTCTAAGCCCTACATCACGGGCCTCATGGACAGGCTCACCAAAAAAGGGGTCCGCAAGCTGATACTGGACGACAAACGACGCGCGGACGGCAGGGCGATGGATGAGCTGCGCCCCATTTCATGTGAGGTAGGGGTGCTCCCAAGGACCCACGGGAGCGCGCTCTTCACCAGGGGCGAGACTCAGTCCCTCTCGGTCACGACACTGGGCATGGTGGGGACGGACGACCAGTTGCTGGACGGGCTCAAGCGGGACGAGCCCGCCAAGCGCTTCCTGCTTCACTACAATTTCCCTCCCTATTCCGTGGGCGAGGTGCGGCCGATGCGCGGCCCGGGACGCCGAGAGATCGGGCACGGCGCGCTGGCGGAGCGGGCGCTCAAGCTCATGATGCCGTCAGAGGAGGATTTCCCCTACGTCGTGCGGATGGTCTCCGATATCCTGGAGTCGAACGGCTCCAGCTCCATGGCCAGCGTCTGCGGCGGGAGCCTTTCGATGATGGACGCTGGCATACCGGTAAAAAAACCGGTCGCCGGCATAGCGATGGGCCTGATCGCTGACGACGGCAAGGTCGGCATACTGACGGACATTCAGGGCCTCGAGGATCACTACGGGGACATGGACTTCAAGGTCGCCGGGACTAAGGACGGCGTGACCGCCCTCCAGATGGACAACAAGGCCGGCGGCATCACGAGGGGGATACTGGAGCGGGCACTCGAACAGGCAAGGTCCGCGAGGCTCCGCATCCTGGACATCATGGCCGGGGCCATCGACAGGGCGCGCCCCGAGATATCGCCCAACGCGCCGCGCATACTGACCATCTCCATCGACCCAGAAAAGATCCGCGACGTGATCGGCCCGGGCGGGAAGATCATCCGCTCCATAGTCGCGCAGACGGGCGCCAAGATAGACGTGGGCGACGACGGGCGCGTGTTCATTTCAGCGATGGAGTCAGACTCGGCCCACGCCGCTCTTAAGATCATAGGCGACCTCACGAGGGAAGTGAAGGCCGGGGAGTTCTTCGTGGGCAAGGTGACGAGGATGATAAACTTCGGGGTCTTTGTCGAGATACTGCCAGGCAAGGAGGGGCTGCTTCACGTGAGCGAGATCAGCGTGAACCACATCCCCAAAATCGACGACGCTTTCTCCGTAGGGGACGACGTCCTGGTGGTGGTCAAGGAGATAGACGACATGAACAGGATAAACCTCTCCCGTAGGCGCGCGATAGAACAAAAAGCGGCCGTCATGGCGGATCCTGTGTTGGCCGCCCAGCTTCCGGCCGAGTTGGAGCGCGAGGAGCGCTACTCAGCCTTCCCGAAGGGGGAGGGCGGGCCGAGGCGCGACTCGAGGCCGGGCTTTGACAGGCCGCGCAACGGAGGGAACCGTCCTGACCGTCGCCCCAGGTGACGCCGAGATGGCCGCTGGCCCGGGCGAAGGACTGACTGTAAAGGTCAAAAGGGACTTGTCGGCATCCGGCATCCCCTTGCCGTCTTACGCCACTGCGGGGTCGGCTGGCGTCGACCTCCGCGCCTCGGAGGGGGCTGAGATAGTCCCAGGGGGATTTACGACGGTTGGCACCGGGCTTTGCGTCGAGATACCCTCCGGGTACGAGGGGCAGGTGCGCCCCAGGAGCGGCCTCGCCGCAAAACACGGCGTAACTCTGCTCAACTCGCCCGGGACCATCGACTCGGACTACAGGGGCGAGATCCGCGTGATACTGGTCAACCACGGGAAGGACGTCTTCACGGTGTCGACGGGTGACAGGATAGCCCAGCTCGTATTCGCCCCTGTGACACGCGCGCTGCTTGCCGAGCACGGGGAGCTTTCATGCTCCGAGCGCGCGGACCGTGGTTTCGGCAGCACGGGCGTGAAGTAGCGCTGAAAAAAAGTTGAAATGGTGTTAAAATTAGTCACGTTTTTTGATGTGCCTGCGGCGCGGCAAGACGCGCGGCAGGCGGCAAAAGGAGATGATTGTATGGCTCGTTTTGTTGGGCCTACGGGCGAGACGGCGGAGGCCGAAAGGACGACCCCGTTTGATCTCTTCAAGGAGTGGGGCGTGAAGGGCGCGATAGCGGCCTCGGCAGACGGCGAGAAGATTGACCTCCACCGGGATATTTCGGGCGGCGGGACAGTCCTCCCGATAACGCCTGAGACCGCCGAAGGGCTCGACATACTGCGGCACTCGACATCGCACCTCATGGCTCAGGCCATTCTGAGGCTCTATCCCGGGGCGCTCTTCGGGGTGGGTCCGTCTATAAAGGACGGCTTTTACTATGACGTCCAGTTCCCCAGGCCGATAACGGACGCGGATCTCCCCGCCATAGAGGGCGAGATGAAACGGATATCTAAGGAGAAGCTCCGCATAGAGAGGCTCGACGTGACCGCCGAAGAGGCCCTTGAGCGCTTCAGGCAGGATCCGTTCAAGACGGAGATCATAAAGGACATCGCTCAGGATCGGGTGTCGCTCTACGGACAGGGGGACTTCTGGGATCTCTGCCGCGGCCCACACGTCCCGAACACCGGCTACCTGAAGCACTTCAAGCTCCTCTCGCTGGCCGGCGCTTACTGGAAGGGCGACGAGAAGAACGCCATGCTCACGAGGATATACGGCGCAGCCTTCGCCGACGCCGAGTCGCTAGATCTTCACCTCAAGCGGCTTGAGGAGGCGCGTCTCCGCGACCACAGGAAGCTGGGGCGGGAGCTGGATCTTTACAGCTTCCAGCCCGAGGGGCCGGGATTCCCCTTCTTTCACCCGAAGGGCGTGGAGTTGATGAACAAGCTGCTGGAGTTCTGGAGGTATGAGCACAGGCGGCGCGGCTACAGCGAGATAAAGACGCCCATAATGCTCGACCGGGCGCTTTGGCAGCGCTCCGGCCACATGGACTATTACAGCGAGAACATGTACTTCACGGAGATAGACGAGAGGCAGTTCGCCATAAAGCCGATGAATTGCCCAGGCGGGATCATATACTACCAGACGGCGCGGCGCAGCTACAGGGAAATGCCCATGCGCGTGGCCGAGCTGGGTACCGTCCACAGGCACGAACGCTCCGGCGTCCTCCACGGCCTGATGCGCGTCCGCTGTTTCACCCAGGACGACGCCCACATTTACTGCACGGAGGATCAGGCAGAGGACGAGCTCAAGGGCGTGATGGACCTGGACAGGTACGTCTACGACGTGTTCGGGTTCAAGTTCGCGGTGGAGCTCTCCACGCGCCCTGAGAAGGCTATGGGGGATCCGGCGAGATGGGAGTTGGCCGAGAGAAAGCTGCAAAAGGCACTCGAGGAGACGGGTACGCCATATAAGATCAACCCGGGCGACGGGGCGTTTTACGGCCCTAAGATCGACTACCATCTGGAGGACAGCATCGGCAGGACGTGGCAGTGCGGGACGATACAGCTCGACTTCCAGCTGCCGGAAAAATTCGACATGAACTATATCGGCCCGGACGGGGCTGAACATCGCCCGGTCATGTTGCATCGTACTATACTGGGCAGCCTGGAGCGCTTCATCGGCATACTGGTCGAACACTACGCGGGGGCATTCCCCTTCTGGCTCTCGCCGGTCCAGGCCAAGATCATCCCGGTGACGCTAGATTACGAGCCATACGCCCGCGAACTCCAGACGGAACTTTTCGGCGCCGGCATCCGGGTCGAGCTGGACGGGCGCGACGAGAAGCTGGGCAAAAAGATACGCGACGCGCAGATGGAAAAGGTGCCGTACATGCTCATAGTCGGCGCGAAGGAGACGGAAGGGCGCTCCGTCTCGGTGAGATCCCGCACGGGCGGCGAGATGGGCAGCGTGACATGGGACGGGCTGAAAGCCGTGTTCGAATCTGAGTTCGACCCGATCGGCCGCCACTAGAAAAGATAAAAGGGGGGCTGTTTGGCTGTGGCAGACCATCATTCGAAGGACGGGCGGCACTTTGTGGAGCGCAGGCGGGGAAGGGACTGGATGGTCAAAGCCATTTCAGCCTTCACCGGCGCAGGGTGGCTGTTTGTCATGTTTATGCTGCTGCTTTTCAGCAAAGCGCAGCCGGGGACGGAAAATTTTATAACCAAGGTGCTGAACATCCGCGTCGATGCGTACTATAACCCGCGTTTTCTCTGGCTCTCCCTCTATGCGCTCATAGCGGCGTTCGTATTCTGCCTGTTCGGAGTGCTGTTCACCATAATGCGCTCGCGGCGCAAGACCGACCGCTTCAACAAGCCGCTGATCTTCCTGAGCGTCATGTCGGCCGTCGGGATTTTTCTCTTCCTATCTGTGTTTTACAGGAGGATGTAGGGATCACGCCCGATTCGCCCAAGGGCGCAGACTGAATCATCGCCATTCAGGCACCTAGCTAAAAAATAGCGACAGAGGGCAAATCTGCGGCAGCGCCGCAGGGTTGTCCTCTGTTATTTTTTTGGCGGACCGCATAGGCTCTTTGGCGCGTTGCTGTTAAAATAATGGCGGTAAATATTTGGCTGTCAGGCTTTTGAGGTGAGAATGGTATGGCAATACTTGACGTGCTTGTTTATCCGGATCCGGCCCTGCGAGCTATGGCGGAGGAAGTGACCGTGTTCGACGGCAAGCTGAAAAAACTCGTATCGGACATGTACGAGACGATGTATCTGTCCAAGGGCGTCGGTCTGGCCGCGCCGCAGGCGGGAATCCCTATTAGGCTGGTCGTGATCGACTGGGAGGGTGCCAGATACGCGCTCGTGAATCCCAGGATAACGGAGGCGGAGGGCGCGGAGCGCGCCGAGGAGGGGTGTCTCAGCTTCCCAGGGATATACGAGGAAATCGAGCGGCCAAGCAAAATAAGGGTGGCCTATCAGGACGAGGACGGCGCCCCGCACGACACGGTGATCGAGGGTTTTTTGGCGAGGGTGTTCTGCCACGAGATAGACCACCTGGAAGCGACGCTGATGATCGACAGGCTGTCGAGGCTCAAGCAGGCGTTCATTAAGAAAAAGATGGAGCGGAAAGCGAAAGCCGCTGCCGCTACGGGGGAGCGGGAAAGATGAGCTGCGGCCTCTCGTGGGGTTTCTTCGGCTCAGGGCGCTTCGGGGCCGCGTGTCTAGAGCTGCTTTCCGCGTGGAGGCCCCCGTCGTGGATAGTGACAGCGCCGCCAAAACCGGCGGGCCGGGGCAGATCCCTCTCACACACGGCAGTGGAGGCATTCGCGGCTGCTGGGTTGCCCAGCGTCCCTCTGGTCCGTTCGGCTGACGCGTCCTCCGATGGGGCGGTGCTCGCCCTCGGCGAAGAGTTCCGGGTTGATTTTTGCTTCGTCATCGACTTCGGCCAGCTGATAAGGGAACCGCTGTTAAGGCAGGACGAGCGCGTTGGGTGCCTCAACATACATCCGTCGATGCTGCCGGAGTACAGGGGCGCCGCACCGATCCAGAGGGCGCTGATGGATTGCCGCCCGAGGACAGGCGTGACGGCCTTCAAGCTCGCGCCCGGCATGGATTCCGGTCCAGTCCTGCTCCGCAGGGAGATTACGATCTCCGGGGACGACAACGCGGAGACGCTCTTGGAGCGGGCTGCGGCGGCGGGGACGGCCGCCTTTATCGAACACGCGTCGAGCCAGCCGATGGAGGGATGGGCGTTCGAGGCCCAGGACGGGTCGCTTGCGACGAACGCCCCGAAGATCCGCCCGGATGAGGAGAGGATCGACTGGGGCAGGCCCTCGGGAGGGATCTCAGGGCAGGTGCGCGCCTTAGCCCCGAGGCCTGGGGCGTGGACCACAGTCAGGGGCAGGAGGCTCAGGGTGCTTTCCGCCGCCCCTGCCCCTGAGGATGAGGCGGGCCGTGCCGAGCCTGGGACGCTTTGCGGCGTCATAGATGGCGGGGTGGCCGTCCATACAGGGGAGGGTTGCCTGTCCCTGCTGGAGGTACAGCCAGAAGGCAAAAGGGCGCAGCGGGCGCTGGACTGGTGGAACGGCCTGCGCCCGGCGAAGGGGGAGCGGTTGTCGTGACGTATATTATGGATGCGCATCAGGATTTGACGGAAACATGCCTGGAAAGCAGCCGCATTTACGAGGGCAGGATACTGAACGTGCGCGTTGACCGCGTGAGGCTGCCAGGAGGTAAGAGCGCCAGCAGAGAGGTGGTGGAGCACAAGCCCGCCGTGGTCGTCTTGGCCGAAAACGACAAGGGAGAGGTGCTGCTGATACGTCAGTACAGATACCCCGCAGGACAGGCGCTCGTAGAGCTGCCGGCCGGCATAGTTGAGCCGGGAGAGGATTTTGCCGATTCCGCGGTCCGCGAGCTACAGGAGGAGACGGGGTGGAAACCGTCCAAGATCGAGAGGGTCTTGGAGTTCTTCTCGTCTCCGGGCTTCTGCGACGAATCTTTGACTTTCTTCTACGCGACCGGCCTGTCGCGGGACGATCTGCCACAGGACGAGGACGAGCTCGTGTTGGCGCGCTTCGCGTCCAGGGCTCTGGTCGAGCGGCTGGTCGGCAGCGGCGAGGTGAAGGACTGCAAGACCCTCTTGGGGCTTTATTGGTGGATGGGCGCCCAAGACAGGAGAGGATGACCGATGAGGCCCAAGAGGGCGGACGGAGACAGCGCTCCCTGCCAGGTGATCTCCGGGTTTCTGGACTATATGACGCTGGAGCGCGGCGCGAGCCAGAACACTGTGAAGGCCTACAGGGCGGATCTGTCCCGCTGGATGGATTTCTGTTCGCGTGAGGGCGAGCGCCATTACCCGGTGTCCCCGGAACTCATGGCGCGGTACCTCCGCCAGCTCCTGCGGGAAGGCAAGTCGTCCGGCACCAGGGCGCGGAACGCAGCGACGCTGCGGGCCTTTTCCAAATACCTGCTTTACGACGGCATTGAGGCGCAGGCCAGGCCACTGGGGCGTCTCCCGAAGAGGGATAAGAACCTGCCTCAGGTCATGACGGAGGGTGAGGTGGAGCGTCTCCTGGACAGTTGCGAGGGAGGCGGGCTTGCGCCAGGGGACCTGACTGCACGGGCCTCGAAAAAGAAAGCCGCCATCGCCGCTAGGGACAGGGCGATGATCGAGATGGCCTACGACTGCGGCCTCAGGGCTAGCGAGATCTGTTCCATCGAACTTTCTAATATTGACGAAACTGGCGGAGTGATGTACGTTATGGGAAAAGGGGGAAAGGAGAGGATGGTGCCCTACGTCGGCGCGCTAAAGGGCGTCATCCGCCGATACCTGGAGGAGGCTCGCCCTGCCTTGGCTGCGCAGCCCGACCCTGGATATCTCTTTCTGTCGGCGCGAGGAAGGCGGATGTCGAGGCAGGAGATGTGGAACATCGTCCAGCGAAGGGGGAGGAACGCCGGCATAGCGAAGGCGCGGCTTCATCCTCACGTGCTGAGACACTCGTTCGCGACGCACCTCCAAAGGAGGGGGATGGACCTGCGCACGTTGCAGGAACTTCTCGGCCACTCTTCGATAGCGACCACTGAAAAGTACGCTCATCTTGACACAGAACTGAGGGATATCTATGACAGTTTTCACCCACGCTCAAGATCTGATAAAGACGTTAAGGGAGGTGACTGAGGAAGGCATAGGTATGCTGAACGCTGAGAAGACGGCGGAGACCCTGGCGGCGATAAACCGCAGGACTACGCTGCGCCCCAGGGTCGGCATAATCCTAGGCTCCGGCCTGGGCGGGGTCGCGGAGGCGGTGGAGAACTCCGTGGCCATCCCCTACGAGGAGATCCCGTACTGGCCCAGGACGACCGCCATCGGACACGCCGGCCGTCTCGTGATAGGGACGCTCGAAGGCGTATCCGTCGCCGTAATGCAGGGCCGCGTCCACTTTTACGAGGGCTATACGATGGATGAGATCACCTTCCCCGTGCGGATATTCGGGGAGATGGGGATAGGGAGCCTGATAGCGACGAACGCAGCGGGAGGGGTCAACCTCACGTACTCTCCTGGGGATCTCGCCGTTATCAAGGATCACATCAACTTCATGGGCACTAACCCCCTCATCGGTACGAACAACAACAAATGGGGGCCGCGCTTCCCCGATATGACATACGCTTACGACCAGGAGTACATCCAGGTTCTCATGAGCGTAGGCGAGGAGGAGGGCGTCAGTCTCCGGAAGGGCGTCTACATAGCGTTCTCCGGCCCATCCTATGAGACGCCGGCCGAAATCCGCATGAGCAGGGCGCTCGGCGCCGACCTGGTCGGCATGTCCACCGTCCCTGAGGTCATCGTCGCGAACCACATGGGCATGAGGGTGGCAGCCATATCCTGCGTGTCAAACTACGCCGCCGGCGTGAGGGAGCAAAAGCTCCACCACCAGGAGGTCATAGACGCGATGGCCGAGGCTGCTGAATCCATGACCGCCGTCATACGCGGTTTCTTAAGAAAAATAGCGCGCGATGCCGGGAGTTATTGAGTTCATAGAGCGCAAGCGTGACGGCGGGGCCCACACGCCGGCGGAGCTGGCTCTGTTCGTTTCTCAGGTCCGCGACGGCGACGTGCCGGACTATCAGGTTTCCGCGTGGCTGATGGCCGTCTTCCTGAACGGGTTCACGGAGGGGGAGCTGGTGGCGTTCACCAGCGCGCTCGCTTCGTCAGGTGAAACAGTGCGTTTCCCTAAACACCCTTCCGAGGTCAGCGGAGCGTTTCTCACAGTGGACAAGCACAGCACCGGCGGCGTTGGCGACAAGACGACGCTCGTCTGCGCGCCGCTGGCTGCCGCCTGCGGGCTTCGGGTCGCGAAGCTCAGTGGGCGGGGGCTGGGCTTTACCGGCGGGACGGTGGACAAGCTGGAGTCGATCCCGGGGATGGACGTGAGCCTATCGACCGAACGGTTTTTAAGGCAGGCCGACGAGATAGGGATAGCGCTTTCGGGCCACTCTATGGCGCTCGCCCCCGCGGAGGGCAAGTTCTACGCCCTGCGCGACGTGACAGGCACCGTGCCGTCGCTTCCGCTCATATCGAGCAGCATCGTGTCCAAAAAGATCGCGGGGGGCGCGGACGCTTTCGTGTTCGACGTGAAGTGCGGGAGCGGGGCGTTCATGACGAACATGGATGACGCGATAAGGCTGGCTGAGTCCCTGACGGGCCTCTCATCTGCGCTCGGGAAGAAAAGCTCCTTCCTCGTCACTGACATGGAGCAGCCCTTGGGGGAGTGGGTCGGCAACGCGGTGGAGGTCAGGGAGGCGATAGAGGTACTGTCTGGCGGCGGCCCTGCCGACACCAGGGAGATGTGCCTCGCGCTGGCGGCCAGGATGCTCCTGCTCGGCGGCGTCGCGAGGGACGAGGAGTCGTCGCTTGCGGCGGCCAGGGAAGCTTTGGACGGCGGGGGCGCTGTCAAAAAATTCGCCCAGATGATCAGCGCGCAGGGCGGGGACGCCTCCGTATGCGAGAACCCTGACATCCTGCCGCGCGCTGCTAAAAAGAAGGTCGTAGAGGCACCCTGTCGGGGCATCGTGGCAAAGGCCGACGCTCGGGCGGCGGGGGAGGCCTTGCGCGCCCTGGGCGGTGGCCGCCTGAGCAAGGGTGACGGCGTCGACCTCTCCGTGGGTCTCAGGATCCTCAAGAAAATCGGCGACAGCGCGGATGTCCGCGAGCCGCTCATGGAGATCCATTATAACGACGATGCTGCCTTCGAGCGCGCGGCACCGTATATAGAAGGCATATACTCCATCTCAGGCCCCGCTCAGGGGATAGGCCCACGCCCGCTGATTTTAAGGAAGAGCTGACAGGGATAAAGCGGCGGCGACATGGCAGAGCGAGAGGCGAAGGGCGCAGCGGAGATGTCCCGCGATATAGAAAGATGCCTGCCAGCCGTGATGAGCGAGGCGCGCAAACTCTCCGGCGGCGACCTTTTCACCAGGGAGGATCTGACGCAGGAGGGGATAATGGCCGCGCTCCGCGCGATGGAGTCCTACGACCCGTCCCGCGGCAGCCTGGAGGGGTACGTGAGGACGTGTGCCAGGAACGGGATGATATCGTACCTCAGGCGAAGCTGGCACGAGTCAGCGGTGGACGACGAGACGCTGGACGCCCACGTCTCCGGGCAGGGCGGGCACGCGGCCGGGTTTGAAGGCCCCCAGGAGAGGATCGAGATGGGCGAGGCGCTCTCCAAGCTGATCGACGAGCTCAGCGCTTTCGAAAAAAACGCGCTGTATGCGTACTTGAGCGAGGGGAGCGTATCGGGCGCGGCGGCGCTTCTGAAGTGCGGCCGCAAAAAAGCGGACAACGCCCTGCAGAGGATCAGGAACAAGGCGAGGGCGATGTGAGGCCGGTCTGATTCAGGGCCGGCGTGGTTGTCCAAATCCCGCTATATATCAGGCAAGGCCGCGCTCAACCTTTTGGCCCAGAGGACACGAGCGGGGGACGGTGTTTTTCAGGGTATTTTTTCAGCAGCGGCGCTAAAGGCTAGGACGTACTACGAAAGGACAATGCTCATGCAGGATCTGTCGAGGAGAATGTCGTATTTTACCGATTCGATAATTAGGAGGATGACCCGCATATCAATGCAGTACGGCGCGATCAATCTGTCGCAGGGGTTTCCGGACTTCGACCCGCCTCGGGAGATACTCGACCGGCTGGCGGAGGTCGCGCTGGAAGGGCCTCATCAGTACTCGATAACGTGGGGCGCTCATAACTTCCGCGAGGCTCTGGCTCAAAAGCAGTCACGGTTCACGGGGATGGAGATAGACCCTGAAACCGAGATCGTGATAACATGCGGAAGCACCGAGGCTATGATGGCGGCCATGATGACGGTTACGGATCCAGGGGACTCCGTGATAGTCTTCTCGCCGTTTTACGAGAACTACGGGGCAGACGCCATCCTCTCCGGCGCGGAACCGATATATGTGCCTCTGCGCCCCCCCTCGTTCTCATTCGACTCGGTCGAACTCGAGCGCGCCTTTCAGCGCCGCCCGAAGGCTCTCATACTCTGCAACCCGTCTAACCCCAGCGGCAAGGTGTTCACCCACGATGAACTGTCGGAGATTGCGCGGCTCGCCCAAAAATACGACGCCTATGTCGTGACCGACGAGGTGTACGAGCACATAGTCTACGAACCCCTCAAGCACGTGTACATATCCTCGCTCCCTGGCATGTTCGAGCGGACTGTCTCCTGCAGCTCGCTCTCCAAGACTTACTCCATGACCGGTTGGCGGCTTGGTTACATCATAGCGCCCGCTGAGATAGCCGACGCCGCGAGGAAGGTTCACGACTTCCTGACAGTGGGCGCCGCCGCCCCGCTTCAGGAGGCTGCCGTTGTCGGGCTTCGCTTCGGGGACGGGTATTACCGGGATCTGCTCGACGCCTACACGGAAAAACGAGACCTGTTTATGAAGGGGCTGGACGACATAGGCATAGCGTACACGAAACCCGAGGGGGCCTACTACGTGATGCTGAACGTTTCCGAGTTCGGGTACAAGTCGGATCTCGAATTCTGCCATGACCTCGCAAAAGAGGTCGGAGTCGGCGCCGTGCCAGGGTCGAGCTTCTTCAATGAGGATATAAACTATCTGGTACGCCTTCACTTCGCGAAAAAGAACGAGACGCTATACGACGCGCTGGACAGGCTCTCCAATATATGGAAGAAGCTGCCCCGGAGGGCTTAGGATGAGGAGGGAGCGGGCCGTGAGGGGGAAACTCCCGTTCTTTCGATGGGTGGCTGTGATTTTCTTTATTCTCGTGTGCGCGGGCGGCGCGGTGGCCTTTGACCCCAAGGGCGCCCCCGGCAGGGGCGTCAGGATCGTGGAGTTCGCGAACTCCGCGGCCACGCAGTTCCTGCTGATGGCGCTGGGCAACGCTTTTTCGGAGGTGAGCGGGTCGCCGCCCTCCTGGAAGACGCTGCCGTTCCAGACGCTGGATGACCTGGAGGAGATCAGGCGCGCGAGTGCCTCGGGCGAGTTCGACATGATTTTCACCAGCGACAGCGAAACTGTCCTTGGCCTGTTTGACCAAGGCCTGCTGCGGGGTTTCTTCCCAGTGTTCTCCGATGAGATAGTGCTGGTCGGCCCTGCCGTGTCCGGCGATTTGCCGGGCACGGACGCAATGGGCGTCATGGAGCGCGTTTTTCGCGAGGGGAGGCCCTTTTTCTCCCTCATGGCGAACGCGTGGTCGCTCAGGGCAGAAGAGGGCCTGTTGAAATCAGCCGGAATCGAAAACCCCGGCCTCAACAGGAATTACGTGCAGTCCAGCCGCGACGACGTGACGGCGATGTTCCAGGCCGGGGACGAGAGGGCTTTCCTGCTTGTAGGAGAAAGCTCTTACGCGTCGTATCGCGCGGCGCAGCGCTCGTCCCCAGCCCTGGGGAAGATCGCCAGGACCGGCGTGTACAGCAAGTGTTACGTCTGCTTGGTAAAGGACTCAGGGTTCAGGAGGGATCGTTCCATCATGGCGTCGAAGCTGGCGGCGTGGCTTCGCGGCGGCGCAGCGAGACGCACGGTCGATTCGTTCGACATGGCCGGCGACGCGCCTTTCCGATGGAATCCCCCCTTAGCGTCAGGCAGCATCGGCGGAGCGCCGTAACCGGCCTTTTAAAAAATTTTTTACGAAAGGGAGTTTTGAGGATGATAGGACAGGGGTTGACGGTTTCCGGCACGATAAAGGCATGGAGGGTTATTTTTGCGATGGCGGCGTTAGCGCTGCCAGCCCTTCTCTGGAGCCCGGGGGCGGACGCGGCTTCCGTGGCGTCGCGGGCGATAGTCAAGCCGCAGGGGGGTGACCCGACGTATGTTTACGCTGACCTCATGGACGCTGGAGAGATATCGCGCCGCCTCCAAAAGTCCCAGACGCTGCGGTTCGTCTTTGCCCAAGGTAGGGAGATCCTCAAGAAAATACCCGCAAGCGAGATGTCGCTCATGTTTTCCGTCTCGGGCGACGAGGCGCCTGCTTTCCAGATGGCATTGAAGCTCGGAGGCAAGGAGGGCGGGCTCCTCGGAAGGATTGCGTCCGGCAAGGCTTCCGCCGACGAACTGGGCGAGTTTTTCGGCGAGACCTGGAACAGCGTCACTGTAGAGGCTGCCGAGGACAGCTCTCCGCTCTACCGCTTGAGTCCGCTCGACTCCTTTTTTTCGTCCGACGGGGAGCTGCTGATATTCGCGGACAGCCCGGAAGGCGTAAAAAAATCCATCCGGGCGAGCAGAAACGGCAGCGGCCGTTTTTCCCCGGCGAGGAAATCCAGCGGGCGTAACCTGATACTCATGACGTTCGGCAGGGATCACTCGTCCGCAGTCGCGGATCAGATCTCAGACCTTTTGGCCCCGCAGGGCGAGACGTTTCCGGAAAGGCTCGCGTTCGAGATGGCGCTGGCCCTGCGCCCGGGAGGGTGGGAGGTCGACGTTTTCACCGACGTGATTAAATCCCTCTACGGACCGGATTTTTTCGCGAAGAACGTCCGAAAACCGTCGGGATCGTTCCTCCGTGCCGGCGGCGGGCGGCTCCTCGCCTCCTATGACGGCACCCCGCCTTTGCTTCCGCTCACCGCTAGCAGTTACGTGCGTCTTATCTCCAGCCTGCTCGATGTCGAGCCTCTGTCATATTATGACGGTATCGAAAAACTGACGGGGCCTGACGCCGAAGACGGCATCTCTTCCGGGATGGCCGCCTCCGACCGGCTGAACGTCGCGATTACGGCCGCGCCTGACGGGGAGATGTCAGGATATGTCGCGGCCTCGGAGAGCGCCGGGACGAACTGGCGGAAGGAGGGGGAGGCATTCTCCAGAAAGGTCGGCGTTTACGACAGCCTGACGGCGGGCGGGGCAGGAAAATACGAGGAGATACGCAATGCCGGCTGGAATCACGTCTACAGCGCAAAGGCCGACGGGAGCGGGGCAGACGGCAAACACGGCCTCACCTTGGCCTTTGACGACAGCCGCGCGCTCATCGGTTTCTTCGCTCCGGAACTCCTGAGCGAGCCGTTTAGCGCCGGCACTGAATTTTACGAGGCCCTGACGAAGGCCGAAAGCGCACTCGAGATCATATACGTCGACATGAAGCTCCTGCGCAAGGTCCTGGCCGACCGGATCAGCAAGGGTTCGGGCGGGCCATCGGCCATGTCGCTGGCGCCGATTGCCGTCCTGCCATTTTTGGATATCTGGGAGGCGGGCGCGCTCACGCTGTCTCCTGAGCATTTCAGATTTTCCTTCAGGACAGGCTGGCTCGACTTCGACGACAGGGACTCGGCCCTGAGCATACACGGGGCATACGGCCTGGAGTTTTGACAATGCGCTTTCGCGCTGTATATGATAAACTTCGCCTGTTAATTTTTTAGGCGGCGCGCGCCGCCTCATAGGAGGTAATGAAATGAAAAAGGGACTTACTGTACCGTTTTACGCCCTCATCGCCGCGTCTCTCCTGTTCTGCTGCGCGGCTGGGGCCCTTGCGGCGAACCAGTACGAGGCGGCGATGGCCCGCTGGAGCAGGCACGAGGATTACCGCGACGACATCGGGAGCACTTTCTCGGTAAAGGCGACGCTCTACACGGCTGACTACATCGAGGGATACATGCAGAGCGAGGCGGAGAAAAACCTCTGGACGGCTAGCGAGCTAGAGGACTTCAAGTATAACTTCCTCAACAGCGTCAAGGCCGAAGAGTATCTGCCAATCTACCTGGAACTCAACGAGCTCGGCCCTACGGCTCACATGGCGCCGTTCGACGAGATGATACACCTCTGGGTGGGGGGCAAAAAGTACGCCCCGGTGGAATACGACCATCGGTTTAACTTTCCCCTCCAGGGAAAGAGGGACGGCATGGTGTACTTCCCGAAGTATGATGAGAAGACCGGCGCTCCCATCCTCAACAAAGGGACGACGCTGCGTCTCGTGATGGTGTCAGGGGCGAGCCCAGTCCTCGGGTCGAGTGAAGTCCGCATAAACTGGGACGTGAAGCCGGAAAATTTTGAAACCTCCACGGCGGGAGCGGCGGCAGCCAGGCTGGAGATCGACCGCCTCCTCAAGAGGATGGAGAAGATTACGGGCGAGAAGGCTGAACTCGAAACGCAGCTCGGTGACAAGAACCGAGAGATAGACGAGATCAACGCCCGCATAGACGAGCTCAGGCGGAATTAGGAGGGCTGCCCCATGAAACGCGTAGGCATACTTACGAGCGGCGGCGACGCGCCGGGGATGAACGCCGCAATCCGCGCCGTCACCAGAACGGCTATATATAACGGCATGGAGGTCATAGGCTTCCGCAGGGGCTACGAGGGCCTGCTGGAGGGGGACGTCATACCGCTCTCGGTTAGCTCCGTGGGCGGCATAGTCCACCGGGGGGGCACGATGCTGCGCACGGCCAGGTGTGAGCGTTTCACGAAGCCGGAGGGCGTCCGCGAAGGCTTGCAGCGCCTCAAGGAATATGACATCGACGCGCTGGTGGTGATAGGCGGGGACGGATCTTTCCGCGGCGCCTACGAGCTTCACAAGCTGGGCTTCCCCGTCGTCGGGATCCCCGGCACGATAGACAACGACATCGCCGGGACGGACTGCACCATCGGCTTCGACACGGCCTGCAACACCGCCCTCCAGTGCATAGAGAAGCTCCGCGACACCGCGTCCAGCCACGAGAGGCTTTTTTTGGTCGAGGTCATGGGCAGGAACGCCGGCTTCCTGGCGCTGGAGGCAGCCGTGGCGGCGGGCGCTGAGTTCGCGCTCGTCCCGGAAGTCCCCTTCGACATGGACAACCTCTGCAAGAAGCTCCGCTACGCCAGGGAGCGCGGCAAGAGCCATTCGCTGATCATAGTCGCCGAGGGCGTCATGCCGGCCTCACAGCTCCAGTCGCTCCTGAAGGACACGGGCGGTTACGACGCGCGCATCACGGTGCTGGGCCACATACAGAGGGGCGGCAGCCCCTCGTCCTTCGACGCCGTGCTGGCCTCCCGCCTGGGCGGCGGCGCTATAGACGCGCTCGTCCGCGGCGAGTTCGGCGTGATGGTGGGGAGGATCAACGGAGAGATCGTGGCCAGCCCTATCCAGGTCTCGTGGGAACAGAAAAAGAGCCTGGACGCCGGCATGATGGCTCTAGTGGAAATCCTTGGGATATGACGGGCTCGCCCCTGACGTCGCCAGCAGGCTGACGGAGATCGCCGCGTCGGGCGTCGCTGGGCGCGGCCCGTCCTCGCTTTGCAAGGACGAGCTGTGGGGGCGTGCTGCGGGCTTGCTTGAGGGCGCCCGGGAAATCGCGGTCATATCCGGCTTTTACGTCCCCTCCGAGTCGTCCGCCGAGACAGACGGCCCCACGGGAAGCCTCGTGCTGGCTCGTGCGCTCTGCCGCGCCGGGAAAGGCGTCCGCGTCTGGACCGACTCCTACTGTCTGGGGGCGTTTAAATCCTGCGCCAGCGCCATAGGTTTTCCAGAGGGCTGGGTGGAAGACGCTACGGCACCAGCTTTCGACCGGGCGGGGACGGACCTGCTGGTCTACGTCGAAAGGCTTGGGCGGGCGGCGGACGGCGCCTACTACGACATGAGGGGCCGTGACCTGACACGGTGGACGGCGGCGCTTGACTCGTTCGTCTCCTGCGGCGTTAAAACGATAGGGATCGGCGACGGCGGCAACGAGGTCGGCATGGGGAATTATGCGGATTCTCTGCCCGATCTGATGCCAGGGTACTCTGAGTGCCTCTGCGTCGTAAAGACGGACGTCTGCCTGCCTGTCGACGTGTCCAACTGGGGGGCCTATGCCTTGGTCTCCGCTCTGTCACACGGGCGCGGCGTATGGCTGGGGCAGAGCGCCCGGGAGGAGTCGTCCATGTTGCGGGCCCTTGTCGCGTCCGGCGCTGTCGACGGCGTCACCAAGAAAAACGAAACTTCCGTCGACGGCATCCCCCTAGAACGGCAGCTGGAAGTGCTGGCCCTGCTCGCGGAGGCCGTCGGGATGCCATCCGGCTTTTGATTTTTCACGTGGGAGGTTTATAATGACGCGCGGCATGGAGCGGCGCCAGACCGGCGCTTTAGTGGCGCTGGGATTCTTCGTGGCTGGCCTGATGATATTTCTCTCCCTGAGCTTCCGGGCCGATAACGTGATAGCGGCGTCCTTCCGGCTGGACGACGTCCGAATATGCGAGGAGCTGGACGACAGCCTGAGGCCGGTGAACCCGGGGGCGGCCCTGCCTGGCGACGCGAAGCAGGCATGTCTCTGGTTCGAGTATTCCAGGGCCAGGGAGGGAGACGCCCTTGAAATTTTATGGAGCTTCGACGGCAGGGCGATCCAGAAGGACTCGTACCGCCTCCAGGAGCCAGAGGGCACGAGGGCGTTTTATCTCTTGAGGGAAGACGGCACGTCTCTGCCGGGCGGCGCGTACACGGTAGAGATCTCCTGCAACGGGCGAGGGAGGCGGATGGAGTATTTCAGCGTGGCAAGCGTGAGCGGCGACCTGTCAGGCGATACGGACGAGGCGCTCGACTGATTGCGAGGCGTGAGTTTTTAGGTAAGTTTTTTATGAGTTTTTTATTTGTCTAAGTGTCCCCGGCGTGGTTTACATATCGGGACATTCGCGCTAAAATCGAATCCGATGGTGCGATACCAATTCGATTCTAGCCGAGTGACAATGGCACAGAGGGTACGCGGGCGTTGCCAGCGCGGAACTGGCGCCGCGTATGCAGGGTTCTCAAGGTTCGGTTCTTTACACGCTCCGGGAGCATCGCAATTCAGCCCTTAGGTGAATTCCTTTATACATTCGCTTGCAGATGTGAAAATATAAGTCAACACCAGACTGGGAGGCCTATTAAAAACAATGGACAATATAACGGAAACAGACGCACTAGTGCCGCAAGAGGCCGGTGCAACGACGGTAGCGGTCGCGACTGCCGAAACCACCACGGAACAGAGACCAGCACCTACCCCTCGGATGGATTTCAATAAACTGGCGGCAATGTCCATAATAGAGCTCCGCAAAGTCGCCAAAGAACTTGGAGTTCAGAGCCCGACGACGCTGCGCAAGGACGATCTCATAGTTAGCGCCTTAGGTGCTCAGGCAGCCAATATGGGATTCCGCTTCGGCGGCGGCACCCTCGAATGCCTCCCCGAGGGCTACGGCTTCCTCCGCCCCTCCGGACTCCTGCCAAGCAACAACGACATATACGTCTCCGCCTCTCAGATACGCAGGTTCGGCCTGCGGAACGGCGACGTGGTCTGGGGGATGGTGCGCCCGCCGCGCGACCCCGAGCACTACGAGGCGATCATAAGGGTGGAGACCGTTAACTTCTCCGACCCGGAGGAGGCCAGGAAGAGGCCGCACTTCGAGGCCCTGGTGCCGATCTTCCCGGATCACAAGATATCGCTGGAGACCGAGCAGAAGAGGCTTTCGACGCGGCTCGTGGACCTGTTCGTCCCGATAGGGAAGGGGCAGAGGGCGCTCATAGTGTCGCCGCCCAAGGCTGGCAAGACGACGCTGCTTAAGCACCTGGCCAACGCCATAACTACGAACCACCCTGAGATAATAATGATGGTGCTACTCATCGACGAGCGCCCAGAAGAAGTAACGGATATGAGCAGGTCAGTGGACGGGGAGATCATCGCCTCCACCTTCGACCGACCGGCCGAGGAACACATGCGGGTGGCTTCGCTGTCGTTGGAGAAGGCCAAGAGGCTCGTGGAGGTCGGCAAGGACGTCGTCCTGCTTTTGGACTCCATAACGCGCCTTGCCAGGGCGTCGAACCTCATCGTCCCGCCGTCCGGGAGGACGCTGTCCGGCGGCATGGACCCGGCCGCCCTGTACTTCCCCAAGAAGTTCTTCGGCGCTGCCAGGAACATCGAAAACGGCGGGAGCCTCACCATAGTGGGTACGTCCCTCGTTGAGACGGGGAGCAGGATGGACGACGTGATCTACGAGGAGTTCAAGGGCACGGGCAACATGGAGATACATCTTTCCAGGAAGATCTCTGAGCAGCGGATCTTCCCTGCCATCGACATCACGCGCTCCGGCACGAGACGCGAGGATCTGCTGATGGCAGACGACGAGCTCCAGCGCCTCTGGGGCCTGCGCAGGAAGATCGCCAACATGGATGAGGCCGAGGTCCTGGCCCTCATCATCGACAAGCTCAGATCGACTACGTCGAACAAGGAGTTCTTGAGCACGATCAAAATGGGTTGATTTTTGCCGCCCTTGAGGCAATTTGCTTAGGATTGGTTGGAGAGTCCCGATGACATTGAAAAAAAAGCCATTTTTCATCTTATCGATAGTGATTGTCGCTCTTCTGACTTATACCTGCGTGAGCCACGCCGCAAAATGCTCCGGCGCTTACTGGGCCAGCTTTGAGCCGGGGGAGGGTTCTGACTCTGATATGCTGTCCGGCTTCATCGCGGTCGACGCGCTGGACGCGAGGAAGGACGACGGCTCTGGCATCGGCCCCTTTCGAGGCGACGGCCCCTCCTTCGAGGCGCCGGACGTGGCCTTCGAGGAGGAGGAGGACGGCACTGAGGAACCCAAGGGCGAGCCTGTGCCGGAGGAGTCTCCCTACTGGAAGGAGATCACGGTGCCGGCCGGCGGGACGCTGTCCGCGATCTCGGAGAGCCACGGCATACAGATAAAGGACATAATGACGGCCAACGAACTGACCGACCAGCACAGGCTCAGGGAGGGGCAGAACCTCTTCATCCCGGCGAGCGCGGACTTCGTCCTGGAAACGCTCTCCCACGTGCGCGCGCTCAAGGAGGAGGCCATCAGGAAGAGGAAATTCGTCGATCCCGTCAAGATCACGGACTATGTGGTCAAGGAGGGCGACACGCTCTGGAAGATCGCCAACGCCTTCGACCTCGACGTGAACTCCGTCTTCGGCTGCAACAAAATTTCTGAGACGGACGTGCTGAAGGTCGGGTCGACGATCAGGGTGCCGAACCAGGACGGGATCTTCGTGACGGTAAAGGCACAGGACACCGTAAAAGGCCTCGCTTCGGAATACGGGATATTCGAGGAGGCCATCCGCTCTGCCAATGAGCTGGCCCCAGACGCGGCCTTAGTCAAGGGGAAAGAGGCCTTCCTGCCCGGCGCGAAGGTCACCGCGTTCGTCGAAACGCCGAAAGGCCGCAAGGCCGTGGTGAAGGAGAAGGTGAACGCGGTCAAAGGGTTTGGCTGGCCCGTGGTCGGCAAGATCTCAAGCCCCTTCGGATGGAGGAGGGATCCCGTCCGCGGCGGCAAGGACTTCCACACCGGGCTGGATATCAGGGCGCCTCGCGGCAGGCAGGTAGTGGCATCTGCGGCTGGGAAGGTCGTTCACTCCGGGTGGATGGGCGGCTACGGCATGACCGTCGTCATACAGCACCCCGGCGGCATCACGACGCTGTACGGCCACTGCAGCAAACTGCTCGTCAAGGCGGGGAAGAGCGTCCGGAGGGGCGAGCGCATCGCCCTGGTCGGCAGCACGGGCAGGTCGACCGGGAACCACGTACACTTCGAGGTGCGCAAGGGCGGGTCGCCAACTAACCCGCTCAAGGTGCTCCGTTAAGGGAAGACTGGAGGTCTTTTGATGGCAGTGAAGTTTATTTTTGTGACCGGGGGCGTCGTCTCATCGCTGGGAAAGGGCATTACGGCCGCTTCGCTGGGTACCCTCCTGAAGCGCAGGGGGTTCAGGGTGTCCATCGTCAAGATGGATCCGTACCTCAACGTGGACGCCGGCACCATGAACCCGTTCCAGCACGGCGAGGTGTTCGTCACCGACGACGGCGCTGAGACTGACCTCGACCTCGGCCACTACGAGCGCTTCATAGACGAGAGGCTGAAGTATGACAACAGCGTGACGGCCGGGAGGATATACTCCGACGTGATCGGCAAGGAGCGGCGCGGCGTCTTCAACGGCGGGACGGTGCAGGTCATCCCCCACGTGACGAACGAAATCCAGGAGAGCATACTGAGGGTGGCCGACGGGCACGACGTCGTGATAGCCGAGATCGGCGGGACGGTGGGGGACATCGAGGGGCTGCCGTTCTTGGAGGCTATCCGCCAGCTGCCGGGCAGGGTGGGGCGCGAGAACGTCCTGTACTGCCACGTGACGCTCATACCGTATATCGCGGCGGCTGGCGAGCTGAAGACGAAGCCGACCCAGCACAGCGTGAACGAGCTCCGCAAGATAGGCATCCAGCCCGACATCATCGTATGCCGCTCAAACCTGCCGCTCAAGCAGGACATGAAGGAGAAGATCGCCCTCTTTTGCAGCGTGCCGGAGAGGTGCATATTCGAGGCCCTCGACGAGCCGACGATCTACAGGGTCCCGATATCGCTCCACAGCCAGGGGGTCGACGAGCTGGTGATGGACAAGCTGGGGCTCGTCTGCGGCGAAAGATTCGAGATGGGCGACTGGCTCGAGTTCCTGGACATGATGGAGAACCCGGAGGCAGAGGTCAACATCGCCCTCACGGGGAAGTACACGAGCATAAAGGACGCCTACATGAGCGTGAACGAGGCGCTGACGCACGCGGCCATCCATAACAAGCTCAAGGTCAACATAAAGCCCATAGAGGCCGAGGAGATCGAGAGGCTGGGCGCCGGGGCGGTCTTAGAAGGCATTCACGGAATCCTGGTGGCGGGAGGCTTTGGCCTGCGCGGGATGGAGGGCAAGATAGCGGCGGCAGGGTACGCCAGGGAGAACAAGGTCCCCTACTTCGGCCTCTGCCTGGGCTTGCACGCCGCAGTGATCGACTTCTCGCGGAACGTGGCGCGCCTCGCGTCCGCAAACAGCTCCGAGATGGACCCCTCCACGCTTCACCCCGTCGTCCACCTGATGGAGGAGCAGAAGAAAGTGGAGAACCTGGGCGGGACGATGCGGCTCGGCGCATACAGGTGCCGGCTCAAGGAGGGGAGCATTGCCGCCAGGTCTTACGGCGTGCCGGAGGTCTTGGAGCGTCACAGGCACCGCTATGAGATCAACAACGGCTACAGGGACAGGCTGGAAGCGGCCGGCATGAAGGTGACGGGCGTTTACGAGGAGAAAAACCTGGTCGAGATAATGGAGATCGAGGGCCACCCCTGGTTCGTAGGGGTGCAGTTCCACCCGGAGCTGCTTTCGCGCCCGCTTCGCCCACACCCTCTTTTCCGCGGTTTCATAGCCGCTGCGAAAGATAGGATAAAAAAGTGATAATATTGTCGTGGCTAGGCTTTGGCTTGCCGCATATGAGGAGGGATGTTTACGTCATGAAGCGCATCGCGGTCATTACAGCTGTCATATTTTTTCTTGTCCTTCAGGCACACGCCGGGCGCGCGTCCGCAGCGGACGACAACGGCGGCGACAGGCCGCCGCTAGTGGGCCTGGAGAAGGTGGAGAGCATCGTTTACGGCGCTCCTGGCTCCGGCGGCCTTCTGTTGCGCCTCTCGAAGATCGAGAGGGATCTTTTCGGTATGGAGCTGCCTGGCAGCCTCACCGAGAGGCAGACGGCCCTTGAAAACTTCGTCGAGAAGGAGAACTCCGGCCAGCCGTCGCTCCTCTTCAAGGCCGCTGTCGCGGAGTGGGTCACGCTGAGGAGGGTCAACACGTCGCTGCCATTTGCCGAGCGTGTGGACGAGCTGGAGCGCACATTGGAGGGCGAGCCGCAGACGGGCCCGCTGTCGGCCAGGCTGGAGCGCATCATCTCCAAGCTCATGCCGAACGGCGTAACCTCCGAAGCCGTGACCGTGCCGGCCAGCACTGTCATAAAATCTAAGTTCGTGAACACGCTCACCGTCCGCAACGTTAAAAAGGACGACGTGGTCGCGCTAGAGGTAGTGGAGGATTGCGTCTCTGGCGGCATGTTGGTCGCGGCGAGGGGCAACAGGCTCTTCGCCTGCGTCACGAAGGTGAAACTTCCCCGGAGCTTCGGGCGTCCGTCCGAGATAGGGGTCGAGTTTCAGGACATCGAGTTCCTGGACGGCACCACGACTCACGTATTCATCGGCCCTGAATCGAAAAAGGCCATGGAACTCGACTCCGCCACCATAGGCGCGGCCGGGGCGAGCGTCGCCGGCGCGGTCCTCCTGGGCCCGGTAGGCCTCGCGGGCGGTTTCCTCGTGAGGGGCAGCGACAAGCAGATCAAGGAAGGTACGCAGGTTTTCGTGGAGACTGCGGAAGCTTACGGCGTGAAGGGGTACCGGATACCCGCGCTGGAGCTTCCGAACGTGATCGACACTGATGTCCCCTCCTCCCCGTCAGGAGGAGAGTCAGGGGTAGATGTCGCCGAGTAGGCGCGCGTCGCGCGTTTTTCGCGCGGCATTGGCGCTGCTGGCGCTGGCAATTGCCCCTGCTTCGGCTGACGACAGGGGCGACGCTTTGGCTATGCTCGACAGGCGGACGGCCCTCCGGTGGGGTGACGACAACCTCGCGTGGGTCGTCCACTACTCAGGGGCCTTCGTTGACCTGTGGGTGAAGTCCGAGGCGGCCCGCCAGAGGATGACCACCCAACAGGAGGAAGCGTACCGAAAATCCTTTTCGGACGAGCTCAGGGCAGGGTCAGCCACCGCCATACTCCTCTCCGTCCACGCGTTCGGCCAGGCGCCCTTGAGCCTGGCGCCGCTTTCGAAGAACATAGCGCTCATCGACGCCTCCGGCAGGAGGGTAAGCCCAGTGGCCTTCGAGAAAAAACTCGACAGCCCACTCTCGGGCCTGATGCAGGGGCTGGTGTTCTTCCCGTTGCAGGAGAGCGAGGACTTCTCCGTAGAGGTGAAGGGCCTCTTGAGGGACGGTGGGACGATCTTTTCCTTTAAAGGCCAGGGCGCGCAGCAGCCCATCGCGACGTCCGCGCCCCGCAGGACGGGGCAGGCAAGCCCCCCCACGCCGGGAGCAAAGGAGACCATAGTCAAAATCCCGTCCGCCGCGCCGCCCTCGCATCCAAAGCCGCCGGAGCGACCAAAGTCAGCCGAGCCAGCGGCCGAGTTCTCCAGCGATACGGGCGAGATATTCCCGCCAGCGGTGTCCATCCAGCCGGCGGAGTCCGAAACGACGCCGGCCCTTTTGCGTTCAGAGGATGAAAACCCCCAGCCCGCCCCTCCTGAGCCGCCCAAGCCCCAGGGCCGCGACAGAGAGCAGACGCTTGAGTCCTATCTGCGCGCATGGGCGGACGGTGACGCTGATAGGATGTACGCGTTGCTGTCAACAGAATCCCAGGGCAGGGTCTCACGCGAGCTTTTCGCGAGGGATGTCCTAGGGGATGGCTTCCGCAGGGGGCTCAGGGGCGGCTACAGGGTCGACTGGGCTGATGACTCGGCGCAGGTGACGACCTCGAAGCGGTTCCTTTTTTTTATGAGGACGCTCGCCACGAAGCGGATTAAATTCGTGGAGGAAAACGGTTCTAGCCGTGTCTCGTGGTAAAATCAGGCTGTTATTGGCTACAGCGGCGGTACTCGCGTTAGCGTTCTACATACGGAGGGACATGAAACTCGCGCCCCCTTTTGCGACTGACGCCCTGCCTGACGTGTCGGTGGAGAACCTGGACTTTCGCAGGACGACGGACGGCAAGAGCTGGCACATCCGGGCGGCAAGGGCCGAGCACGCCTCCGGCTTGATCAGGGCCTACGGGATGGAGGTTGACGTGAGCGAGGAGGGTTCCGGCAGATCGATGTCCATGCGCGCACAGCGCGGCGAGTTCGCGGAGCGGGACTATTCTCTGGAGCTGAGGTCGCTCGATGGCACTCTCTTCCAGGGCGGCAGGAGCATGGACGTGCTGGCGCCGCTGGCGAATTACGAAAGGTCGCTCGACATCTGGCGCTTTGATCAAGGCATCGAGCTCTGGGACGATAAATCATACATCAGGGGCGGGGCGGCGTCCATCGCTAGCGACGGCGCCTTGGCCATCCAGAAAGGGGCTTATGTCTCTTGGGCTACGGATTAAAGGGAACGCGCGCGTATGCGTTTGCCGCCGTGACAGCGGCAGCCATTCTGCTTCTTGCGCCAGGGTGCCTCGTGGCGGGCGAGGTCAGACTGGACGCTGACAGGATCTCCTACGAGGACACGACAGGGGTCGCCACGGCGGAGGGAGACGTTAAAATTTCTGACGAGGAGATTACCGTGACAGCCCCCTACATGGAGTACGACAGCTCCAACCAGAGCGTCCGCGCGGTTTCCACGCCTGACGGCGGCGTCACGCTCATGTCCGCGGGCTACAGGATAAACGGGGAACAGCTCGACTACAACCTGACGACGCGCAGGGGGGTCTTTACGCGCCCTAACGGCAGGGCTGACGCGTTTTTCGTGAAGGGCGAGTCCATAGAGGTCATGCCTCTCTCAGACGTGACAGGGAAGAAAGCCAAAAGGGACGACCGGGCCGAGGACCTGGCCGCCAGGTGGAGCGGCGCGGTCATCACGACATGCAATTACCCCCACCCTCATTACAGGCTGGAGTCCAAGGAACTATCGGTCATCCCGGGCCGCAGGATCATAATCAGGAGGCCCAAGGTGTTCTTGGGGGAGACGCTGATTTTCACGTATCCCTTCGACTTCGTCTCCAACCTGGACGGGAAAGCCCGCTTAAACAAGCGGTCGATCTTCCCGAAGATCGGGTACGAGTCCGGCAAGGGCGCTGGCATAGGGATATCCGGGCCTATCGTCTGGGACACCGGCGAACTCGGCATTGAGGCGATATGGTGGAGCCAGAACATCGTCGAGGGCGATGTCACCCTTCTGCAGGAGGTGACGCCCGGCCTGACCGCCTTTGCGCGGCTGGGGAGGGAGTACAACAAGGACAGGGATCAGACGAGATGGCGCCCCAAGTGGGGGATTTGGTACGATCAGGGCTGGCGGTTCGAGGCAGCGTGGTCCCAGAGGGAGCTGGTCACGCTCAAAAAACACGCCGGCACCGACTCGAGGTACGAGATCTGGAGGAAGCCGGAGCTGAATATCGTAAGCCCCTGGATCGACGACTCAGCCGTGTCTAAGGGCAGGTACCGCTTCATGGGCAGCTGGGGAAAGTACGAGGACGTGACTTTTGTCGGCCGGTCGCCAGAAGTCGAACGGTACGGCGCCGGCGTCCAGATAGAGGGCGCCCTTGAGAGCCAGTCCCCGAATTTCCAACCCTTCTACGGCGCCACCTACTGGTATTACGGCTATGACACCCAGGAATCGCGAACGCAGCAGGTAGCGGACGCCGTCCTGGGGGCCAGATGGAAGCTGGGCAATTTCGACATGGAGAGCGCCTATCTCAAGAGATGGGTATGGGGGAGTTCCCCGATGCCTTGGGACAGCTACGACACGTGGGAGGACGTCTATCAGCAGGTCGCCGTCACGCTTCCCACCGGCAACCCTGACTTCTGGTGGAAGCTCGCCCTGCGCGGCGCGTACAGCATAAAGGACGAGACGCTTGCCGAGATGCTCTACAAGGTCGTCTACAACCAACACTGCCTCCAGTGGGAGGCCATTTACAGGGACGACAGGTATGGGAACGATGACTGGGTGGGCCTCAAGCTCACCATCAACGCCTATCCGGAGTCCGGCTTCCGCCTTACGGGCGCCGACCCGTTCGACCCGGCCAAGGCGCCGGACGAGCTAGTCCCTGGCTTCATAAGACAGTCACAGTGATGCGGCAGGACACAGAGGACGGCCAGCAGGGCATAGTGTTCGACTTCAAGCGCTACGCCCTTCACGACGGGCCTGGCATACGCGTTTCCGTCCACCTGAAGGGCTGCCCCCTCTCCTGTCTCTGGTGCCACAATCCCGAGAGCCAGGCGTTCGAGCCGCGCCCGCTCTTTCGGCAGGATCGCTGCATAGGGTGTCTCGCCTGTGCCTCAGCTTGCCCCGAGGGGGCGGTGAGCGCTTCATCGGGCGGGATCCTGACGGACGCCGCGCTCTGCGTCGCTGCCGGGCGGTGCGCGGACGTCTGCCCGTCAGGCGCCAGGGAGATGTGCGGGAAAAGGGTCAGCGTGGGGGAAA
This sequence comes from Synergistaceae bacterium, assembly GCA_031258255.1. Lineage (GTDB taxonomy): Bacteria > Synergistota > Synergistia > Synergistales > Synergistaceae > JAIRNC01. The sequence goes on from JAIRNC010000061.1 coordinate 35,208, forward strand.
CGGCGCGTCAGGTTTTAAAGGAGAGGGTATTTTTCGAGCAGTCCGGCGGCGGCGTGACGCTTACAGGCGGCGAGCCGCTCTGCCAACCGGAGTTCACCCTCGCCCTGCTCCGCTGGTGCAAGAGCCGCGAGATCCACACAGCGCTCGACACGAGCGGTTTCGCAGACCCTTCTGTGGTCATGGAGGCTGCACGCTCCACTGATCTGTTCCTGTGCGACGTCAAGATCATGGACGCGGATAAACACAGGGAGTTTACAGGCGTCGACAACGATATCATCCTTTCGAACATCTCCATGCTGTCTGGCTCAGGCGCGGCGATATGGGCGCGGATGCCCTTCATCCCAGGCCTCAACTCAGATGCAAAGAACATCAGGTCAGCCGGAAAATTCCTCTCCGGCCTGAATTCCGTGCTCCAGATAAACCTTTTCCTTTTGCCGTATCACGGCGCGGCGGAGGACAAGCACGACCGCTGGAAGATGAAATTCGACCTCTGTGGGCTGGCCCCTCCAACTGAAAATTCCCTGAGAAACGCCGCAGCGACCCTGGAGAGCTTCGGGCTAAGGGTATCGATCGGCGGATGATCGCGGTTCTGGAACAGAGGTGCTTAACCCGCTATCACATCGAGCCGCAGACCGTGTGGGCTTAATGCGATGGCAAGATGAACTACCCCGCAGCAGAGACTGCGGGGTATCGGTG
>JAIRNC010000079.1 GCA_031258255.1 Synergistaceae bacterium
ATGGCTATCGTCGCCACGTACCCCTTTGTCTTTGCGACGCTCAATTCCGGCCCTATCTCCATCAACGCTTTTGCCTCCGCCCTGTCGAACACGGCCGCTTTAGCGTTTTCGCTTATGGCGAACCTCATGACCCCGAACTCGCCCATCTTGTCGAGCATGTCCATTGTGGATTGGCTGTTGCCGCCCTGAGATATTCCGATACAGACCGTCGCAGGGTCATAAACCGACTGCATGTCCTTGACCATGAACGGGTATTCAGCCCTTACCCGGATTCCGAATATCTCCTCCAGAAACCGCCTGGAAGCGAGCGCCGCGTGATACGACGTCCCTGAGCCGGAGATGACGACTTCTCTCACTTCATGAGACGACATATACATGGCAAATTCGTCGGTATATTTCTTCCTGCTGTCAAGAAGATCCAGCAGTATGCGCTCCTCTTGAAGTATATAATCGTACATCCGTATAGTTTTCCCCTGTTCTTCCAATGTCTCAGCACCTTCGTTCCTTGTAGATGAAATCATGGGGAGAGGATCACAGCATCTTTTGCCCCATACAGAAAGTTTGCAGGATTTTATAGTTATCGTCATACACCGCGATGTCCGCGTCGTAGCCGGGTGCGAGATAACCCTTCCTGTCACCTATGCCCAGCATATTAGCCGGGTTCGACGTTGCCGCGTTGATCGCCGTAGCTTCCGGGAGACCCGCAATTTCCATGAGGTTTCGCACAGAGTCAATGAGCGTCACGCAGCTTCCAGCCAGTTTGCCTGAATCGAGTCTGCCGACGCCGTCAGATCCTATGGTGACCTTACGATCTACCGATTCGTATCTGCCTGGAGGCAGACCCTTGTAGCGAGACGAGTCCGTGATCACAATGAGCTTATCCTTCCCCTTGGAACGGCCAATAATTTTAACAACCGCCGGATGTATATGTACCCCATCCGCAATTACCTCGGCATAAATAGAGTCGATAGAAAGGGCTGCGCCCGGCAGCCCCGGCTCTCTGTGATGCAAGCCTATCATGTTATTGAAACAATGGGTTATGGTGAGGGCCCCTTCCTTGGCCGCCTGTTCTGCTTCTTCGAAACTTGCGCCGGAGTGTCCCATGCTGACCATGATGCCTTCTGAAACACAATATTTGAGCAAGGCGTGGTTTTCATCTTTCTCCACTGCCAACCCGACGAGCCTGATGTTGTGGCCTGAGACCTCATTGAACATCTTGAACTGATTTACGTCCGGCCTTTGAATAAGGTAAGGGTCATAAGCGCCCTTGAACTCGTGAGAAGTGTAAGGGCCCTGAAAGAAAATACCGTGAATGCCGGCACCGCAAATGCAGCCGCTTTCACGGAGTTCTTCGATGACGCACCTGATCGAGCGCAGGGCTGAAATCAGCCTGGCCTCGCTCCTGGTGACGGTACCCGGCAGAAATGTCGTTACCCCTTCGCTGGGATAATACTTTACCCAGTTTCTGATCGTATCAGGGTCACCGTCCGAAGCATCCCCGCCGCCGTAACCGTGCGTATGGACGTCGATAAGGCCTGGGATGACGCGATTCGACCCGAAATCGATGTCCGACTCCCTGGACTCCTGGGAAATGTTAATTATCTTGCCCCCTTCGACGGAGAGAGACGCCGGGACAAATTTCTCGTTCAGCCATATTTTTTCGCCGCTTATTTTCATTCTTCCCTTCCTTTATGCTCTGCCGAGTTTCCCGATTCACGCCAATCATAAATCCGCAGCGATCCAGGCGGAACGTTTACGGGGTAACGAGGATACCCATATATGACAACACTAGGGTCACGATCATGACTATCCATATCAGCCTGTTCGGGTTGACGCCTTTTCTGCCCAGCAGATAGTAAAAGAGCGCTACCGCCAGCGCAGAACCCAATTTCGGCATGATTTTGTCCGCTATCCCGGCCTGAATGTCGAATGTAGTGCCAAAAAACTCGAAAGCCCCGAATTTAACGCCGACCATAGACGCAATCATGGCGCCGACTACTGTCAAGCCGAGGACGGAGGCGGCGTTGGTGAAGCGTTTCAACTGACCGCTGAGGTTGGTGACGAGCTTTATGCCCTGATTGTAGCCCATAGTGAACATCGCCGGGCGCAGGAAGAAAAGGACGAAGATGTTCCACATAATCCACAGCGCGATTCCTACGTAACTGCCCTCCACAGCGGTGGCAACGGCGATGGATCCGAGGATGGTGCTGCTGATGACGCCGAAGAGCGTATCGCCTATCCCGGCAAAAGGCCCCATCAGGGAGGTCTTGACACCCTGTGCCGTATCAATGCCGTCTTTGCCCAGCTCTTCCTCGATGGCGACGTTCATACCAAGTATTACGTTCCCAAAATTTGGTTCCGTATTGAAAAACTGGCTATGAACAGCATAAGACCTCTGCCTGGCCTCTTCGTCATCGGCATAGATCCTATCAAGGAACGGCGCGAGCGTGGTGAGATAGCCGAGGCTCATCATTTTCTCATAATTCCAGGAAAGCGAACGATTCCACGACCACCTGAACGACATTTTCCTGAGTTCTTGTTTAGTCATCTTGACCTTACTCATCGTAATCATCTCCAGTGTTCATATTTGACGCGCCCGCAGTCACGGCGGTTCCTTCCTGTTTATAAACGATGATCGCGGCGGCCAGCCCTATCACTGAAACGGCAAGTATTGGCGCGTTGAACCACGCCGCAAGGCTGAAACCTATAATAAGATACTGAATGTAATTCTTAGTGGGAAGATATCTCAACAAGATGCTGAAGCCGACCGCCGGGAATATCTTGCTGACTATGGTAAAGCCCATAGAAAGCCATTCGGGCATATATTCCCTCACTGTATCTATCAGCGCCGGACCCAACAGCAGGCCGATGAATACGGGCGCCATGCGGGATATCAAAAAAGTAGACAGGCCGAGCTGGTTTATGAAATGGACTTTCACCCCGTCTCCCTTTGCAGCGTGTTTGTCCGCCCAGTTCTGGAAAAAAGTATTCGCGAACCTGCCTATGACGTCAAGCTGTATCGTGAGAGCGGCAACCGGGATACCGATGATGGCGATGGTAGAAGCTACGTTGTCCGTGCTGCCAGCCAGAGCTGTTACAATGATAGCCGCAGCCTGCCAATTAGGTACGGACGTGCCGCCATAAGTGCCGATCCCCAAGGCGTAGGATTGCAAAATTCCACCCACACCAAGTCCCAGGAGCGGGTTGCCGGTCACAATGCCAGCGAATATGCCTGTTTGAATGATACCGTTAAAACCTAAGTTATACGTCATTTGGTCGGTTATGGATAAACCGGCCCACAGAGTAAGTAAAACGATTTGCCATAGTTGCAATTCCACGGTCGTTCCCTCCCAGCGTATTTTTGAGTTTATAAATTGTATATGCGTTAATCATCTATTATTATATATTAACTAATTTGTAATGTCTATATGCATTGGCGAATTTTATGTGATTAGTCAATATAAACCTTGTGCGTGGTTGTTGCTGGATAGGGTTCCCCTGAGGTTATTCCGATTCTAAATCAAACAGGTCATTATTCTCATATGATCTCCTCCCAGACCCTGTTCGCGACTCTGAGACCAGCTGCTGTGAGGCTGGCGCGGCGGGGGTCGTTCCTCACCAGTGATTCCGGGAAGCGGTTCAGTTTCTCGGATATTTCGTCCTTCATGGCCTTGCCGTGCTTTTCCTCGAACGAACGCCAGTCTATGCCCCGCTCCGCACGGAGCGCCAGCACCGCCGCCTGTCTGGCGGCTTGCGCCGGGGGGAGGCGTTCTTCGTAGACGGACGCGCTTTTGCCCTGAGCTATCATCCGCGCGTACTCGTCCAAGGTTTGGGCATTTTGTGACCTCACCCCGCCAATATAGCTCCAGGCGGAGGGGCCTAAGCCTATGTACTCGCCGTCTGCCCAGTAGTTCAGGTTGTGCCGGGATTCCTGGCCCGGCTTGGAAAAGCTCGCCACCTCGTACTGGGCGTATCCTCTGCGCGGCAGACACCACTGAGCGTACCTGTAGGGCAGGTAGCCGTCGGTGAGCGCGGACTTGGGGAAATTTAAACCGCCGAATGTCGTCCCCGGCTCTATCGTGAGCTGGTAGACGGAAATATGCCCTGCCCCGGTACGGGCGGCGCGGCGCAGGTTTCCGGCCCAGCCCCGGAGCGTCTGCCCGCCGTATTCTGGCTCCCCGTCCCGCAGCGGACCTCCAGGCAGGCCGAACATGAGGTCCACGCTCGTCTGAAAACCGGCGGAAACGCACATCTCGACGGCTTCTGTCGCTTGCCCGGAGTCGTGGGCGCGCCCTAAGAATTTCAGGTCGTCGTCGTTAAAGCTCTGCACGCCGACGCTGACGCGATTTATAAAACCCCGCCAGAGTTCTATATGCTCGCGCGACAATGAACCGGGGTTCGCCTCAACCGTCACCTCCGCGTCAGACGCCAGCTTGAATGCGCCGCCTATGACGGCGATGAGTTCGCGCCAGGCACCGAGGGATAGGGCAGTTGGGGTGCCGCCGCCTATGTAGAGCGTGAGGAGGCGGCCGCCGGCTATGCTCGATCTGGAGGCCGCCTCCTCTCTGAGCGAACCGAGATACGCCCCTTCGTCGCCCGGGCGCTTGACCGCAGAGGCGAAGGCGCAGTAGGGGCATTTCGACTCGCAGAAGGGGACGTGGACGTAAAGTGAGCGCGGCCCTGTCTCGCGCGGCGTCACTTAAATCAAGGTTACCCCTTCTCCCCCGGCTGGGACAGCTCCGCCCTTATCCGCCGGAAAAGATGCGTTATGAGCGAGAACGCTACGATGCTGCCCAGGAAGAAGGAGAGGGACTGGAACCACCAGATGTCCTCGAACGCGAAAAAGCGCGAAAAGATCCAGGCGGCAGACACCCTGAACACGATGGAGCGCATGAGCTGCGTCATCGTCCCGAAGAGCGAGTAGCCGGTCCCCACGAAGACGCCGCTGGACAGCACCAGAAAGATGTTGAAGGGGTATCCGGGGACGGAGCAGCGGATCGACCGCGCGGCGGTGGCGGCAATTTCAGCTTCCGGCCTGAAAATCGCCAAAAAAACGCGAGGGTAGGCATAGATCACGGCGCCCATGCCGCCCACCAGGACAAAGGCGATGAAGAGCGCCGCTTTGAAACCATCCTTCATGCGCTGCGGGTCCCTCTTGCCGTAGTTGAAGGCGATGAACGGCGTCAAGGCCACGTTTATGCCGGACAGGAAGTTGAACGCCAGCTCCTCCACCCTTATGCCCAGCATCCATGACGAGACGGCCCTGTGCCCGAAGGACGAGGCCAGTATCTTGTTGACGCTGCCCATGCCGAGGGCGGTGCTGGCCGTTGAGAGGGCCACTGGGACGCCGATCCACAGTATGTGCCTCCAGTAATTGACGAGACTCCTCCGCGGCAGCGTGACCGGGCGGATGACGATCGCGCTGCTCTTTTCCAGGCGGTACAGTATGTAGATGGACGAGGCGATGCGCGAAATCCACGTCGCGATGGCCGCGCCGGAGATGCCCCAGCCGAAGTAAAAGATGAGTATTGGGTCGAGGGCGATGTTTATGGCGTTTGCGAGCGATATCGCCTTGAACGGCGTCAGAGTGTCGCCCTGGACGCGGAATACCGTGTTGGCCATGTAGGTGTACCCGAGAAACGGCAGCATCATGGGAACCCACATGTTGTACTTCCAGCAGAGGTCGAGCAGCGTATCGTCGCCGCCCGCGCCTATCTCGGAGAAGAGCGCGTTCGAGACGAACGGCAGCACGAGCGGCGACGATATGAGGCAGACGACGTATAGGAGCGACAGCCCGCTCTGAGCGATGTGCCTGGCGGAACGGACGTCCCCCCTCCCAAGGCTCCGCCCCATGAGGGAGATAGAACCGCTCGCAACGCACTCCAGCGTGGCGAACATGCACATGTTGACGGGGCCGGTGAAGGACATGGCGGCCATCGGCAACTCCCCGAGCCACGAGACGAATATCGTGTCCACCAGATGCAGCAAGGTGTTGAAGACGAAGAGTCCCATCGACGGTATCGCGAGCTTTAAAATAGCGAACATCGGATTGTCGTTGCCCAGGTCGGCCTTACCGCTCAGGATCCCCCTGCCCGGCCCGTCCGTGAAAGCACCGCTCAGACTCATTACACCAAAAGCCCCCCGCTGCCTGCCATCAGGGCCTGACCGTAAACAGGCGCCATTACTTCCCGTCGTCCCCGGAGACGTCCATGAACGCCATGAAGGCCTCCTGCGGGATCGATACCCGCCCTACCTGCTTCATGCGCTTCTTGCCTTCCTTCTGCTTTTCCAGCAGCTTGCGCTTCCTCGTAATGTCCCCGCCGTAGCACTTGGCGAGCACGTCCTTCCTGAGGGCCTTCACGTTCGTCCGCACTATGACCTTCTTGCCTATGGCCGCCTGTATCGGCACCTCGAACAACTGGCGCGGTATGAGTTCCTTCAGCTTGACGGCGACGGTGTGGCCCCTGCTGTAGGCGGCGTCCCTGTGGCAGATGAAGCTGAATGCGTCCACCGGCTCCTCCTGTATGAGGATGTCGACCTTGACGAGGTCTGAGGCCCTGTAGCCGATATGATCGTAGTCCAGCGACGCGTAGCCACGGGTCGCTGATTTCAGCCTGTCGTGAAAGTCCATTATGAACTCCGCCAGCGGCAGGTCGTAGACCAGCCGGACACGCCCCTGCGCTATGTAGTCCATGCTGACGTAAACGCCGCGCTTCTCCTGGCTGAGCTGCATCACGGGCCCCACGTAATCGTCCGGCAGGAACGCCGTCATCCTTATGTATGGTTCCAATACCTCATCGACCTTCGCCGCGTCCGCCGGGAAGTCGGACGGCCGGCGCGCCTCTGTGACTCCGCCGTCCGTGAGCTTTATCTGGTATACGACGTTTGGCGCGGTGGCGACCAGCTCGACGCCGAACTCGCGGTACAGCCGCTCCTTCGCTATCTCCATGTGGAGCAGGCCCAAAAAGCCGCAGCGGAACCCGAAGCCCAGCGCGGCGGACGACTCCGGCTCGAAGGTAATGGCAGAGTCGTTGATCTGCAGCTTCTCCAGCGCGTCGCGGAGGGCGTTTATCTCCTCCCGCTCTATGGGGTAGTACCCGCAGAACACGACGGGTTTTACGCGCCTGTAACCCGGCAGGGGGGACGCCGCCGGTTTTCGCGCGTCCGTTATGGTGTCGCCCACGCTCGCGTCCGCCAGTGACTTGATGCCGGCCACGATGTAGCCCACCTCTCCCGGCCCCAGCGACTCCACGGGGGACATCGCAGGCGTGAAGACGCCCACCTCCTCCACATCGTAAACCTCGCCAGTGGCCATGAAGGACACCGTCTTGCCCGGCGCCAGCTCGCCGTCGACGACCCTGACGTAACTGATGACGCCCCTGTAGTTGTCGTAGACCGAGTCGAAAATGAGCGCCGACAGGGGCTTGTCCGGGTCTCCCTCCGGCGGCCTTATGTCCGTGACGATGCGCTCAAGGATCTCTGAGATGCCGGTGCCGTCCTTGGCGCTGGCCAAGATCGCGCCGGACGCGTCCAGCCCTATGACCTCCTCGATCTCCCGCGCCACGCGCTCAGGGGACGCGGAGGGCAGGTCTATCTTGTTGAAGACCGGCACGAGATCGAGGTTCTGCTCCACGGCAAGGTAGGCGTTTGCGACCGTCTGCGCCTCCACCCCCTGGGCGGCGTCTACTACCAGTATCGCCCCTTCGCAGGCGGCCAGGGATCGCGATACCTCGTAGTTGAAGTCAACGTGTCCTGGCGTGTCTATGAGGTTGAGGACGTATTTTTCGCCGTTTGCGGCCTCGTAGTTCATGCGGACGGGAACGAGCTTTATCGTGATGCCACGCTCACGCTCCAGCTCCAGCATGTCGAGGAGCTGCGACTTCATGTTGCGCCCATCCACCGTGTGGGTGCTCTCTATCAGGCGATCCGCCAGCGTGGATTTGCCGTGGTCGACGTGCGCAATGATGCTGAAATTCCTGATTTTCTTTAATTTATCGATTTTTACTGCCCGATCCAAGCCCTTCACCTCGTAAAATCTCGCCCGCGCGCTGATTTTCTCTCATGTACAACGCCAAGGCCGACGTGATATAATGCCGCGTTGTACCCTTGCGTATCGGCAGACTTCATTAACGTACGCGCCGTAAAGTCAAACCGTGGCGGGGGAAGTCCGCAATTTTATTATTATCACGCCGCGCCCCACGCAAGTCAAGCAGCCCCGTCGGACTGTGCGGATTTGACCACAGGGCGCAAAGGGGCGTTGTGCGCCGTGAGACTCTGATTTGGAGGTAATGAAATGCATGATAAAAAGAGAAGCGGGTTCACCCTTGTCGAGATCATGGTCGTCGTCGTGATCATCGGCCTTTTGGCCACCGTCGTGGCAGTCAACGTCAGTAGGCAGAGCGACGAGGCGAGGATAACG
>JAIRNC010000080.1 GCA_031258255.1 Synergistaceae bacterium
GGGGATTCCCCGGAGGCCGTGTCTAAGATCGCCGGCCTGCCGCAGGATAAAATCCTCGATCTCGTGAACTGACGCCCTTTTATCAACGCGAACAGGCCATGTCCCCCGCGTCCCGCGAAGGCAAAGGATCGCGGGGGGTATGGCCGTATTGAATCTCAACGCGCTTACCTCGCACACTCAGCGAAACCTCTCACATCACATACGGGGACGGGAAAACAATGTTCTGCAACGCTGTATGCGTCGATTTGAACTTCAGCGCGTATCAAAGGGTCGGGTTGCTTTACAAATGATCGAAAATGTAGTAAAAATATGGGGCAGTCGAGATATTTTACATGCGAAGGGACGAGGAAGATGAAAAAATCAACGAACAAACCGTTATGCCTGTTGCTTGCGCTCTTAATTGTCCTATCGCTGTCCGTTTCTGTCTGCCAGGCGGCAACGACAGGACAGGCGGCGGAAGCGGCGAAAATCACCGTTACCGATCAGGCCGGCCGTGAAGTCACAATCAACGGGCTGCCTGACAGGATCGTCAGCGGATATTATATCTCGTCCTCTACGTGCATCGCGTTGGGGTTGACGGACAGGATGGTTGGCATCGAGGCAAAAGCCGACATCCGCCCAATCTATGCGCTGGCGGCGCAGAAGCTTCTCAAACTGCCCAACGTCGGCACAGCGAAGGAGTTCAACCTGGAGGCCTGCGTTGCGTTGGAACCCGACCTCGTCATACTTCCAAAGCGTCTCAGGGACAGCGCGGACATGCTGGCCGAACTGGGGATCCCGGCGATTTTGGTCAACCCTGAAAATCACAGGGATCTGGTCGAAATGATCACGCTTATAGGCCGTTCGACTGGGGCTGAGGACAAAGCCGCGATGCTCGTCGGTTATTACAACGGCGAACTTGCTGCGGTGGCCGAACTGACGAAGGGTATTTCTGAAAGGCCGTCCGTCTATATGGCGGGCTACAGCGGTTATCTCTCGACCGCCCCGAAGGATATGTATCAGGCGTCCCTCATCGACGCGGCAGGCGGCGTCAACGCCGCGCGGGGGGTTGACGGCGATAACTGGACGAGCGTCTCTTACGAGCAGGTCATCGCGATGAACCCAGACGTAATTGTAATCCCGGCCGAGGCGAGCTACGCTAAAGGCGATATTTTAAAGGACGCCCAGCTCGCGGATATCGCCGCCGTAAAAGAGGGGAAAATATATAAAATGCCCAACGACTTCGAGGCGTGGGATATGCCAGTCCCCTCCTGTACGCTGGGCATTCGCTGGATGCTGAACGCGCTCCACGGGGATGTATACCCACTGAAAGCTTTACAGGGCGACGCGGCGAGCTTTTACAGTAAATTCTACGGGGTGGAAATCGACGCCGCTTTGATCGGAAAATAGCGTATGCCCTGTGACCGCGCCGAAAAGCGCGCGCTTATATTCGCGGTGGCCCTGGTGGCGGTCGCGTTCGTCGTCTCCTGCTGTGTCGGCAAGTACCCGTTGAGCGTCCCCGAGATTTTCACGATAATATCAGGCGGACAAATCAGCGATATCAAGAGAAACGTGTTTTTGACGCTGCGGTTCCCACGCACTGTAATGGCGATGCTTGCCGGCATTGGCCTGGGCATGACGGGTTCTGTCTACCAGACGATCTTCAAGAACCCCCTGGCCTCGCCCGATATCATCGGCGTGGCAAACGGAGCGAATCTCGGGGCAGCCGTGGCTATCGTGCTGTTTGGGTACAACACGCTCCTGACTGCCTCGTTGTCGTTCCTGAGCGGCTTGCTGGTGATGCTGCTCGTCGTATCGCTCGTGCGGAAAACCAACCAGGCAAACACCACGACGTACATCCTGGCCGGAATTATCCTCAAGGCGGTGTCAGAAGCCTGTATCATGATTCTGAAATTTTTTGCCGACCCGGAGAAAGAGCTGGCCGCCATTGAGTTTTGGTCAATGGGCAGCTTTGGGAACATAACAGCTTCCAAATTGACGGCCATCTTGCCTTTTTTCCTCGCAGGGCTGGCTGGCATCGTGCTGATGAGAAGACATATCGCGCTGCTCGGCCTGGAGGATGACGAGAGCAGGACGCTGGGCGTGCGCCTGAAGCTCATCCGCTCCCTGGTCCTTTCATTCTCCACGCTGATGGTCACCTCGGTCATCTGTCTCTCAGGGCTGGTCAATTTCGTGGGGCTCATTGCCCCTCACATCGCCCGATTGCTGCTCAAGCGCGTGAGCTTTGCGTCCAGCGTCTTCGCCTCTTTAGCGGGGGCGTTTATCCTGCTCGTGTCCGATGGTTTCGCGCGCTCCGTCTACAGCGCCGAGATCCCCGTCAGCATCCTGACGACTTTTATTGGCGTCCCCTTCCTGATCTATTTCATGCGGCGCGGGAGAGCAAGGAGGGCGTGAGCGGGTTGCTGCGGCTCGAGAACGTCACGGCTGGATACGGCGGCAAGCCTGTCGTGCGGGATGTGAACATCACGATCGAGCGTGGTGAACTCTGCACGTTGCTTGGTCTCAACGGATCCGGCAAGACCACCCTGCTAAAGGCCGTCAGCGGTCTTTTGACCCTGGACAGCGGGCGGTGCTTCGTCGGCGAGATGGACTGCACCGGCTTTCACGAACACAGGCGGGCGCGTTTTATCTCCCATATCCCGCAGCGGCACAGCAAAATGCAGGGCGTGCCGGTGCTCGACGTGGTGCTGATGGGGCGTAACCCGCATTTGGGCCTGCTCGATTCGCCGACGAAGAAAGACCTGGAACAGGCGACGGAGACTATCGAAAAGATGGGGCTCATAGAGCTGATCGACGAGGATTTCGCGCAACTCAGCGAAGGCCAAAAACAGATGGTAATCCTGGTCCGCACGCTCGTGCAGGACACGCCCGCTATGCTGATGGACGAACCGGACAGCGCGCTGGACTTTCTCAACCGCCACAGGATGCTGGCTAAAATCAGGGATCTGATTCACAGCCAGGGCAAAGCGGGGCTCATAACGCTGCACGACCCCAACTTTGCCCTGGCTTATTGCGACCGGCTCATACTGCTGCAAGATGGGAGCGTCATCGGCGAGTTAAAGATGAAAACCGCGACAAAGGATTCCATCCACGGGTGCCTCGCCCTTATTTACGGCAATATAGAGATACTGGAGCATGGCGGGCGCTACATGATGCTCCAGGGTTCGGGCTGATTTGCATCTGTTTTTGTACGGCCCCCGCGTGGCCGGGAAATCCACGTTTTTGCGAAGGGCGTTGTTGCCGCGCCAGGCATATCTGGCGGGCTTTGTCGTGCAGCGGGTCATGGAAGGCGATGAGCCCGCAGGCTTCCGCGTCGCGCAGGCGAACGGAAGCTACCCGCCCCTCGTGACGGCATACGCGGCGGATATGGACGGCGTGTTTATCTTTCGCGGCAGGATGGACAGATCCGTGCTGGACGAAGCCATCGACGCCGCCAGGACGGCGAGTCAAAGAGACGGCTGCAAACTGATTTTGCTGGATGAGATCGGCGGCATCGAACTTGAGTCGCCCCGGTTTATGAGTGCGCTGGAGCGAATCCTGTCGGGAAATAAACCCTGCGTGGGAGTCCTGAAATCCGAGGAAAACCTGAGGCACTCATTATCGCGTCTGCGTCTGGGAAATCGCTGCCTCGATTTAAGGGCAAGGCTCGAAGAGCAGATTGCGCGCAACGGCGAATTGCTGGAGTACAGCAGGGCGGAGGAAGCCAATATAGGCAAACGGCTCCAAGCCTGTCTGGGATTATAGCTTTTATGATATTGTCGCGCTTCGGTTCGCGAAGAGAGCCGAAAAGCCTGGGCATATTCTTGAAACAACCTGACAGCCATATATAAAAATTCCTGATAAACCCCGCCTCATTCATTTAAAAGCAATATTGGCGCTGTCGCATCTTCATGGGTTATCATAGAGACACACGAGGAAGCAAAAAAATTTGAAATAGCATGGAGGGATCGGCAGTGAGCGGAAGTGCCTTGCCAAGCCAGTTCGAGGGTTTTGCTGACGCCAGGAAACAGGGGTTTCTTACGGTTAAGAATTTGAAGGACGAGGGCAAAAACGTGGTGGGGGTATTTTGCACATACAGCCCAGTGGAGGTCGTCCTGGCAGCCGGGGCGGTCCCTGTAGGCATTTGCGCCTTCAGCGACGAGACGATCGCAGAGGCTGAAAAGGTTTTGCCGAGAAACCTCTGTCCGCTTGTAAAATCCAGCTACGGTTTCGCTATTACAGAGAAGTGCCCGTACATATATTTCTCCGATTTAATTGTTGGCGAGACCACGTGCGACGGCAAAAAGAAGATGTACGAACTCCTTTCGGATTTTAAGAAAGTCCACGTGATGCAGCTTCCGCAGACTCAAAGCGGCGAGACCGCAAAAGAAATGTGGCGCAAGGAGGTCTCGCTCTTAAAAGATAAGATTGAAGAGGAATTTGGGGTCGACATAACCGATGAAAGTATCAAAAGGGCAATCAGGGTAAAAAATGAGGAACGCAAGCTGCTGAAAGAATTTTACGAACTCAGCAAATCGTGCCCTCCCCCCATTACCGGCACGGAACAACTGAAAGTTTTATACGGTTCGCAGTTCAAGTTTGATTACGCACAAAAGAACAAAGAGCTGAGGGCTACGATCGACAAGATTAAACAGGATTACGAAAATGGCGCGAGGAATGTCCCGGAGTCCGCGAAGAGGATACTCATCACAGGTTGCCCGCTGGCGGGAGCGACCGAAAAGATCGTAAAGGCCATCGAGGAGTCAGGCGGCGTCGTGGTTGCCTATGAGAACTGCATGGGCGCAAAAACGGCGGAACGGCTGGTCGATGAAAACGATGAGCCATATAAGGCCATAGCCGACAGATACCTGCAAATAGGCTGTTCCGTGATGACGCCCAATAACAACAGGTACGAGCTTCTGTCAAGGCTCGTGAAGGAATTTAAGGTCGACGGGGTTGTCGAGATGACCCTGCAGGCCTGCCACACATACGCCGTCGAGACGGCCATGATAAGAAAGCTGATGCAAAAGGAGAACGTGCCGTTTACCAGCGTTGAGACGGACTACTCCACGTCCGACGCGGCCCAGCTGAAGACGAGGCTGGCGGCGTTTATCGAAATGCTTCCATGACAAAATGGTTCGTCGGGATAGACTCCGGTTCCGCGCTGTGCAAAACGGCCCTATTTGACGGGAAGGGCGTGACGGACGCGCTGGCTGTGAAAACAGGCTGGAACCCTGGGCTTTCCGCGGCGGAGAGCCTGGGGTGCATCTTGAAAAGAAATTCCTTGAGCCGCGGCGACGTATGCGTCTCATCCACAGGTTACGGGCGCGAGGCAATAGATTTTGCGGATTGCTCGTTCACGGAGATAACCTGCCACGCGTTCGGAGGCATGAACCTTGCGCCCGGCATAGAGGGCGTAATCGACATAGGGGGGCAGGACAGCAAGGTCATTCAGATAGAGGGCGGCAGGGTGACGAATTTTATGATGAATGATAAATGCGCCGCAGGGACGGGGCGTTTTTTGAACATGTCATGCGAGCGGCTGGGATTACGTCTGGAGGACATAGATGAATTTGCCGACCCTGACGAAGCGATCCCTGTGAACAATATGTGCGCAGTCTTTGCCGAGTCAGAAATCATAGGGCTGCTGGCCATGCAAAAGGACAGGTCGAAGATCATGACGGGCGTGCTTCAGTCAATAGCGCAGAAAATCCGGCAGATGACTGGCAAGGTCGGCTTCACCGGCACGGCGCCGCTCTTAATGACCGGAGGGCTTTCAAAATCGGCGCTGCTTATAAGGATAATCGCCCAGGCGATCAGCCTCGACGTGATCACCCACGAGCTCGCGCTGTTTGCCGGCGCCGTGGGGGCCTGCGTTTGCGCGGGAGACAAGGGCAGGTGGTAGAGGGGCGTCTGTCCGTCATGAGACGGCCTCCTGGCGATTATCGTATTTGGAGGCGCGCGAGCGGAGGAAATTGACGAACACCTCGACCGTTGGCGTGACGACGCTGTTTTTCTTTTGGATGATATAGAAATTCCTCTCGGGCAGGGATTCGACACGGATCTGGATTACCGCGCTCTGGTCGATGTAGCGCTTCGCGGCCAGCTCTGAAACGAAAGAAATGCCAAGCCCGCTCGCCACGGCGTGGATAATGCCCTGCGTGTTGTCAAAGTAGGCGCTCACCTTCAGGTCATCAGGCTTGATCCCTATTTTTTTCAAAAAAAACTCATACCCCAGCCTCGTGCCGGAACCGGATTCCCGCATGACAAAATATTCGTTGCGCAGTAAACGCGGGATATCGCCCGGGCCGATCCTCTGAAAACGGTCCTCGTTTGGCGCGATCAGCGTCAATCTTTCCGACATAAAGTCCTTATAGGCACACTTCGGGTTTTCTATCCTCGCGCCGACGACCCCCACCTCGCCTTTGTGCGCGGAAATGCCTCTCACGACATCGGATGAGTCCATCTGTTCCAGGTTAAAGGTTATGTTGGGATACAGCTTGTGAATCTCTCCCAGCATTTCAGGCAAAATATATTGCGCGGGGACCGACGAGGCCAGTATGGTGACGTTGCCGGTGGTGCTGTCAGAAAAACTTTTCAGGGAGAACAGCGATTTTTCACGGAGCGAGAGTATGTCCTTCGCGTATTCATAAAACAACTTCCCTGATTTCGTGGGCAGGAACTCTTTTGTGGACCGATAAATCAACCGCGTCTGCGTCTCTTTTTCCAGCGCGTTGATGTACGAGCTGATCGACGGTTGGGACAAGAACATCTCCTTCGATGCCTTGGAAAAACTTTGTGTTTCATAAACCTTCACATAAGCCTCTAATTGCTTAAATTCCATGTCAGAGAATCCCTTTTTGACGGCCTAGATAAAGACAGGCTTCCAGCACAGACCCGCCCAGGCAGCGTGCTTTGTCCGATATGCTGAAACAATTCGCCCGAGCGCCTGGGCGAGGGTCTACGTCGGCGCACTTGAGGCCCTTGGAGACCTGTGCCATCTTCGCGATCAATCCCCTCAACGTGCCGTCAATGGGCGATGGTATGGGGGTGTCGTCGATAAAAAAAATCGTCTCACCCTGGCTTACGAGGTCGCCTATTTTGTGACGGTGAGTGATTACGCCGTCCTGCGGGGCGAATACGACACGTTCCGTCGTTTTGCCCCCGATTTCTCCCGGCGCGCCTGTGTTGGGCAGTGCCTCCCCTTCCGTTATCAGACGCCCTAGATCATGGCCCCGCATGGTCTCCACCACCACATCCACGTCCGTGGGGGCGGTAAAGCCTGGCCCAAGCGCGACAGTCACCGGTGCCATGTCGCGGGAAGTGCCCAGGTTGCGTTTCGCGACAGTCGCGTCCACAAGAAAAATCGGCCGCAGATAGGAGAGCGTGTCGCATAGCGGGTCGGCCAAAACCGGGATCTCTCCCTTTCCCCACAGTGCCAGGCACTCGGACGGGTCACTGATTCGTCGTGCCGTCAGATCCTCCACCAGCGCCACGCCTTCCGTCATGGCGCTGGATAAGGCCACGGAGCGGCGAACCGTAGTCGGATAGGGCAATTCCAGGATAACCAGGGTAAAGCCTGCCCGCCAGAGCTTTTGAGCTACGCCAGTAGCTAAGTCACCGCCGCCGCGAAGGACAGCGGTCATCTGATTTGCCGTCATAACATCCCACACCTTCCGCGCAAGGGCGATATTCTTCGTCTGCCAAAATCACATCTATACAGCGATCAGCCTCCCTGCGCGGGAAATGCGGTTTACTATATCCATCATGTCCGTAATGGCGCCCGCGACGATTTTATCCGTAATGCCATAAAAATTAGCGCAGGTTCCGCAAGTCAGCAGGGTGACGCCCATGCCCTGAAGCGCCAGCAGATCCGGCACTGTGACGGCGCCCTCCGCTGTCATGCGGGCGCCGCCGTTCAGGAAGATTATTGCTTCAGGCAGGGGGTCGAGCTGGGTGAGCGAGAAGACAAAGCCCTTTAAGAGCATTTTGCCCAGCTCCTCTGCGCCTTCGCCAAGATGATCGGCGCCGATCAGGATCACCAGGCCGCCTGGGGCGTTGTTTACCCTAAGATCGTTTTTTGCTTTTTCTTCAGGGGAAGCGCCCTTTGAATCGCCGCGCGTGATGGTGACGAGAAAGCGGTTCTCGCTCTCCTCATTGAAAGAAAAGCCATAGCCGCTCCCCTCCGCCATCTTCTCCAGGTTTTGCACCGCAATGCGATTATCGACCAAGACCAACACTCCATCCGTCTGCGGTTCGGCCAGCGCTTTTTTCGCCTTGATCACAGGGATAGGGCAGGGCTGCCCCAGGACATCTAGCGTTTGCATAATACCGCCTCCCAGATATAAAATTATCGTTATGAAGGTGCAGATTTAGCTGTGCGGTACTTGATAAGAATGCGCTGCGCCGGCTTGTTTACGCGAAATCGACTGGAGCATCCACTTTTGGAACGACTTCGCCTACTATCGACGCGCACGGGTCGCCGTCCTGAATCGCCAGCAACAATGACTCGGCTTCGTCGCTGTCCACTGATATGAGCAACCCTCCTGAGGTTTGAGGGTCAAACAGCAGTTCCTGCGTGGCAAACGGTAATTTAGCGACGCTCACGCCGCGCTCGCTTACGTGATTCCGATTCCTCTGCCCTGCTGCCGTCAGCAAATACTCCTCGGCATACGATACTGCCTGTGGAATAACCGGCAGATTGTCGCAGAAAAGGCGGACGCTCACCCTGTCCGCCGTCATCTCCAAAATGTGCGACAAAAGGCCAAACCCGGTGATGTCTGTACAGGCGCTCACATTGTATCCCGCCGTCATCTTTTCCGAAGCAGCCTTATTCAGCCGTTCCATGGATGCAACGGCCGCTGCGACGGAAGTTTCGTCAGCTATCTCGCCACGCAGTGCGGCCATAACTATCCCAACTCCAAGTGGTTTTGTCAATATCAGCCTGTGACCGACGGATGGGCTGTCGTTCCGTATGAAAGAACCGCCTGGGGCAATGCCGGTCACGGCCAGGCCGTATTTGGGCTCCTTATCGTAAATCGAGTGGCCGCCAGCGATCACTGCGCCAGCTTCCATAATCTTTTCAGCCCCGCCGGACAGCATCTCGCCTAAAATGGATTTATCCATTTCCTCTGGGAAGCAGACGAGATTGAGCGCAAAGAGGACCTTGCCTCCCATAGCCCAGACGTCGCTCATGGCGTTCGCCGCGGCTATTCTGCCAAACGTTCGCGGGTTCTCCACCATGGGGCTGAAAAAATCCACAGTCGAAATAATGGCCGTCCTCTCGTCGACCTGGTAAACTGCCGCGTCGTCGCTGGAGTCGAACCCGACCAGAAGACGTTCATCCGAAAAGTCCGGCAGGGCCCGCAATAACGCGGAAAGCTCGCCTGCCCCTATTTTGGCGCCGCATCCCCCGCTCGTGCAGTTTGCCATAATGGATCGTTCATTTTTCAACTGATATCCCTCCCGCATCAGTGCCTTGGCCGAGCGGCCTGTACGCGCTCACTCCCTGTTCTTCCGTTCTTGAAAACACTCCAGAATATGCGACGCCGTTGCTTTCAATCAATTTTATCGCGTCCGCGAGGAGTTTGGGGGACAGCCTCAGACAAAACCCGCACCCCGTCTGTATGGCAGACGGGACAGGCATGACCATCGCGACGATTCCGGCCTCGGAAAGGAGCTTGTCCGCGGTAATGGCGCTGGAAGCGTTCGCAAAGCTTATCATCATTTCCAACGGGGCATCCTCTCTCAATGGACGATCATATGGCGACAGTGCCCGCGTTTTGCTATCAACGCATAAGTAGTTTTCCTCACTGGCGGTCACCTCGATAAGTTTAGTCATTCCTGAAATGAGCTGCCTATATGATACCTCGTTTGTAATTTTATCACCACTTGGCGTTTTTTTGAGTTATTAAAAATCATAATAAATATGCCTGAATTTATCGATAATGTTTGCGTGACTGCTGGTCAATGGCCTATTGAGGTGCCTGAGGGCCGTGTTCAGCAAAAAGCAAAGGCGCCTGCCCAGCGCGTTTGTTGCGCCGTTCAATGGTATCCGATATAATGAACGGACTTGGATGAGGGACTGACATAAAAACATTTTTGCCCGTCTCGACACGGAGGGAAAAGCATGCAGGAAGTATATCAAAATATTTACCTAATTAAACTGCCTTTGCCGCAAAACCCCTTAAAAAGCCTGAACAGCTACTTGATCAAGGGTACAGGCGGGGACAGGAGCCTGCTCGTCGACTCTGGCTTTAACCACCCTGAAACGGAGGCCGTCCTTATGGCCGAGTTGAAGGAGGCGGGCGTGAGGACCGAGGAAATGGACGTGCTTATAACGCATTGCCACTCAGACCATTGCGGCCTCGCTGGCAAGCTCAAAAATGAACACAACTCCGTCTATTGCAGCAGCAGGGACGGCGTTCTGTTGCGCGACCACGTCGGCGAGCATTTTTGGAAAGAGCTGGTCAAGCAACAAAGGTTCATGGGCTTCCCATATAATTTTCAGCATACGGATCACCCTGGCTTTCGCAACAAAAACGAGGAGCAGTACGACCGCGAAAGCAAAGATCCCGGCGATACCTTGAGGGTGGGCGGCTATGAATTCGAAGTTGTCGATTTAAGCGGGCATACGCCAGGGCAGATAGGCCTTTACGAAAAAAATCACAGGATCCTGTTCAGCGGTGACCACCTTCTTCACAAAATCACGCCGAACATGAAGTTCTGGAACTTCGACTACGACAGCTTGGGGGACTATTTAAGCAACCTGAGGAAAATGAACGATTTGGACGTCGAGCATTTATATACCGCCCACAGAGAACCAGTGCCGGACATGAGCGAGCGCATCGGACAGATGCTAGCGCACCACGACAGACGCCTCGGCGCGGCTTTGGAGATCATTTCCAAAGAACCCAGCAACGCATGGACTGTCGCTTCCGGGATTAAATGGGACTATCTTGGCGGCGATTTCACGAAGTTCCCGCCCCCGCAGCAGTGGTTTGCCGCTAACGAGGCGTTCGTGCATCTGGAGCATCTTTTTGCGTCCCGCAGAGACATTAAGCGCCAGGCGATGGGCGACGTTTTTTTCTACAGCATGAGATAGCTCAGAACCGCCGTTCGTTTGCCTGTACGTCTGCCTGTTGAAATCTCGTGGGTAAAATGATATAATCACAGTCAATCCAACAAAAGATTCTTTTCAATCGCGGAAGGACTGAGCGAATTAGATGGATGTTGCGATATGCAGTTATATCAGTTAAGATATGTACTGGCTGTAGCCAAATATCGCAGCTTCTCGAAAACTGCGGCGGAGATCAAGATATCGCAGTCCGCGTTGTCCCAGCACATTATCAATCTGGAAAAGGAATTGGGCGTCGATCTGTTTGTCCGCACCACCCGTTCCGTTCGGCTCACCTCGGCCGGGGCGGATTTTGTGAAACACGCTACGCGGGTGATCGAAGAGATGGACGCCGCATACCGTTGCATTCAGGATTACGTCGCATTAAACAAACGATGCCTGTCCATCGGCATCACCCCCATCGCGAGCTGCTACCCTGTCCCGAAACTCCTGTCGTCCTTCCAACGGGAATTTACTGACGGCAAGCTCATATTGACCGAAGGCAAGGACGAAGAGCTGATCGACATGATGAGCGGCTCCGCGCTCGACGCGGTGATCATTCAGAAGAGCCCGCCTGAGGACGCTTTCGTGGCCTTTCCGCTTTACGCTGATGTTGCTGTGCTTGTCACCAGCTTGCAGCATCCTCTATCCTTCCGCAAGCATGTCAGCTTGAAAGAACTGTGCAACGAGAGCTTCATCGTACCTCCTCTCAGGTTCGAGCAGTATCGCGACTTCGAAAAGGTCTGCGAATCGGTTGGGTTCAGCCCCAAGACCCTGATGGCGTCTGCGTCTGTCGCGACCGCCCTGAGCCTTGTCAAGGAGAACATGGGCATAACCCTCCTGCCGTCCAGGTCAGCTGAAACCGGCGCGGATGGCTCGTCCTTGTCGGTCATAGGCCTCATGCCAACCATCGAAAACAAGCTCTATCTGGCTATCCGGAAAAACAGCAACATCTTGCCTATGTTGAAGATGTTCGTGCAACACGTGGCAAACTGGAATACAGGCGATCAGCCCGCAAAAGCGGCTGGCAGCTCTTTCTTATAGTCCATTAAATCATCTAGGAGGGTAATCATGTATATTGGAGTGGCGGTCAGAGATTCGTCAATCGCGCTGGGTTTTGTCGACGATGAGGGAAATTTGAACTTTTCGAACAGTTTCCCGCTGCTTCCCGAAGAAGGCGCCGACACTGTCGTAATGGATCTCCTCTTCAGCATCAAGGCTATTTCCGAGACGATCCCCATGGAATTGTTCGATATTCGGCTGAAGGCAATCGGCGTGACGATCATCGGTTCGCTGGACAAAGAGCGAGGTCGCATTGTCAAGTGCGTCATCAAGAGTCTGGAAAATATTGATTTAAGGGAAACCCTCCAGAAAAATTTCAGTATCGACGTATTTCTTGCAAGCGCTGACGATGCTTTGCAGATGGCAAAGAAGGAAGTCGAAGGGCGCGACGAACGGTCGTCCGCCATTATCGCGGCAGGGCTTATCTGCAAGTACCAGGAGGCCTGCTTGCAGTAACAAATATAGAATGTGATATTTAGCTTGTCACAAGTTCGCGCAAGATGCCTGGGTTTTCGAGCGAACGCAGCGAACCGGCGTCGGGCAGGATGTCCGACGAGCGACACCAGTAAGCGCGCATACGCCGTTTTGGGGCGGCTTGCGCGGCAGGGGGCTTCCCCGTCTCGAACGACGGATCGGCCCACCGATGCGCGTTTTCCCTGTCTTCCGAACATGAGGGCAGGGATTTTTTGTTTTATCGATAAAACCGATAAGTCTATCGTAAATCGATATTATATTCTGGCGGTAACTTATGGTACTATTCTAAATACGCAAGCTAAATCAACGAATTGTCTAAATGTAATGACGCCATTCTCTCTTTAATTTGAATGAAGCAGAGGGGTTGTCGTTAAGAGGAACCAGGCAGCGCCTGGTACGACGGGCGGTCTCGCAGAGGGCGGTGTTATCGTTATGACTTGAGGGGGGAGGTCTGCACGTATTCTATGCTAGTGCGCTCATAATCATTTGCGGTCAATGAGAGGGGGAAGTTTTATGTCTGCATCACAGAAGAAATTGTCGTGGGTAATCGCAATAATCGTAATTTATTTTGCCCTTACCATGATGCCTACGCCAACCGGTTTGACTCCTTTGGGGCAAAAATCGCTTGCTCTTATGTTATGCGCTGTTATTTCCTGGATCTTCGTGCCCGTCCCTACGGCAATCTCATCGCTGTTTTTTCTATTTGCGCTGCCTTTGGCCAAAGTTGAGGGCATGGGACCGGCTCTTCAAAATTTTGCGGATCCGACGGTTTTCTTCATCATCGCCTCGTTTATGTTTGCTATCGCTATGGGTGAAAGCGGCATAAGCAAAAGGATATCCTTGAAGATCGCGCTTTTCGCGGACGGCAGCCCGACCAAGTCGATAATGTACATCATGTGCGCCGCCTCCCTGGTGTCAACGGTCATATCGGACCCTCCCGTCGCCGCGGCGTTCGCCCCCATCGCTTTGGAATTGATAAACAGGAGCAACTGCGAAAAAGGGAAGAGCAACTTTGCCAAAGCCTTGCTGATCGGAGTTTCTCTGGCCGCTTTAATCGGAGGCGTGGGCACCCCGGCTGGCTCGTCGATAAACGTCCTGGCGCTTCAGCAGCTTGAAAAGTTTGCCGATATAAGGATTTCATTCACTCAGTGGGCCATGATAGGGCTGCCGTTCATCCTTTTCGTCACCCCGCTGTCCGCGATAGCCCTTACGATGACATTCCGCCCGGAGATTAAAGTGGTGCCGGGGATCGAAGACATTAAGAAGGAGTACCAGGAGCTTGGCCCCATGAAGCCAAAGGAGATTAAATTTCTGGTGCTTATGCTGATCCTCGTCATCGTCTGGCTTACGGGGAACGTTCACCGTCTTCCTGTGCCGCTTACCGCTACGGTCGGGGCTGTTTTGTTCTTCCTTCCCGGGATAGACCTGCTTTCGTGGGACACCGCGAAAAACAGGATGGGCTGGGATATCATATTCCTTGTGGGCACAGCTTGCGCGCTGGCCACATCGGTGTTCAAGAGCGGCGCGGCTGAGTGGATCGCCAATCTATCGCTGGCCGGCATCAGGGGTTCGTCGGAGCTTGTAGTTTTGACGGTCATAACGGTGTTCACGATAGTCGTCCATTTCCTCATCCCCGTCTCGCCGTCCATAGTGGCGGTCATGGTTCCCGCCCTTGCAGCGTTCGCGGCCACAAACGACATTTCGGCGGCCCTTTTGGTAGTTCCGGTGGGCTTCACGGCGTCCGCCGCATACACGCTGCCCATTGACCCGGTCGCGTTGATAACGTATTCGCACGGATATTATTCAATGGGAGATTACTTTAAAGCCGGGATCGGCGCAAGCGTGGTGTGGACAATTTTCATGGTGCTCTGTATGTACCTTATCGGAGGCATTGCCGGCATAGTCTGAGCCGATTTTAGACCTCCTGCCTTGGTACATTGGGAGGGGTTCAGCGAACGACAGACATTCCAAGCAGTGTCTATTATTTTTTAAGTTTAGGAAGGGCAGGGGTTCCTGCGTAAGGCGAACTTCGGCTCTTCCTAAATTAAAAAAAATAAAGGGGAAATCCCTAATCGAATTGGAGTTTTTTTCTATGCGGATGCCAGGGATTCAGCAAACGACAAAAGTGCATTCTAAGTATTGGTCAGTTGCGGAGCTCATGCCGAAGCGCGAGATGAAAAGGCTGCAGTTGGGTAGGTTACGCGAACAGATTGATTACGCGTGGGAAAACAGCTCATTCTACCGTGACAGGTGGAGCGCGGCAGGGTTCAGCCCGAGCGAATTCAACTCGTTCGACGATTTAAGGCGCATCCCGTTCCTGGAGAAGGACGAAATCCGTAAAAGCCAGGAGCAGGATCCCCCTTACGGCATGATGCGGATTCCGGGCCGGGGACCCATCAACCGAATCGCGATGACCTCGGGAACGACAGGGAAAGCCGTGCTTATTCCCTTCACGGAAGAGGACTACTTTGGCGTGTTCTGCGATGGCGCCGCTCGTTATCTCTGGGCGGCGGGCGTAAACGAGAACGATGTCGTGCACGTGGCTTTCGGCTTCATGCCGTTTGCCGGTTTGGCTGGGGCCTACGATACGGCGGAACATTTGATCGGCTCGCTCGTGCTTCCGGGAGGCGCGTGGGACAGCGACCTCCGCCTGAAAATGATCGAGAAATTTCATGTCACTGTTTTGGTTGGAACGCCGTCGTATCTGTTGCACATGGCAGCGCTTGCCGTTGAAAACGGCATCGACCTGAAGACGATAGGCTTGAGGGCCATTTTGACCGCTGGCGAAAACGGGATGATGTCCGTGCCCAGCACAGGCCGCAGGCTCGAAGAAGCTTACGGTTGCAAGGTCTTCGATTATGCCGGCACTCAGGAGACCAACAATTTTATCTGGACATGCGAAGAGGAAGTTGGGCATATCAGCGAAGACTTGGTTTATTGTGAAGTCCTCGACCCAGAGACTTTGGAACCTGTCCTGCCGGGCGAGCCGGGAACCCTGTGCGTCACCGACCTGCTTCAAAAGACACACCCGATGATACGTTTCCTGACGGGGGATATGGTAAACGGGATCGATGAAAACTACGAGTGTCCTTGCGGTCGCACTTTGAGCCGATTCAAGGGCTTTCAGGGGCGAATGGGGGACATTATCAAGGTCAAGGGCGTTTGCGTGTCGGTAGCGGGCATAGAAAACGTCATTAGAGGAATCGACGGCTGCTCTGACAATTACGAATATCAGGCTGTAAAGGACGGGGAGAAGGACAAGATCATCGTTCAAGTCGAACCAGCAAAAGGCTTGAGGCAGGCGAGATGGCCATCGCTTCGAACAAAAGTGGAAAGGACATTGCGCGAGGCGTTCATGATCAATATGGAGGTGGACGTTCTGCATCCTGGGACGCTCCCGATCTATGAGCTGAAGGCACGGCGTTTTCGTGATCTTCGCTCTTGAAATAACTAAGGGGGTGAGGCGCAATACTAAAAAAACATATTTATCGATTTAACCGATAAGTATATTTTATTTTCCTATTTAACAGTGAAGCGCGCAACTGGTATAATTTGCAATCATGAACGGGCAGAACCAAATAGCAATCTACTGTGACGAGGACGCGTGGTGTCTTTTGCGTTCAGGATATTGTTGATACCCCAACTGAAAGGTGTGTGTAAATTATGGCAAGTAAAGTCATGACCCCGAGGCAAGCAGCGGACAAAATTCCGGATGACGCATGGGTAGCATGGACGACCGCTGGGCTGTGCGGGTTTGCGGAGGATGTCGCGGAGGCGGTGGAGGAGCGCTGGCTTGAGACAGGCGGCCCCAAGAGAATCGGGCTTTTCACCTGTTGTGGCTGCGGGGACTTTAAAAAAAGAGGTCTGAACCATATGGCCTACGAAGGCTTGGTGACGAAGGTCCTCTCCGGGCACATAGGCGAATCTCCGAAGGTCGGCGACTTGGTGAACGCCAACAAGGCGACCTGCCATCTGTTCCCGCAGGGCGTCATGGTTCATCAGGTGCGCCAGATAGCCGGCAAGAAGCCGGGCGTCGTCACGAAAATCGGCCTGGGGACCTATGCTGATCCTCGTTTTGAGGGTGGCAAGATGAACTCGATCACCACCGAGGACAGGGTGAAACTTATCGAGCTGGACGGCGAAGAGTACCTGTACTTCAGCACGAAGACGTTCCCGAAGATCGACGTTGCAGTCATCCGCGGCTCTACCGCAGACGAAATAGGCAACGTGACCATGGACAGGGAATGTCTCTTCCTTGAGGCTTTTCACCTCGCGGCGGCCGTCAAGAATCACGGCGGCATCGTCATAGCCCAGGTGGAGTTCCTGGCGAAGCCCTTCACCCTGAACCCGAAGAGCGTCAAGATCCCTGCCGCGCTGGTGGACTACATTGCGATGGCAAAGCCCGAAAATCACATGCAGACCAAGAAGACGTATTACAGCCCGGCGCTTTGCGGCGCGAGCAGGATACCGCTCGGCTCGATAGAACCGCTGCCACTGGACGAGAGGAAGATAATCGCCAGAAGGGCCGCAATGGAGCTGGAGCCTAACACCACGCTGAATCTGGGCATAGGCATGCCTGACGGCATATCGAAGGTAGCGGCTGAGGAGGGCGTGGGCGAAATGTTCACGATGACCACTGAGTTGGGTAACTTCGGTGGTATGCCTGGCGGCGGCCCTGATTTTCCGGCTTCCTGGAATGCCGATTGCACGGTTGAGCATCCCTCGATGTTTGACTTCTACGACGGGGGCGGGCTCGACGCGGCCGGTCTCGGCATGGCTCAGATTGACAAGGAAGGCAACGTCAACGTCCACAAATTCGGCCCCAAGGTCGTAGGCCCTGGCGGGTTCGTCAATATCTCCACCTGCGCGAAGAAGGTCGTTTTCGTCGGAACGCTGAACTCCGGCGCAGAGTACGAGGTCAAGGACGGCAGGCTCAAGATCACCAAAGAGGGCGATATCAAGAAGTTCGTCGAGAAGGTAATCCAGATCACGTTCAGCGGCAAGGAAGCGACGAAGAGCAAGAGGCCCATCTACTACATTACAGAACGTGCCGTTTTTACCCTTATTAACGGCGAAGTGACGCTGATCGAGGTTGCCCCTGGCTTGGACGTGGAAAAGGATGTCATAGCGGCTATGGGGTTCCGTCCAAAAGTTTCTCCGGACCTGAAGGAAATGCCGAAGGAGATATTCCAGGAAAAGTGGGGAGGGTTGAAAGAGCTATACCTTGCGAAGGCGAAGTAATTTAGCATGAACTGAACGCTAACGTTTGTCTGCCACAAAGAGAGAGGGAGGGGGAGAAAAGAGTGTATCTGCCAGATTTCGACTATTATGCCCCAGAAAGCGTCTCGGAAGCGTTGGATTTGCTCACCGAGCACAAGGAGAACGCGAAGGTAATATGCGGCGGGACCGATCTTTTGCCGAAGATGAAGCATGAACTGTTGGCACCGAAGGTTCTAATATCTATCAAGAAGTTGCCGAACATCAAGAAAATTGAGTACGTCAAGGGTAAGGGTATTTCCATAGGGGCTGCGGCGACGCACAATGAAATAGTTTTTTCCGAGGTCGTCAACTCGAAATACCCGTCTATATGTAATGCCGCCGCCCAGATGGCGGCAAATCAGGTGCGCCATGTAGGGACCATCGGCGGGAACATCGTGAGCGCTGTCCCGTCAGCCGACCTCCCGCCCATTCTGATCGCGCTCGGCGCCACGGCCAAGATCGCCGGGCCCGGCAAGGAGAGGGTTATCCCTCTGGAGGATGTCTTCACCGGCCCACAGCAGAACTGCCTGGAAGCAAACGAGCTTCTTACGGAGATCTTCATCCCCGACGGGGATATGACGTGCAGCACGTATCATAAGTTCGCGTTGCGCAGGGCAGGGGCGCTGGCAGTGGTCGGCGTCGCAGTGGCTCTTCAGACCAAAGGCTGCGCCGACGGCGCCTGTTCCATAGAGGATGCGCGCATCGTGTACGGCGCAGTGGCGCCGACGCCCATGCGCGGCGTTAAGGCCGAGGCTGTGGTCAAGGGCAAAATGGCGACAGACGATGTGTTTGAAGAAGCCGGAAAGGTCGCTTATTCAGAGTGCAAGCCAATTTCCGACTTCCGTGCCTCCGAGGAGTACCGCCGCAACCTGGTCGGCGTTTATACAAAACGTTGCCTGAAGCGCGCGATAGAGAACGGACACAAGTAGGAAGGGGGTGGGTGCATTGACGACAAATTACATTACCGACAGACATGGAATCAGGCGCTATATGGTCACTATCGAAGTGAACGGCATAGAATATACGCGCGTCATCAAGGCTAACGTGCTGTTGGTCAACTTCCTTCGCGATGAATTAGACCTGACCGGCACGAAAAAAGGCTGTGAGCTGGGTGACTGCGGTTCTTGCACCGTGTTGCTGAACGACAGGCCGGTCAACTCTTGCCTTATCCTGGCTATCGAGTGCGACGGCATGAAAGTGACCTCGATCGAAGGCCTTGCCGAGACGGAGAGCTTGGACATAATTCAGCAGAAGTTTGTCGAGTTCGGCGCCGTCCAGTGCGGATATTGCACGGCGGGCATGATTATGTCCGCAAAGGCGCTGTTGATGAAGAATCCAAAGCCGACCGAAGGCGAGGTCAGGGCGGGGATATCGGGGAACCTTTGCCGTTGCACTGGATATATCAACATCATAAAAGCCATCATGGCCGCGTCCGGGCAGGAAGCAGCCATTTAAAGGGAGGTGTACCGAGTGAACGAAGAGGAAGGAATTGTTTATTCTAAAGAAAATCACTTGTACGATCACATACGGTTTGCTGGCCAAAGGCCTACGCAGATCGGAGTAAGCAAACCCAGGATCGACGGCGTTCCCAAGGTCACCGGCGCCGGCAAATACACTGGGGATTTGAAGTTCCCCAATATGCTGTATGGCAAGCTGTTGGGCAGCCCGCACGCCCACGCCAAGATCCTCAGCATCGACACGTCGGAAGCTGAGAAGATCCCCGGCGTCATGAAGGTCATCACCGCAAAAGACGTCCCTGACCTGAAGTATGGCATCAGCCCCGCGCGCTGGGACGAAAACGTCCTCTGCATCGATAAGGCGCGCTTCGTGGGGGACAAGGTGGCGGCGGTCGCTTGCGTCGACGAGGAAACCTGCTATAAAGCGCTGAAAGCCATCAAGGTGGAGTACGAAGTGCTGCCAGCCGCCCTGGATTACCACACGGCCATGGAAGATGGCCAGCCGCAGGTCCACGACGAGTATCCGAATAACATCAACACGGAGATTCACCACAAGTTCGGCGACCCGGACAAGGCGTTTGCGGAGGCAGAGTATACCCGCACCGACATCTGCGAAGGCCATCGCACGTACAGCAGCCCGATTGAGCCCCACTCGGCGATCTCGATCTGGAAGGACGGCAAGCTAACGGTATACTGCAGCTCGCAGTCCGTTCACTACTTCCAGTACTATATCGCCCGCGAGTTCGGACTCAAGATGGGCGATGTCCACGTGATCAGCCCCTTGGTCGGCGGCGGTTTCGGTCAGAAGCTGGAGCCGACGGGCCTCGAGTTCTGCGGTGCCGTATTGTCAAAGCTGACCGGGCGCCCGGTGAAGATGTTCTATGACCGCTACGAGATGTTCCAGCACAACCGCGGCCGTCATCAGGGGCATTACGAGGTTTCATCGGCCTGGAAGAAGGATGGCACCATGCAGGCCGTCAAGGTGAACTTCATTACGGACGGCGGCGCCTACACGAGCTTGGGCATCGCCACGGCGTATTACGCCGGTGGCCTGCTCCCCCTGACCTATGTGTTCGATCACTTCCAGTTCGACCTGCTGCGCATGTACACCAACCTGCCGGCGTGCGGCGCCCAGCGCGGACATGGCGCGCCTCAGCCCAAATATGCTTTCGAGAGCCATCTGGACAACGTCGCGATGGATCTCGGCATAGATCCGCTCGAGCTGCGCAAGAAGAACGTAAGAAAGCCCTACACGACCACCTGTAACGGTCTCCAGATTCAAACTTGCCGTCTCGGGGAGGCGTTTGAAAAGCTCGGAGAGATGACCGATTGGGACAAAAAGCGCAAGCCCGGACATCTGCCCAAGGGCAGGGGTATCGGCATAGGATCTGGGTCCTTCGTCACAGGCGCCGGTTATCCGATCTACCGCAATGATTGGCCTTCCTCCTCCGCGATGATCCGCGTCAACGAAGACGGCACGGCCGCCACGCTTTATACCCAAGCCGTTGACATCGGTCAGGGCGCCTACACCGTTCTCTGCCAGGAGGCGGCGGAGGCCATGGGCTACTGTTACGAGAACATGAAAATCGTAGCCGGCGACACTGAGGTCGCGCCTCTGGACTTCGGCGCTTACGCCAGCCGTTTGACCGCTACTTGCGGCTGGGCCTGCAAACGCGCGGGCGAGGAGATCAAGGCCAAGATCCTGGAGACCGCTGGTTTCATGCTGCATCTGCCGCCGGAGGACCTGATTTGCGTCGATGGAGTTATTTCTTCCGTGTCCCGCCCGAAGGTCAAGCCCCTTACCTTCTCTGAGGTCGCGAAGAAATACTTCATCATCAAAGGGCCCCTCGTCGGCACTGGCGTGTACACGGTCCCGCGTCTCGGCGGGTACCACAAGGGCGCCCCTGTGGCCACATCCATCTGCTACAGCTTCTGCACGCAGGCCGCAGAAGTGGAGGTAGACGAGGAAACGGGCGAGGTCGCCGTCCTTCAGGCATGGGACGTCCACGACGCGGGCACGGTCATCAACCCGGCGTTGATGCAGGGCCAGGTTCACGGCGCGTTTGCCATGGGCTTCAGCGAAACCGTGAGCGAGCAGGTTCTCTTCGATGATAAGGGCAAGATAATCAACGGGGATTTCGGCGGCTACCGGGTCATCACGGCGCTCGACGTGCCTAGCTTCACAAACGCGCTGATTCCCAGCAGCGACGAACCGTCTACCCCGTGGGGCCTCAAGGAGATCGGCGAAGGTTCGAACAACCCGACGATGGGTGCTGTGAGAAACGCTATTTTCCAGGCTACCGGAGTCAGCTGCGAAAAGCTGCCGATGTCTTATGAGAACATCTGGCGCGCGATTCAGAAGAAGAAGGCGGCAGACGCGGCAAAGAAATAATTCTAATTTCAAATCAACTCGTCTATTACGAGTTGATTTGAAAGAAAAACGCTAAAAGCGCGGCGGCGAGACCGTAGGGGTTTAGCCGCCGCGCTTTTTTTGCTGTTATAATAATTCCAGGCAAAGCCCGCAAGAAAACGCTGAGGCCGAAAGGAGAGGGGGAGCCCGATGGCAGGCAGGAATCCCGGCAGTTCGCCATGAAACAGATATACATGAACTATGCCGCCACATCGCCCAGGATGTCTCCTGCTGTTACGGATGCCCTTGTTGGGCATCTGAGGCAAAATGTGAACCTGAACGCCGGCCGAAATTTCGAGGGGCTTGACGACAGCGCCATAGAGTTACGCGCCAGGCGCGCGCTGGCTGGTTTGTTCAACGTGGCTGACCCCAACCGGGTTATCTTTACCAGCGGGATCACCGCGTCGCTCAACATGATACTGAACGGCCTTTTAAAAGAAGGGGATCACGTCCTCACGAGCGGCGTCGAACACAACGCGGTGGCCCGCCCCCTTGAAATGCTGCGGCGAAAAGGCGTTATCGAGGTGGATCATCTGCAATGCCAGGCGGATGGGACACTCGATCCGGAGAGCGTCCACAAAGCGTTTCTCCCGAACACGAGATTGGTGGTGCTGACTCACGCTTCCAACGTGCTGGGGACTATCCTGCCCATAAGGGAGTGTTTCAGGATCGCCAGGGAGCGCGGCGCGCTGACCGTCCTGGACGCCGCTCAGACCGCCGGGGTATTCCCGTTCTCGATGGACGACCAGAACATCGACGTGCTGGCTTTTACGGGGCACAAGGGCTTGCGCGGGCTTGCCGGCACTGGAGGTTTCGTGCTGTCGCCAAGTGCGGCCGAGCAGATGGCGCCGTGGCTTTCCGGAGGCACGGGGAGCGCGTCAGATAACCTGGAACAGCCTGACTTTTTGCCGGACAAGTTTGAGCCAGGCACTCATAACATCCTGGGTATTTTGAGCCTGGCCCTGTCCGTTGAGGAGATACTCAGGCTTGGAGTCGACGTCATCAGGGCGCGGGAGATGACGCTCACGGCAAAGTTCCTTGAACTGTGCGAAGGGCTTCCGAATCTGAGGGTGCATGGGCCAAAAGACGCAAAACGTTCGGCTGCGATAGTGTCTGTTGACAGCCCCGGCGGCGACGTGGGCGTAATGGCAGGCAGGTTATATTATGAACACGGTGTAATCACGCGCAGCGGGCTGCACTGTTCCCCTCTCGCGCACAAAACCGCCGGGACCTTCCCCCACGGGACGCTGCGTTTCAGCCTTGGATACGATACGACGGAGAAAGAGCTGTTCGACGTGGCCGAAGCGCTGAAAAAAGTGCTTTGATAACGCCTCAGCCGTCAGTATCCTCGATCCGTTTTAACTCTGCTGGCGTGTCGACGTCTGAGAGCGCGCGTCCGTTCGGGACCGTCACCCGAATGATGCGTTCAGGATGTCTCCCTTTTACCCATTTGCCGCTTTCCCCGTCCGGGATGGACAGCAGTTCCTCGCGGAAGGCCTTTGAAAATATCACAGGCGAAGACGTCCGCCCGTTAAAGACCGGTACTACAATACCGCCCTGCGCCACGTTCGCCAGCAAAATACGCAGCGTCGAATCGTCCAGGAGCGGCTGGTCGCAGGGGAAGAAAGCGTAATGATCTCCCGAAGCCATGCTGACGCCGAGCCTGATGCTCTCGCACTGCCCGCGGGAAGGGTTGCGGTTTTGTACCATGACAACGCCGCTTCCCTCGGCAAGGCTGGCGACCTGGGGATTGGCAAAGACGAAGATGACGCTGTTGAACCCGCCAAAAGAGAGAACGAGCGAAAGGGTGTAGGACGCGAGCGGCTTCCCCATAAACGAATACAGCAGCTTATCGTCCTTTCCGAAGCGAACGGAGGCGCCGGACGCCATCAAGATCGCGTCAACCGTACCCGTCATCTGCCGGATTACACCTCCCGCCAGGCGTTCTGCCTGACGCTGCCAGCGATGATTTTATCAAATTTCGCGACGGTCTCTTCGCGGATCAATGATGCCAGCATCTCGGCGTCCCTCAGTTCATCAGGCGTCTCCGCCTGATTTATTATGACTATCCTGACCCCTCTGCTGCGGCGCATCATGCCGTTCGGTGACGCGATCATCGCGGCCAGGGGCTGCGGCGTGATCGTGTCCCCGTGCTTTAAGCCCGTCATCGCCAAAAAAACGCCCAGACGGAAAACATTTCCCTCGTCCGCGGGCAATCCTACGGCTTTGATGGACGCCACGCCGACGCTGTGGGTCGTAAATTTCGGTATCACGGGATCGCGCTGGGTCCATCCCTTGCACGGCAGGCCTCTCGAACCGTCAGCCTCCATCAGCACGAGGTCGTAGCCGCCCTCGAGCGCGGCCAGGTCGTCCTCCGGCAGCGCGCACAGTTTACGGCTCTTCGCGTCCAGCACGCCCAGGCACTGCACACCCTTGAGGGGGGCGTGAGAGAGGCAGTCATGGCGCGTCGTGCGCAGGGCGACATTTTCATCGGTGAGTGGCAGTATTTTTGTCGTCGGGGAAATCAACACTTTCCTGTCGCTGTTTTCAGACGCCATCAGATTTATCAGGGAAGTCTTCCCGCCGCAGCCAGCGACGGCGACGCGGGCGCCGTCTTTTATTTCCAGCAGCTTGGAGATGCCCCGTGCGCAGTCAG
Organism: Synergistaceae bacterium; assembly: GCA_031258255.1. Lineage (GTDB taxonomy): Bacteria > Synergistota > Synergistia > Synergistales > Synergistaceae > JAIRNC01. The sequence continues at coordinate 24,414 of JAIRNC010000080.1, forward strand.
TCATCTTGCGGCGCCCTGCTTCAGTGGTTTTTCGTGCGGATTTTTTTCATGGCGCTTTCCAGCCCGGTCGGGTTCAGCTCGAACATGGGGAAGACCTTTGCCACCATGGGTATGGTCCTATGGGTGTACCTGTCCCACCATGCCTTTGGTACAGGATTCAGCCAAACTGTGTAAGGATAATGAGCTGCTACCCGTTCCAGCCAGGTCATGCCCGTTTCTTGGTTGTTCTCGTCAAAATTGATTGCACCGCCCACTTTTAACAGCTCATTGACGTGCATTGTGGCGTCCCCCACGATAAGAAGGCGGTGTTCCGAGTTTCTGGTTCGGAAAAACTCATCCGTGGGTATGAAATTTTCCCTGCTCACCATAGGACTTTTATAAATCGCGTCATAGATACAGTTGTGAAAATAATAAAACTTGATGTCCTTGAAATGGGTCGTTCGGTGGGCTGCGTTGAAAAGGCGCTTGCAAACGTCGTGATAACGGCTTATTGAGCCTACCGAATCCATAAATATGAGAATTTTCAGATTGTTTTTGCGGGGGCGTTCCCACACCAGATCCAACATGCCGCCGTTGCGGCCAGTGGCGTCGACGGTCGCTTCCAGGTTTAGCTCGTCCTTTGGGCCGTCTACCTTGGAACTGAGCTGGCGCAGGCTGCGCAACGCCATTTCAAACTGGCGTATGTTGGTCAGCTTGTCGTCCCGGTATTCCTTATATTTTCGCTGGCCCGCCACCTTGATGGCGGTAAGGCCGCCCCCCGTCCCCCCGAAGCGAACGCCCCCTTCGCCTTCCCCTCCGGAAGAAGCGCTTGAGGCTCTTTTCTGGTTTGCTTTTTCGTCAAGGTGCTTGCCTCTTTTTGCCCCTTTTATTTGCAGCGTCCCCTTTAAAAGCGATAAATCCACTTCTTGCCCGTTGTCTGGCGCGGTCTCACGGAACGCCGCACCCTCAGGTGACGGGGAAGTATCCAGCAGATTCTGGTTATCCAGAAACTCCGCTGCGGCCGACGAAACGTCCTCTACGGTTTCAATGCCATCGAAATACTGAAAAAACACCGTGTCGTAACGGTCGAAATGCTTTTCGCTTTTTATGAGCACCGCCCTGGCCAGATAATAAAACCCTGTGAGACTGTCACGAGCCATCCCCCTGGCAAGGGCATCCGCAAAAACGATCCACTCGTTTAAGGATACCGGCACCCCAGCCTGCTTCAAGGCGAAGAAGAAATCAATGAACACCGCGGTATCTTTTAAGGAACCGCCGGATTTAGGGACATGTCTTGCTTGTCCCCCTGGACGACCTGGCGCAGCCGAAGCATATCCTCGTTTTTTTTGAGCAGCACCCCCAAATAAGGGATCTCCCGAGTCAGCCTGTCCGGCCTGACGCCTCCCCTCACTAAGGCCTGGAGCCAATCAAGCAGCTCGCTGGTGCTTGGCTTTTTCATGATGCCGCTCACCTGGCGCAGTTGATAAAAGCGCTTCATGGCCCTCTCCACCAGGCGCTCCTCGATGTCCTTCAAATGCACGGCAATGATTTTCCGCATCATGCTTTCATCGGGAAATTCAATATAATGAAATATGCACCTCCGCAAAAAAGCGTCCGGCAGCTCCTTTTCAGCGTTGCTGGTGATGATGACGATGGGCCTTTGCCTGGCTGATACCGTTTCTTTGGTTTCAGGGATGTAAAAATCCATCATGTCCAGCTCCCAAAGAAGGTCGTTGGGGAATTCCAGGTCAGCCTTGTCGATTTCATCTATCAACAGCACGGTCTGAGCCTCCGAACGGAAGGCCTCTCCCAGCTTGCCCAGATGTATATATTTGCCTACGTCGTCCACGCCGGCCTCGCCGAACTGGCTGTCATAGAGCCTTTGCACGGTGTCGTATATATACAGCCCGTCTTTTGCCTTAGTGGTGGATTTAATGCTCCAGACGATCAGCTCAAAGTTCAACGCATCGGCTATGCTTTTGGCCAGCATAGTCTTGCCGGTGCCCGGTTCCCCCTTGAGCAAGAGGGGACGCCCCAGGGCTGTGGCGATATTGACTGAGTTTTTCAGATCGTCGGCTGCAATGTAGTCGTCCGTACCTTCGAAACGCAACTCTGAATCAGCCATCCCGTACCTCCGTGAAATTATCCCAATATTTACGGGCCTTTTGTCTGTAGGTTCATTATAGCAAATCTTTCAAAAGGTTGTAGCCCAAAAACTCCTGAGCGCGCTCAGTCATCACCGTGGCACTTTAGCAGGTCTTCCAGTTCCTCGGCTTTAAAGTCGCGCCCGTGGGAGGGGTAGATGTGCTTCGCGCCCCTGTCGAGCAGCGCCCTCCAGCTTCGCTTTATGTCCTGGACGGATGAGCCGTATATCGGCATGTGCGACCAGATGCCGGGCAGTGGCTGCGTAATGGCGAGGTCGCCACAGAACAGGTCTCCGTCGTCCGTCAAGAGGCTGACTGATCCCCTGGAGTGCCCTGGTGAGTGGATGATCGTCGCCGCGAAGCCAAAGTCGTCCATGCGGCGTTCCGCGTCTATTATTACGTCCGGTTCGGCTGGCTCGAACGCGAACATCCGCCTCGGGGCCACGTGCCGGCCGAGAAAGGCCCGGTAGCGCCCGAGCCCGTTAAGGCCGTCTGATATCTCGAAACCGCCCGTTCGGAGCAGGTCGGCCTCGCTCCTGTGGATAGCGATGGGGACGCCGGACTCCCTCTTGAGCCGCCCTGCCCCGCCCACGTGGTCGAAGTGGGCGTGGCTTATTACGAGGAGCGATATGTCCCTGGGATTACACCCTGCGGAGGCGATACCGCTGAAGAGCGCCCCGACAGTCCTTGGCTTGCCGGAATCCACCAGAAGCCAGCGGCCGCCGGACTCAGCGAGCCACGCGTTCACGCGCGGCATCTTTACGCAGAAGATCCTCAAAGGCCGATGCCTGTCCGGGCTTTTGCCGCCACCGCGAGGACAGGCGACAGAATCGCCGCGCCAGCTCATGTGGGCGGGCGGAAGTTGTCCAGGTCCACTACCTTGAATTCCCCAGTGGCTACGGCGACGGTCTTTCCGTTGCTCAAATCTTTCACCTCTGACGCGGCGCTGACGCGTTTCCCATCGATCTTCTCGACCCAGCCCTCGGCGGCCAGGCGACGGCCGAGCCATCCGGGGCTCAGATAGTCTGCCTTGACCGATACCGTGACCGTCTCCAGCCCGCGTTTGAGAATGGCGTAATACATTGCCTCGTCCATCATGGAGAATGTTATGCCGCCGTGCAGCACCCCAGGCAAGCCGCACTGCTCCCTCTCGACGGTTAGCTCAACCACGGACTTCTCGCCCTCGTGCCTGATCGAGAGCAAGAGCCCCTTCGGGTTGTCCTTACCTGATCCAAAGCTGTAGCTAAAATCCGGAACCGCCATAATCGTACCCTTCCCTCAAAGCTGAAAAATTATCGTCCATTTTCATCATTTCCGTTGCAAATATAAGCTAGCTAATTTTTAGCGTGCTCCCATTTTGGGACAAAGGCAAGCATACTGGAGATGGTCTGAGGTGAAACGCTGTCTCAAGCCGATGAAATTATATCATCTGGGCTGCATGTCAAAAACTCGTGTTTGGGTATTCGCGCCAAACGCTGTCGTCGGTGTCGTCGGTCGCCAAGAGGGGCGCGCGTCCTTGCCGTTATCGAAAAGCGAAGGAGGGGCCGAATGCTCGGCCCCTCCCTCGCGTGGTGAATAAATCGCTTACTGCTTTGCCGCTATCGGTTTAGCCCTTCCTGCGGAGGAGCGCCACGGCGCCCGTCGCCGCCAGGAGGCCGAAGAGGCC
>JAIRNC010000114.1 GCA_031258255.1 Synergistaceae bacterium
CAGATTGTCGTGATCCCGCCTCGGCTGTGATTCCACGTCCATGTCCGCACCATCTCCTTAACCGGCCGGCAAAATTATATCACTTGGCTTGCATATCAAAAACCGGCGTTTGGCGCGTATTCGTCGGCAATGCGCGGGATTGCCGAACGAGCGCCCGGAAGCGTACTTTTGGGTACGCTGGGGACAGCGAGCACGGCAAGCGCGAAGCAGTGTCGGCGAAGACGCGTCAAACGCCGCGAGCGAGGCAAGCGTGAAGCAATCCCGGCGTTTACGCGCCAAACGCGCCAAACGCCAAATATTCCAGCATCGCCTTTGCGGCCCACATGCCGGAGGCGGAGGCTTGCACCACGCCGCGCGTGACGCCTGCGCCGTCGCCGGCTGCCCAGAGGCCTGGGATCTTCGTGCCGAGCGAGTCGCTGAGTTCCAGCTTGAGGCTGAAGAACTTGACCTCGACGCCGTAGAGCAGCGTGTTTGGGCCGTCTATCCCTGGAATTATGTGGTCGAGCGCCGTTATCATCTCCATTATGCCGGTGAGGTGCCTGTACGGCAGGACGAATGAGAGGTCCCCCGGCTCTGCCGCGGCGAGCGTCGGGTGGACTAGGCCACGGGCTATGCGCTCCGGCGTGGATCGTCTCCCCTTTTTGAGGTCGCCTAGCCGCTGAACCAGCACGCCGCCGGTCAGCATGTTGGCGAGGCGCGCGATGTGGCTGCCGTATCCGGTGGGATCCTTGAAGGGCTTGGAGAACATCGTGGAGACCAGTATCGCGAAGTTCGTGTTCTCCGTCTTGCGCCCCTCGTCCCTGTTCGAGTGGCCGTTCACGGTCAAGATGCGCTGTCTGGACTGGTACTCCGTCGTGACCTCGCCGTTCGGACACATGCAGAACGTCCGCACGCGGTCGTCGAACGTGGGGGTGTCGAGTATCGCCTTTATCTCGTAGAACTGGCTCGTTATGTCCTCCGCCCACGCCGCCGGTATCTCGACGCGGACGCCGATATCCACGGGGAGCGACGCGATAGGCAGGCCGAGTTTTTTTATGGTCTCCTCCATCCAGGGCGCGCCCTCCCTGCCCGGCGCCAACAGCACGCTCCTGGCCAGTATCTCCTCGCCGCTTTCGAGGGCGACGCCGCGCGCGGCGCCGGCGCTGTCCAGCAGGACCTCCTTCACGGCCGTGTTCGCGCGGATTAGGCAGGAGTCCTTCATTTTATTGTAGATGCTGGAGAGTATGTCCCTCGATTTGTCCGTCCCCATGTGCCGTATGATGGCCGGCAGCACCTCCAGCCCGGCGCGGCGCGCCCTGTCGATTATCCTGGCGGCCATCTCTCCCTCCGGCTTGAAGAGCGTGCTGGACGCCCCGTGCTCCAGGTAGACGCCGTCCACCCTGTCGATCAAGGACACGAGCACGCTTTTGCCGCAGTACTGGCCCAGGTTGCCGCCGAACTCCGGCGTCAGCGTCAGCTTGCCGTCGCTGAACGCGCCGGCGCCGCCCCAGCCGCATATCACGGAGCAGGGCACGCACTGGGTGCACTCCTTCGCGCCCGCCTTGAGCGGGCAAGATCTATCGCTTATGCCCTTGCCCTTGTCGAGAAGCACGACGCGCTTGCCGGCGCCGGCAAGCTCCATTGCGGCGAAAAGCCCCGCCGGCCCGGCGCCGACGATAGCCGCATCGTATATTCCGCCCATAAAATATCTCTCCCTCGCTATGGCATACTGGCGCATATATAAAGACGCCATTGGTAGTATAATCTGAAAAGCTGGTTATTTGTCAGCCGGCGTTGCCCAATATTTAACCGCTGATCCCTGGCCGGGGGGAGCAACCCAAATCCGACGGCCTTTTTAAGGAGGAAGAGCATGAAATTCGAGGTTTTAAGCGACGTTTCAAAGATAAGCGGCAGGAAGGTCCTTGGCATGGCCCTCTTCGATGACTTCACCATGAACGACATCGAAGTCATACCGTCCAGCCTCGGCGCCCTGACGTGGATGTACATCCCCAGGGAGAACTTCAAGGCCAAAAAGGATAAAATGCTGGTGGTGCCGCTCGCCGACGGAGAGGTGCGCAATATAGTCGTATACGGCCTCGGCAAGAGGGACGAGTTGACGCCGGACGACTGTCGCAGGGCCGCGTTCGCAATCACCAGGAAGGCGGCTTCCCGGGGGGCGGACACCGTGGCGCTCGCGATCCCCGGCGCGCAGGACAGGGCCATATCCCGCGCTATCGGAGAAGGGGCGACGCTCGCCTGCTACAGGTTTGAGAAGTATCACGAGCGGGACGAGGAGGACACCTTCGCGGCGCCGCTTGTCATCGACGTCCTGCGCGGAGACCGGGACGGCCTGGAAGAGGGGCAGGTCATCGCGAACGGGCAGTGCTACGCGCGCGACCTCGCCAACGAGCCGGGGAACGTCATCAATCCGAAGACGCTGGAGGCCGAGGCCCGCAGGCTGGCAGAGGAGAAGGGGCTCGGGATATCGGTGCTGCAAGCGGACGAGCTGGAAGAGCGCGGCATGAACGCCCTCCTGGCGGTAGGGAGCGGTTCCGCGACGCCGCCGCGCCTCATACACATCACGTACGACCCAAAGGGCGCCGCGAAATCAGCGGCTATCGTCGGCAAGGGGCTGACATTCGACTCCGGCGGCCTCTCGATAAAACCCTCCGACTACATGGTGACCATGAAGGGCGACAAGACGGGCGCCTGCGTGGCGCTGGGCGTGATCAAGGCTGCGGCGGAGCTGCGTCTGCCGATCAAACTGCACGCGATCATCGGCGCGGCGGAGAACATGCCCGGCGGCAGGGCGTACAGGCCGGACGACGTTATCAGGGCGTATAACGGCAAGACCATCGAGGTGATCAACACCGACGCCGAGGGGCGGCTGACGCTGGCCGACGCCCTGGCGTACGCCTGCGAGCAGAAGCCGGACGCCATCATCGACATCGCCACCCTCACCGGCGCTTGCGCGGTCGCTCTCGGGGAGACCATGGGCGGGCTGTTCTCGAACGACGACAAGCTGGCCCAGGAGATGCTCGACGCGTCGAGCGCGAGCGGCGAACCCTTCTGGCGGCTGCCGATGAGCGACCCGAACCTGCGCAAGAAGCTGAAATCCCCCATCGCGGATCTCGTCAACTCCGCCGGCCGTTACGGCGGAGCCATCACGGCCGCGATGTTCCTTGAGAGTTTCGTCGAAAAGGGCACGCCCTGGTGCCATCTGGACATAGCGGCCACGGATTTTGTAAAGGAGCCGTACGCCTGCTATATAAAGGGCGCCTCCGCCTTCGGCATCCGCTCGATCCTGTCCTACGTGATCGAAAAGGCGAAAGGTTCGTAGTGCTTTCCATAAAAGCTAAGATAACGTTAAAAGCTAGGATAACGTTGGCTTGCGCGCTTTGGGCGATATCGCTCGCGCTTCCCGCTGTGTGCGGCGCGGCCCCTCGGGCGCGGCTGATTTTCGTTGGGGACATCATGGCGCACGCCGAACAGCTCGATGCCGCGCGCGTGGGTGGGTCGTGGGATTTCAGGCCGCAGTTTCGGAGGGTCAAGCCCCTCTTCCGGGACGCTTTCGTCGTCGGAAACTTCGAGACGGTCTTGGCGGGGGAGGAGCGCAAGTTCACCGGATACCCCATGTTCAACACGCCGGACGAGCTCGCGTCGGCGCTCGCGGATCTCGGCGTGGGGCTGGTGACGCTCGCCACCAACCACATCTTTGACCGAAAGCCCTCAGGCGCGGTGAGGACCGCCGAGGTGCTGGAGGGCCACGGCATAGAGTGGACGGGGCTGAGGCTGCCATACGCGGCCCCTGACGAGCCGAAGATCGTGGAATACGCAGGGTTCCGCCTCGCCTTCGTCAATTACGCATACGGCAGCAACACGCCGCTGCCGGCATCCGGTGACGCGGAAACCGCCAGGCTCAACGTCATCTCGGAGGACGCGATAGCGGCGGCCATTTCGCGCGCGCGGGCCGCGAGCGCGGACATCATCGCCGCTTGTTATCACTGGGGGAACGAGTATCAGCTCACCCCTACGGCGCGCCAGAGGGAGATCGCCGCGTTGAGCGTGAGGGAGGGGGCTGACCTCGTGATCGGGACGCACCCCCACGTGTTGCAGCCGATGGAGATCATAAGTTCCGACAGGGGTTACGGCCTTGTCGCGTACTCACTCGGCAACTTCGTCTCGTATCAGCGGACGCTGCCGCGCGAGCGGAGCGTCGTGTTGGCCGTGGACATCGAGAAAACGGACGGCGGCGCCAGGATCTCAAGGGTATCCGTAGCGCCGACGCGCGTCTCGAACCGCAAGCCGCGCGGGCGGCGCGCGGTGGAGATCGTTTACGCTGGCAGGGGCGGGCGCTTCAACCACGCGGGGCTGCCCGCGAACGAGCTGAAAATGGCCCGCGACGCCGGGGACGCGGTCCTGGAGTTTCTGGGGGCCGAGGCCACGCCGGACGAGGACGGTTTCTATACCCTGTGGAGCGCGGACGCCCTGCCGTCCGGCAGACGCAGGCCCCCGCAGTGACGCATAGGGAATGCCTGGGGACAGGACGTGATATTGCGTGAAATACGCAGTTTATTCTTGCGCACGGCGCGGCGTTATACTGTAAAATAGGACTCGTAATGGGTAACGCTGAACGAATCGCCTTTACGTCATTTTAAATTGATCCGCGATGTCCGTTCAGCACAAAAATCACCAGAGCTACAAAACTTAAGGGGGCATACTGTTATGGCTAAAATTCTGCTCATTGGTTCGAATCACGCCGGTACCGCCGCAGCAAACACTATTTTGGACAGCTACCCTGGGAACGAGCTGACTATCGTCGACCGCAATGACAACATCAGCTATCTCGGCTGCGGGACGGCGCTCTGGATCGGCCGTCAGATCGACGGGTCGGACGGATTGTTCTACTCCTCCGGCGACATACTCTCCAAAAAGGGCGCCCGCGTGATGATGGAGACTGAGGTCAAGAGCATCGACTTTGCCGCGAAAAAAGCCACCGTGGTGAACAAGGCCGGGAAGACGGAGATCCTCGCATACGACAAACTGATACTCGCCACGGGCTCGCTGCCGATCTTGCCGCCGATCCCGGGGTCTGACCTCGCCAACATACAGTCCGTCAAGCTCTTTCAGGACGGCCGCAGCGCGAACGCGCTGCTGGATGACCCTGGCGTCAAGACCGCGGCTGTAATCGGCGCGGGGTACATCGGCGTCGAGCTGGCTGAGGCCATCAGGCGGCGCGGCAGGGAAGCCCTGCTCTTCGAGGCTGAGGACACGAGCCTGTCGAGCTACTATGACGACTGGCTCACCCACGACATGGACAAGGTGTTGGCCGAGGGCGGCGTATCGCTTCACTTCAGCGAGCGCGTGAAGGCCTTCAATGGCGACAAGAAGGTAGCCGCCGTCGTCACGGACAAGGGGGAGTACCCGGCCGAGATGGTCATAATGGCGATCGGGTTCAGGCCGAACGCTGAGCTGGGGAAGGGCAGCCTCGAATTGATCGCGAACGGCGCGTACCGCGTGAACCTCAAACAGCAGACCAGCATACCGGACGTGTACGCCATAGGCGACTGCGCGAGCATTTACTCGAACGCCGTGCAGGACACCACCTATATCGCGCTCGCCACGAACGCCGTGCGGAGCGGCATAGTGGCAGGGCACAACGTCTGCGGCACGCCACTTGAGTCCATCGGCGTCCAGGGGTCGAACGGGATCAGCATCTTCGGCTACAACATGGTCTCCACCGGGTTGAGCCTCAAAATGGCCCGCAAGCTCGGCTACGACGCCCTGGCCACCGACTTCGAGGACTTGCAGAAGCCCGCGTTCATGAAGCCCAACGAGAAGGTGAAGATCCGCATCGTCTACGATAAGGTGTCAAGGCGCATATTGGGCGCGCAGATGGCCTCCAGGGATAACATCTCGATGGGCATACATATGTTCTCCCTCGCCATCGAGGAGAAGGTCACGATAGACAGGCTGAAGCTGCTCGATATCTTCTTCCTGCCGCACTTCAACCAGCCGTACAATTATATTACGATGGCCGCCCTCTCGGCGAAATAGCCGGATCGCAGACCATTCTCGAATTCAGGAGGCCGGGCCTTGGTGCCTGGCCTCTCGCCATTTATGCGGGATGCCTGGGCTTTTCGGCTCACTTCGCGAACCGGGCCGCGACGATAGGCGCCCGCGCCTTGACATACGTGCTAGAAGGTATGTATAATCCTGCCGTCGTTTGTGAAATGGGGGTGCGCGCTGTGGCCAGAAAGACAAGGGAAGAGGCTATGGAGACTCGGGAGCGGCTCCTGGAATCGGCCTTTGGGATTATGAGCGAAAAACCCTTCTCGAAGGTCTCGATGAATGAGATCGCCGAAAAAATCGGCCTCTCCAAGGGCGCTGCCTACTGGCACTTCAAGAACAAGAACGACCTGCTGGTAACCCTGATCGAAAGCGTGTGCGGCGCGGGAGGCGAGGAATCGAGGCCCGACGGCTCGGATTTCGAATCCTGGGACGACTTGAGGCTCTTCTTCCGCGAGGAGATAAAAAGCGCGATCCAGGGCGACAGGTATAAAAGGATACACATGCTCATGCAGAGAAAGGTGGAGTGGCCTGAGGAGGTCCGCGAGAAAATATTCTCGATTGGGAAGACGCGGGCGGAGGCGCAGAGGAAGATGATCGAGCGCGGTTTGGAAAACATGCGTCGGAACGGGGCGATACGCGGTGACGTTCAGGCGGGCGAGCTTGCGGCCGTAATGACGGCGATTATTCACGGTCTTTTAATCTCGCAGTTCTTCGGCATTTTCCAAATGGACGCCGCGAAACAGATCGACTTTATATTCGACGCTTTCGGAGAGCGGTTGAAGCCGGGGAGAGCGAATAAGCGAAGAGAAGGTGCGTAGAGGATATGTCGTCTCAGGAAAACAACAACAGCGGCAACAGGGACATCAAGAGCGAAATAGTCAAGAGGCGCAGCCCGTGGATCGGCACCCTGGCAGCGATGGTGATCATCCTTGGCGTCCTCTGGTACATCGTGAGCGCGTTCGTCCTGCCGAAAGGCCGGGACGGCGCCCCGGCGGGGCAGGCCATGATGGGCCGCCCGGCGCCGTCAGTCATCCTATATATAGTGGAGAACGCCGACCTCTCCGTCAGCAGGGAGTACATGGGCAGGGTGGAGCCGGTGCAGTCCGTGGCGGTCCGTCCGCAGGTCTCGGGGGTCATAACGGGCGTGCGCTTCAAGGAAGGTTCCCGCGTGAAGGCAGGGGATCTCCTCTTTACCATCGACGACAGGCAGTTTGCGGCGGCTGTCGATCTGAGGAAGGCCGACCTGGCGAAAGCGGAGGCCAATTACGACAGGGCGGCGAAGTACCGCGCGCGCCTGGCGTCTTCAGACAGTCGCAGCGTGCCGGCTGTGGACGTGGACATGGCGGAAAACGACGTACTCCAGAGCAAGGCCGCGATTGAGCAGGCGAAGGCATCGCTCCGGCTGGCGCAGCTGGATCTCGGGTACACGAAGATCACTGCCCCGATCTCTGGCCGCATCGGGAAGGCCTTCTTCACGAAGGGCAATTACGTCTCCCCCGCCGGCGGCGCGCTGGCGGAGATCGTGCAGACTGACCCAATCAGGGTCGTGTTCGCCATGCCGGACAAGGAGTACCTCGGGTACATGGACGAGTTCAAAAAATCCCCGAACAGGGTCTTCGACACGTCCATACGCCTCGCGAACGGCGCCGTGTACCCGCAGGGCGGCGAGCGCGATTTCGAGGAGAATTCTATGAACGAGTCCACCGGTACTATCACCATGCGGCTGCGCTTTGACAACGGCGACGGGGCGCTGGTTCCCGGCGCGGTGGTCCGGGTACAGGCGGCGCCGCTCGCGCGCCGCACTGGCCCCGTCGTCCCGCAGGAGGCGGTCATGACAGATCCGGAGGGCGATTACGTGTACGTGGTAGACGAGTCTGACATGGCCCATCAGCGCAGGGTCGCGCTGGGGGCGGAGACAGGGTCGATGCGCGAGGTGATATCCGGTCTCGCTCCAGGCGAAAGGGTGGTGCTGAAGGGAATCCAGTCCGTCCGTCCCGAGAGCCCTGTGAGCCCCGCGCAGCAGCGGAGCGGGGACGCCGCAAAGACGCCGGCCGAGCTGGCCATGGAATCCGGCTACGACCTCAAGAGCGCTGACGCTCCTAGCGAGGAGGATTCCGGCGCGGCTGATCCTGCGGAAGGGGATAAATAAACGATGTTTTCCAAGTTTTTCATAAACCGGCCGCGGTTCGCCATGGTCATAGCGTGTGTCCTGTCGCTGGCCGGTATAATCTCCGCGATCAACCTGCCGGTGAGACAGTACCCCAACGTCTCACCGCCGCAGATTCACGTCATAGCGAACTTTCCCGGCGCGGACGCCCAGACGGTGGCCAATACCGTGGCTGCGCCGCTGGAGGAAGCGCTGAACGGCGTCGAGAATATGATTTACATGAGCTCCACGTCCAGCAGCTCAGGGACCTACATACTCAGCATAACATTCCGGACCGGCACGGATACGGACACGGCGCTCGTCAAGGTGCAGAACAGGGTTCAGCAGACGGCGTCGCTCCTGCCCACGGAGGTCACGCAGCGCGGGATCTCGACGAGCGCCAGCTTCTCCGACACGCTGGGCTTCGTCGCGCTCGTGTCTCCGGGCGGCACGAGGGATGACCTGGAGCTTGCGGACTACGCCTTCACCAACGTCAAGAACGCTCTCTCCAGGGTACCTGGGATAGGGGATGTCCAGGTCTTCGGCGCGCGGTACGGCATCCGCGTCTGGCTGGATCCTGAGAGCCTCGCGTCTCGCGGGATGAGCGCCTCCGACGTCACGGCCGCGATATCGAGCCAGAACAGACAGGCTTCCATCGGCTCGATAGGCGCCAGCCCTGGCGACGTGAGCAACCCCGTCGTCTATTCCATGACGACGAGGGGGAGATTGACCAGCGTGCGCGAATTCGAGGAAGTGATCGTGCGGACCGGCGAGCAGGGGGGGCTGGTCAGGCTGAAGGACGTGGCCAGGATCGAGCTTGGTTCCGAATCATACGGCATGGGCGCGGCGCTCAACCAGATCCCCTCGGCCATGATGGCGCTCTCCCAGGCTTCTGACGCGAACGCCCTGGACGTCATGCGCGAGACCAGGAAGGTCATAGACGAGCTGACGAAGACGCTGCCGAGCGACATGGAGTTCGTCATAGGTTACGACGCCACGGATTACGTCCGCGAGACTCTAAACGAGATAATAAGCACGCTCATCCTCACGTTCTCGCTCGTCGTGCTGGTCTGCTACCTCTTCCTCCAGGACTGGCGCGTGACGCTGGTGCCTGTCGCGGCTATCCCGATATCTCTTCTGGCGACCTTCACGGGGTTCCAGATCATGGGCTTCAGCATCAACATCCTGACGCTGTTCGGGCTGGTGCTCGTAATAGGGACGGTGGTGGACGACGCGATCATCGTGGTCGAGCGCGTCCTCTTCGTCATGGACAGGGACGGGTCTAATTCAGCAGACGCCACCGTTCAGGCGATGAAGGACGTGACGGGGCCGATGACCGCCACGACGCTGGTGTTTTTGGCGATCTTCGTGCCGGTGGCGTTCATGAGCGGCATAACGGGCGAGATCTACCGCCAGTTCGCCATCACCATATCCTTCTCCGTCGTGTTCTCGCTGATAGTGGCCCTCACCCTGAGCCCCGCCATGTGCGCGCACATGTTGCAGGGCGTCAAGCCGAAGAAGAGGGGGCCGCTGGCCTGGTTCAACGGCCTCGTGAACGCGTCCAGGCGCGGTTACGTGAGCGGGGCCATGTGGATCGCGCGGAGGGCCTCCGTGACGATAGGGCTGTTCGCGCTGGTAGTCGTGTCGTCCTACGCGATAATCAGGACGATCCCCACCACGTTCATACCGGACGAGGATCAGGGGATGGTAATGGCGCTGGTCCAGCTCCCGGAAGGCGCGTCGCGGACTCGGACCTCGGCCGTCATAGATGATTTCGTAACGCAGGTCAGGCAGATCCCCGGCGTACAGGACGTGGTGAACATAGAGGGGTTTAGCTTCACCGGCGACTCCGGCGAGAACATGGGCATGGTCGTTGCGACGCTGGAAAACTGGTCGCTGAGGAAATCCCAGGAGAAGAGCCTGGCGAGCATATCCGGCAAGTTGCGCGCAATAGCAGCGTCCGTGTCGGAGGCCAGCATCAACGTCGTCACCCCGCCATCGATCCCGGGGATGGGCGCGGCTGGGGGGATGTCCCTGTTGTTGCAGTCTACGATCGACAACGACCCTGCCCGCTTGCAGCAGGTTATGAACGGGTTCATCGGCGAGATGACGCAGTCGCAGGAGATAATGTTCGCCTTCAGCAGCTACACAGCCGACACGCCGCACATATACCTGGACATCGACAGGGACAAGGCGGAGCTGCTCGGCGTCCCGATCAGCGGCATATTCAGCGCGCTCCAGACGTATTACGGCACGGCCTACGTGAACGATATAAACATAGGCACACAGGTCAACAAGGTGATCCTGCAAGCTGATTGGATGTACAGGAACACGATCGAGAGCGTTAACAACATATTCGTGCGGAGCGCCTCAGGCGCGCAGGTGCCACTTAAGAGCCTCCTGACGCTTAAAAAAGTCCTGGCGCCGCGCTCGGTCACCCGCTACAACCTTTACCCGTCGGCGGCGATCACAGCCCTGATGAACCAGGGGTTTTCCACGGGGCAGGGCATGGCGAGGCTTGACGCTCTCTCGGCCAATCTCCCGGAGGGCTATAAGTACGAGCTGACCGGGATGTCGTATCAGGAGCAGGCCGCCAGCGGGCAAGTAGTGTTCATCATCGCCATAGCCCTCCTGTTCGGCTATCTCTTCCTCGTCGCCCAATACGAGAGCTGGACCGTCCCGATGGGCGTCATACTCTCGTTGCCGGTGGCCCTTCTGGGCGCTATGCTGGGGATCGTCGCCATGAAACTGTCGATAAGCATATACGTCCAGCTCGGCATACTCCTGCTCGTGGGGCTTGTGGCGAAGAACGCCATACTAATTATAGAGTTTGCCCAGGAGCAGCACGAGATCTATGGCCTCTCGATATTCGATGCGGCGGCGGAGGCCGGCAGGGAGCGCTTCCGATCCGTGATAATGACGGCCTTCACCTGCGTCTTCGGCGTGCTGCCCATGCTCTTCGCGTCTGGGGCGGGCGCCGAGAGCCGGAGGCACGTCGGGACGACGATGTTCTTCGGCATGAGCGTGGCGACGGTGTTCGGCATATTCGTGATCCCGGGGATTTACGCTGTGCTGCAGAAAAACCGCGAGCGGGCCAAAGCCCTGTTGAAGCGTCTGTTCATGGGCGGGGAGGCGTAGGAGATGACAAAAGATCGCGGACACTTGAAGGCATTGCTGGCACCAGCGCTGTCGCTGGCGCTTTGCGTCTCGTTCTACGGCGTCTCGCTCGCGGACGGCCCGGGGCCCGTCTCGGGCGACGCGGATCTGACTGCCGGCAGGTGGATGGAACTGGCGGCGCGGTATGAGAACCCATACGCCGCGGAGGCCCTGAGCCGGGATCCCGGCGCCGGCGACCCGCTCGAAAGGGCGAAGCCCGCCGCTGACGGGCTGTCGGCATGGTGGAAGTCCTTCGACGACGAGACGCTGACAGAGCTCATAGAGCAGTCGCTTTTGAACAACAGAGACCTGGCCCAGGCGCGCTCCAAGGTCAGGGAATCGCGGGCGTCCTTAGGCATTGCGAAGTCAGCCCTGCTGCCCTGGCTCGACAGCTCGAACAGCTGGGCTAAGAGCGACACGTCTGGGAACTCCACGTCACGGGGGCAGGAGTTTGAGATATCCCACCTGGGCATAGACGCGTCGTGGGAGATAGACATCTTCGGAGGCCGCCGCCAGGAGACGGCCTCCGGAGCGGCGGCGCTCGAAGCCGATTACGCCGCCCTTCACGCCGCGTGGGTGTCGCTCTCGTCGGAGGTGGCGATCAGCTACGTCTCGCTGCGGACGCTGCAAGAGCGCCTCTCGGCGGCAGAGCGAAACCTGGCCCTGCAAACGGAGACGCTGGGCCTCTTGGTGTCCAGGTACTCCGCGGGGTTCATCGATTCGCTGGCGCTCAGTCAGGCGCGCTACACCATAGAGCAAACAAAGGCATCGATCCCGCCCATACGGGCGAGCATAGAGGCCGCGATGAACGCGCTTGCCATCCTCACCGGCGCCCTCCCCGGCAGCCTGGAGGAGGCGCTGGCGCCGAGGAAGCCCCTGCCCAGGCCGGACGGCGCGATGCTCGTGGGGATACCGGCTGACGCGTTGCGCCAGAGGCCAGACATCAGGGCAGCGGAGCGCCGTCTTGCGGCCCAGCTCGCGCGGATAAAGGCAGCCGAGGCAGACCGGTACCCGCGTTTTTACCTCGCCGGTTCCATTGGGCTTGAGTCGCTTTCCGGCGGCAGCCTCTTTTCGGGCGACAGCTTCGGTTACACCTTCGGGCCGCGCGTAACCCTGCCGATCTTCCACGGGCGCGCGATAAGGAAGAACATAGAGGTTCAGCGCGAGCGCGCCGAGCAGCTTCTGGCGGCATACGAGAATACGGTGCTGGGAGCGGCGGCGGAGGTGCGCGACGCGCTCGCCGCGAGCGCCCAGGAGATGACGCGCAACGCCTCTCTCCGTGCCGGGGCTGAAGCGGCGCGCGACGCCGAGAGCGTGGCCCTGGACAGATATAAAAACGGCCTCACGGACTTTGGCGGGGTGATCGCGTCACAGCAGGCGCTCCTTTCGCTGGAGGAAGCCGTGGCCATAAGCGACGGCCAGATGCTATCGAACGCCGTCCGACTGTACAAGGCGATGGGCGGTGGGTGGATCCCGATCACAGAATAATCACAGAATAATTAGGCAATTCAGCATGTGCTACTCGTTTTTTTCCTTTGATATGGTAGAATTCTCGTTGTGCCTACGAGGAAGGAGCTAAACGAATAGACCATGCCGTTACCGACGTTCAAGGGCGGGATTCACCCGCCAGACGGGAAATCGCTTACGAAGGACAAGGAGGTTGAGATCTATTCCCCCGCCGGGGAACTTGTCTACCCCATGTCCCAGCACTTGGGCGCGCCATGCGCCCCGGTCGTGAAGAAGGGGGACCGTGTGCTGATCGGTCAGAAGTTAGGGGACAGCGACGCGTTCGTCTCCGCGCCGGTCTTAGCGAGCGTGTCCGGGATCGTGAAGGACATAGCGCCGCGCATGACGATATCTGGCGCGATGGAGACCTGCGTCGCGGTCGAAAACGACGGGAAGTACGAACACGCCGCCGAACTGCTCCCTCACAAGGACTACGAGTCACTGGAACCCAAGGAGATCCTTCGGATAATCCGCGAGGCCGGCATCGTAGGGATGGGCGGCGCGACGTTTCCGACGCACGTCAAGCTCTCGCCGCCGCCGGACAGGAAGATCCGATGGCTCATCGTGAACGGCGCGGAGTGCGAGCCGTTCCTCAACTGCGACAACAGGCTCATGCTGGAGCACCCGGAGCCGATAATAGGCGGCCTGGAGATCTGCATGAAGCTCTTCCCCGACGCGGAGGGGATAATCGCGATAGAGGGCAACAAGCCGGAGAGCATACGCAGGATGGAGGGCGAGCTTTCCGAGCGACGGGGCAACATCCGCGTCGCGCCGCACGAGGTCAAGTACCCCCAGGGCGCCGAGAAGATGCTGATCTATTCCGTGACGGGACAAGAGATCCCCCCGGGGGCGCTCCCTGCGGATGTGGGATGCATCGTCCTCAACGTCAGCACGGCGAGCCATATATGGCAGGCGGTCGTGGACGGCGTCCCCGTCGTCGAGAGGGTCATCTCCGTCACCGGCGACGTCATAGCGAACCCCAAGAACATATCCGCGCCCCTCGGCACCTCCGTCCGTGAGCTGATAGACCTGTGCGGCGGCTTCACTGAGCCTCCCGCCAAGGTGCTGTCCGGCGGCCCGATGATGGGCATATCGATGCGATCCATCGACGTGCCGACGGTGAAGGGCACGTCGGGGATACTCGCGCTGTCGCGCCGCGCCTCCCAGAGCTTGCATGAGTCGAACTGCATCCGCTGCGGCAGGTGCGTGGAGTCCTGCCCGATGAAGCTGGTGCCGACCACGCTCGACCTCCTCGTCCGCCGCAGGGAGTACGCGGAGTTCGAGAGTGAGGGCGGCATGAACTGCATCGAGTGCGGATGCTGCACCTACTCCTGCCCGGCGCGGCGCTACCTCACGCAGACGTGCAGGGACGGCAAGGCCGGAGTGATGGCCGCTCGCAGAAAAGCCGAGAGCCAGCGGAAGGGATGATGATAAATTGAGCGAACCTTTCATAGTCGCCAGTTCCCCCCACATAAGGGCGGACCTGAGCACGCAGAAGATAATGGGCCTCGTGCTGCTGGCGCTCATCCCGGCCGGCGCTGCCGGCGTGCATTTCCTCGGGACGCGCTCGCTTGCCGTGATTGTGGTGAGCGTCATAGCTTGCGCGGCGTCCGAGGCGATATGGCAGACGTGCGCGGGGCAGCCTGTGACGGCGCGGGATCTTTCAGCGGTCGTCACCGGGCTCCTCCTGGCCTATAACCTCCCGCCGTCGATCCCCCTCTGGATGGCCGCCGTGGGCGGGGTCTTTTCCATGATAATAGTGAAGCAGTTCTTCGGCGGGATAGGGCAGAACATAGTCAACCCGGCGCTGGCGGGCCGTGCGATGATGCTGATCTGCTGGCCGGTGCAGATGACCTCTTGGACGGTTCAAGGCGTGAGCGGGGCGACCTCGCTCGCCATCATAAAGGGGGCGGAGAGCGCGGCTGCGGACATCACAGGGCTGCCCTCGCTGGCGGACGCCTTCCTGGGGCGGATGGGGGGCTGTATCGGCGAGACGTCGGCGCTGGCGCTGATCGCTGGGGGCGTCTTCCTGATGGCGGCCGGGGTCATCTCGTGGAGGATACCGGCAGTCTACATAGCTACCGTCGCCGCTCTGTCCGTAGTCCTTGGCCGCTCCGGCGGGCCGGTTTTGGAGATACTCTCCGGCGGCCTGATGCTGGGCGCGTTTTTCATGGCTACGGACTACACGACGTCGCCGATCACCCCGAAGGGGCAGTTGATTTTCGCCTTCGGATGCGGCCTCGTCACGTCGCTCATCCGCGCCTTCGGGGGCTACCCGGAGGGCGTGTCGTACTCCATATTGATCATGAACCTAGTCGTGCCGCTCATCGACCGCGCGACGAAGCCGAAGATCCTGGGGGAGGCGAAGGCGAGATGACGACGGCAGCCGCAGACAGAGCAGCGAACGCGAGGAAGATATTCAAGCTGGGGGCCGTGCTGTTCACGGTGACGGCTGTCACAGGGCTGATACTGGGCGTGGTGAACGAGATAACCCGCGAGCCCATCATGCGCACCCAGGCCAGGCTCCGCGCTGAGGCGCTGGCAAACGCCCTTCCCGAGGCCGACGAGTTTCAGAGCGTCCCGGCGGCGGGCGCCGACCCGATGGTGGTGGGCGTAGACATGGGCAAGAAGGGCGGCTCGCCCGTGGGGTATTGCGTATCCGTGGCCCCATCCGGCTACGGTGGCCCGATAGGGATAGTGGTCGGCATAACGGGGAGCGGCGGCCTTCGGGCCATAAGCGTCCTCAGCCACACGGAGACGCCGGGGCTGGGCGCCAAGGCGGCATTGCCCGCTTTCTATGGGCAGTTTTCCAATAAGGAGGCGGACAAGCTGTCCGTAATTAAGGGCGGCGGCGCCGGGCCGGACCAGATAGAGGCCATCTCCGGGGCGACCATCACCTCGGAGGCCGTCACCCTTGGAGTGAACGCGGCCCTCGCTTACTGGCGGGACAATCTGAAGGAGGGGGACTGACGTGAACCCATTTAAACTGATAAAGAACGGCATCGTCGATGAAAACCCCACGCTCGTGCAGTGCATAGGCCTCTGCCCGACGCTCGCGGTCTCCACCAGCGCCACGAATGGGATCGGGATGGGCATCGCCGCCACGGCCGTGCTGATAGGGTCGAACATGGCCGTGTCGGCCATACGGAGGTTCGTGCCGGACGAGATACGGATCCCGATATTCATAGTGGTGATAGCCGGTTTCGTCACCGTCGTCCAGCTTTTGATATCGGGCTTCGCGCCGGCCCTCGACCAGGCGCTGGGCATATTCATACCTCTCATCGTCGTCAACTGCATAATCCTGGCCCGCTCAGAGGCGTTCGCGTTCAAGAACGGCTTGGTGGCCTCGGCGTTGGACGGGGTCGGGATGGGGCTGGGCTTCACCCTGGCGCTTACGTCCCTGGGGGCTGTGCGCGAGCTTCTGGGCAACGGCACCGTCTTCGACATCAAGGTGACACCGGACGGCTTCCAGCCGGCGCTTTTGGTCATCCTGGCGCCGGGAGGGTTCATCGCGCTGGGGACGTTCATGGCTCTCTTCCGCCGTTACCAGAGCTGGGTCGCGGAGCGCCGGGGCCTGTCGGTGCCGGAGGCGGCCGACGAGGGCTGCGGGGCTTGCGGCGCCGCGGCGTTCTGCAAGGCGACCGGCGGAGACGGGGGATCTGTGGGCGACAGCATAGGGCCCGTGACGGGGGGTAGTGCCGGATGAGCCTGCTCTTGCTGTTCCTGGACGCCATATTCGTGCACAACATACTATTGTCGCGCTTCCTCGGCTGCTGTCCGTTCCTGGGCGTTTCCACGAAGAGCGAGACGGCCAAGGGCATGGGTGTGGCGGTCATATTCGTCACCGTGCTGGCTGCCGTGGCCACGTGGCTCGTCTATAACCTCGTCCTCGTGCCGCTGCACCTGGAGTACCTGTACACCCTGTCGTTCATCCTCGTGATAGCCGCGCTGGTTCAGTTCGTGGAGCTGGCCCTTAAAAAGATAAACCCCACGCTCTACAAGTCGCTGGGGATATTCCTGCCGCTCATCACGACGAACTGCGCCGTGCTGGGGGTCGCCGTCCTCAACATGAACGAGCACGCTGACTCGCTGCTCGCCGCGGCGGTTAACGCGCTGGGGTCGTCGGCGGGCTTCCTGCTCGCGATAATGCTGATGGCGGGCATCAGGGAGCGGGTGGACCGCAACGACGGCATACCGAAGTGCTTGCAGGGCCTTCCGATAGCGCTCGTCACGGCGGGGCTTATGTCGATCGCCTTCATGGGCTTTACCGGCATAATAAAGTAAGGGGGCGGACTGTAAATGACATCTATGGCGGGTGTTCTGTACCCTGTGCTGATATTAGGCGCGCTCGGGCTCGCGTTCGGCGCGATGCTGGCCTTCGCCTCGATCAAGTTTTTCGTGAAGACCGACGAAAGGGTCTCGCGGATCAGGGAGATACTTCCTGGGGCTAACTGCGGCGGGTGCGGTTACCCTGGCTGCGACGGCTACGCGGACGGGATCGTGAACGGCGGCGCCAAGACGAACCTCTGCGCTGCTGGGGGCGCCGCGCTCGCAAGCGGCATAGCGGAGATCATGGGCGTCGAGAGCGAGGCGTCGGTGCCGGTACGGGCCTTCCTGAAGTGCGCGGGCGCCCCGGAGCGCTCGAAGCGCACCGCTATATACGAGGGTATCCTGGATTGCAGATCCGCCGCAGTCGTGCCCGGCGGGTCGCCGAACGCCTGCCCCTTCGGCTGCATCGGCCTCGGGACCTGCGTGAAGGTCTGCGTGTTCGGGGCCATGTCCATAGTGGGCGGCCTCGCGTCGGCGGACCCGGCGAAGTGCATCGGCTGCGGCACGTGCGTAGCCATTTGCCCGAAGTCCGTCCTCGCGCTGATCCCCAGGGCGTCAAACGTGCAGGTCGCGTGTAACTCGAACTGGAGGGGGCCGGACGTGAAGAGGGCTTGCTCCGTCGGCTGCATCGGCTGCGGCATCTGCGCCAGGGCGTGCCCGGAGGGGGCGATCACGGTGGAGAGGAACCTCGCGTCGGTGGACGCGTCTAAGTGCGTGAACTGCGGCGCTTGCGTGGCCAAATGCCCGACAAAGAGCATCGGCTACGTCGTCCCAAGCCAGGAGGAGATCAGGGCGAGCGCCTGAGATTCTGAACCTGCCCTGCGGCTTTCTGCGTCAAGTCGTTACAAGGAGATGCCCAGGCTTTTCGGTTCGCGGGGCGAGCCTTAGGGCCTGGGCATCTTTAGCGAGCCTTTCGCTGACTCGATGGCCAAGATTGGAAAAATTCGAAAAATTCGACGGGGGAAATTAGGGAAAATTCTCTTCCCAGGGGGTTGCGCATCGAAGGAAAGCATGGTATATTACCCCTTGTCGCGTGACGCGGCGGAACTTCGAACCTTGCCAATAGAATACAGCGCGTAATATACGAACCAAATGCAAGGCCAGTCAATTTTCAAGCAAGCCAAGGAGAGTTTGATCCTGGCTCAGGATGAACGCTGGCGGCGTGCCTAACACATGCAAGTCGGACGGGGCGCCGCGGAAGCACCAGGGCGGCTTGCCGTCCCGGT
>JAIRNC010000086.1 GCA_031258255.1 Synergistaceae bacterium
CTGCTCGACAGCACCCCCTGCTTCGGCAACGACATCGACGATGTGGATCTCGTGGCCCGCAAGTGCGCCCAGATATACTGCTACGAGGTGGAGAAGTACACCAACCCGCGCGGCGGCCAGTTCCAGGCCGGCATCTACCCCGTCTCCGCGAACGTGCTCTTCGGCAAGGACGTACTGGCCCTCCCGAACGGGCGCCTCGCCAAGGCCCCGCTCGCCGACGGCGTGTCCCCGCGCGCCGGCAAGGACAACAACGGGCCCACGGCGGCAGCTAACTCCGTGGCGAAGCTCGACCATCACGTCGCCTCCAACGGGACGCTCTACAATCAGAAGTTCCTCCCGTCCTCCCTGGCAGGTGACGCCGGGATCCAGAACTTCGCCGCGCTGGTCCGCGCCTACTTCGACAGGAAGGGCATGCACGTGCAGTTCAACGTAATTGACAGGGAGACCATGCTCGAAGCGCAGCGGGATCCCGACCACCACAAGGATCTCGTCGTCCGCGTGGCTGGCTACAGCGCCCAGTTCACCGTGCTGGCGAAAGAAGTGCAGGACGACATCATCTCCCGCACGGAACAGTCGCTGTAGGCGCCGTTCTTTGAGAACGGTCAACTACTCTTTGGAAATGGGGGAAAAACATGGATCAGCAAATCTTGGATAAGATCATCAAACAGGTCACGGACGAGCTCGCCCCCGGCAGCGGCAAGGCGCAGTCCCTAGCCCAGGCCGTGACGACGGCTTCGAGCGTGACCGAGTTCGTCGGGACTGCCATGGGCGACACGATAGGGCTCGTCATCGCCAACGTCGACCCGTCGCTCACCGAATTGATGGGGCTGGGCAAGTACAAGTCGATAGGGATCATCTCCGACCGCGTGGGGGCCGGCCCGCAGATATACGCCGTGGACGAGGCCGTGAAGGCGTCGAACACGGAGGTCATCTCCGTGGAACTGCCGCGCGACACCAAGGGCGGCGGCGGGCACGGCTGCCTCATCTACGTGGGCGCCGAGGACGTCTCCGACGCGCGTCGCGCGGTGGAGATCTCGCTGGGCGTGCTGCCGAAGTACTTCGGCGACGTGTACAGCAACGACGCGGGACACCTGGAGTTTCAGTACACGGCGCGGGCGAGCTACTGCCTCCAGAAGTCCCTCGGCGCGCCGCTGGGGCGCGCGTTCGGCATAGCGCTCGGGTCGCCGGCCGGCATCGGCACTGTGATCGCCGACACGGTTGTCAAGGCGGCCAACGTGGAGGTTGTGGGCTACTGCTCCCCGACGAAGGGGACGAGCTACTCCAACGAGGTCATACTGACCTTCACCGGGGACTCCGGCGCCGTCCGTCAGGCGCTCCGGGCATCCATCGAGGTGGGCAAGAAGCTCATGGGCGCGCTTGACGGCGGGGTTGAGCCGAAATCCGCGACGACGCCGTACATTTAAGAAGGGGGATCTAGAACATGACTTCGGACGCGCTTGGAATGATAGAGACGAGAGGCCTCGTGGGGGCTATAGAGGCGGCGGACGCCATGGTGAAGGCCGCGAACGTCAGTCTGATAGGCTACGAGAAGATCGGGTCGGCCTACGTGACGGTCATGGTCCGCGGCGACGTGGGCGCCGTGAAGGCCGCGACGGACGCCGGGGCCGTGGCGGCGAGGCACGTTGGCGAGGTGATATCAGTCCACGTGATCCCGCGCCCGCACAACGACACAGAAAAGCTCCTTCCGAAGCTGGGATAAGAGGTGTTCTTTGCCGTGGGGCCGCAGACCGGCCTCACGGCTCTTGGGGGGATAGGCTAAATGCCCAGAGTTCTTATGATAGCCGGAGATTTTTCAGAAGACTATGAGGTAATGCATCAGGGCCCTCGGCATCAGTGTGTCTTGAACGGGCGTGTGGGGGGCTGACGGATGGAAAATATAGACTACCGCTCAGAGGGGATAGTTTTTGACATACAGCGCTTTTCGATCCACGACGGGCCGGGGATACGGACGATCGCGTTCCTCAAGGGGTGTCCGCTCTCCTGTAAGTGGTGCTGCAACCCTGAGTCACAGGATCTCAAGCCGACGGTCATGTTCAAGGCGGACGCGTGTATCCACTGCGGCAAATGTCTTGGGGCATGCAAGTACGGCGCTCTGTCGCCGGACAACGCGGCCCTGGTGGACAGGGCAGCGTGCAAGGCGTGCGGGGAGTGCGTGAACGTCTGCCCGACCGGCGCGCTCGTGATGAAGGGGAAGCGGATGACTGTGAGCGAGCTCGTGCGGGAGCTCAAAAAGGACGCTGGGCTGTTCAGAAGATCCAAGGGCGGCATCACCGTGTCAGGCGGCGAGCCGCTGGTACAGGCCGCTTTCCTGACAGAGCTGCTGAAGGCCTGCAAGGAGCAGGGATGGCACACCGCCATGGAGACGACAGGGCTGGCGTCTGAGGCCGTGATAGAGCAGGTGTTTCCGTGGGTCGACATGGCCCTGCTGGACATAAAGGCGATGGATCCCGCCGCGCACAGGGCTAACACGGGCGTCTCCAACGACATCATACTGAAAAATTCGATAGCGATATCCGGCATATCGCCGACAGTGGTGAGGGTGCCGACCATACCCGGCGTCAACGCCACGGAAAGCGAGTTCCGCGCGATATGCGCCCACGTGAAGACAATGAAGGGCGTCGGCACCATACACATCCTGCCGTACCATACCTATGGGGAGAATAAATATGGCCTCATGGGCAAGGAGTACCAGTTCAAGGAGACCCCCTCGCTCACCAAAGAGGAGATAGCGGGTCTGCAACGACTGGTCGAGGGCGAAGGCTTCAAATGCGTCATAGGCGGATAGAGGAGTGGGCACGATGGACGAAGACCGCTTCGACAAACTCGTAAGGAAGATCCTGCGCGAAGAGTTCGGCATATACGGCGCAAACGGCGTCTGCCGTGACATAAACGCCGCCGTTGATCTGTCTATGAAGGCGTTCGCCAGGTACGCGGCACTCTCGCTGGATGAGAGGGCCAGGGTGATACGCGGCATCAGGGAGAAGCTGTCCCCGAAGGCAGTGGAGTTCGCGCGGATGAGCGCTCGCGAGACGCTCATGGGCGTCGTAGAGGACAAGGCGGAGAAGATAAGCCTCGCGATAGAGAAGACTCCGGGCGTCGAGGATCTCGTCACCGAGGCACGGACAGGCGACAGGGGCCTCACTCTCACCGAGCTGTCGGCGTGGGGGGTGATCTGCGCCATACACCCGTGCACGAACCCCTGCGCTACCCTCATAAACAACACCATAGGGATGCTGGCCGCGGGCAACGCGGTGATCCACATCCCGCACCCGAGGGCGGGCGAGACGACGAGGGTTCTCGTGGAGGCGATAAGCGAATCGATCCGCGAGACGTGCGGCATAGAGAATCTGGTCGTCACCCTTTACGAGAGTTCTATGGCGGCCGCTGACGAACTCATGGCGCACCCTGATATACAGATGGTGGTCGCCACTGGGAGCGGAGGCGTCCTCAGGGACGCGATGTCCAGCGGCAAGAAAGTGATCGGGGCAGGGCCCGCAAACCCAGTCGCGATAGTGGACGAGACGGCAGACGCTGAGAGGGCTGCCCGCAGCATCGTGGAGGGCGCGTCTTTCGACAACAACCTGATGTGCGTCACTGAAAAGTGCGTGGTCGCCGTGAACGACATGGCACATAGGCTGATCGAGCGGATGGAGTCGGCGGGGGCGCGCGCACTCTCGTCTGCCGCCGAAGCCCGCTCCCTCACGCATGTCGCCATAACCGGCGAGGGCCTCCCTAACAAGGCGCTCGAAGGCAGGAGCGCGCCTGAGATATTGGACGCGGCGGGGATATCGTTTTCCGGGTCGCCACGCGTCGCAGTCTTCGAGGCGGAGAAGGAAAGCCCTCTCGCGGTGCTGGAGGCCAAGATGCCGGTGGTACCGGTGGTCAGGGCGCGCGACTTCACGGAGGCGCTGGAGTTCGCTCTGGAGATAGAGCAGGGGTTCAGGCATACGGCTGTGATCCACTCGCGTGAGATAGAGCGCCTCAGTCTCGCGGCGAAGGCGATGCAGACGGCAGTCTTTGTGAAAAACGGGCCATCGCTTGCCGGCATTGGCATGGGCGGCGAGGGCGAGACGAGCTTCACGATAGCGACGGCGACAGGCGAAGGCCTCACCACCGCCCGGAGCTTCGCAAGGCGCAGACGCTGCGCGCTCGTCGAGAGTTTCTCGATCAGGTGACCGTCTTGGGCAGATACCTCCTGACCTCCGAGTCCGTGACAGAGGGGCACCCGGACAAGCTCTGCGACCAGATATCCGACGCGGTTCTGGACGCATACATGTCCCGTGACCCAGATTCCAGGGTGGCTGTGGAGGCCATGGCCTCGAAGGGGCTCATA
Source organism: Synergistaceae bacterium (assembly GCA_031258255.1). GTDB lineage: Bacteria > Synergistota > Synergistia > Synergistales > Synergistaceae > JAIRNC01. The sequence goes on from JAIRNC010000086.1 coordinate 4,355, forward strand.
GTGGCGGCGGGCGAGGTCACGTCTGGTTTTACGGTGGATATCGAATCGGTGGCCCGCAATGTCATTCGCGCGGCCGGGTATAGTGACTCCGCAAGCGGCATCGACCCGGCGAATTGCCTGATACTGACCAACATAAGCTCGCAGTCGCCCGACATAAAGATGGGCGTGGACGCGGGGCCAGGCAAAGGCGCCGGGGATCAGGGCATCATGTACGGCTATGCCTGCCGTGAGACGGAGAGCCTTTTGCCGCTTCCGATAGAGCTGGCGCACAGGCTCTCAATGCGTCTGGCCCAGGCGCGCAAGGACGGAACGATCCCCTTCCTGCGTCCTGACGGGAAATCGCAGGTGACTGTCGAGTACGGTGACATGGACAGGCCTCTGCGCATCGCGGGCGTCATCGTCTCCGCTCAGCACGACGAGCGCGTAGGCATAGAGGAACTGCGGGAGGCTGTCTTCGAAAAAGTCATTGTCCCGGTGACCGGGAATGAGCGGATTGACTCAAAAACCAAGCTGCGCATCAATTCGACAGGCCGTTTCGTGCTGGGCGGCCCAGCGGCGGACACGGGACTCACCGGCCGCAAGATAATGGTGGATACCTACGGCGGTGTCGCCCGGCACGGCGGCGGCGCGTTCTCGGGCAAGGATCCGACGAAGGTTGACAGATCCGCTGCATATATGGCGAGGCACGTGGCGAAAAATTTGGTCGCGCAGGGAGTGGCGTCGAGGTGCGAGGTGTCTGTCGCCTACGCGATAGGCGTGCCGGGGCCGGAAGCGGTCAGGGTCAACACGTTCGGCACCGGTGCGGCCAAAGACGAGTCGCTCTCCAGGCTCGTGGCCCGGCTGTTCCCCTTTTCAGTGGACGGCATCATCGAGTACCTCGGCCTCAGGGGCATAAGGTACCGTCCCTCCGCGGCATACGGGCACTTCGGAAGGACGGGCGCGGACTTCCCCTGGGAAGCGGTCGGCACCGTCGCGCTCTGATACCGATTTGTAATCGGTTCCCCAATGAATCGCTGATTAAATGTTCTTTGATTAAATCAAGGCATCTGATTTCAAATTGGCATGAGGAGGCGCGATGCTCTTATGGGACAGGCAGTGGGCTTTATAGAGACAGTTGGCTTGACGGCTGCGATGGAGGCCGCTGACGCCGCCGTGAAGTCGGCGAACGTCAGGATGATCGGGTACGAGCTGACGCGCGGCGGCGGGATGGTGACGGTGAAAGTCGAGGGCGACGTGGGGGCGGTGAAATCCGCGATAGACGCGGCCAGGGCTGCGTCATCGAAGGTGAACGAAGTGTACTCCGTCCATGTCATACCGAGGCCGGCCCTGTCCACACACGCGGTTATCAGGACAGCCGAGACGGTCCTGCAGGAGAACGGCGCGCCAGACGCCGGCCTCCCGCCGACCGTCCCGGACGCGCACGAAGAGACCCTCGCGCCAGTCGCACTGAGTTACGCAGAGGCCCAGACCGCTCTGTCAGACGATGCCGACGCGCCGGAGGCTCAAAGCGCTCCGTCGGCCCAAGACGGGGCGCCGGAGGCCCAGACTCCTCCTCCGGCTCAAGAAGAGACTCCGGAGACGGAACCCGCTCCGCCGTCTGCCGAAGGCGGCCAGGAACTGCCACCGTCCGATGCAGATGACGGGCAGGACTCAGACGAACCAGCGATAGAGGAACAAGGAGGAGACGGCGATATCCCAGACGGTGACCGCCCGCAGAGGCACGGCGGCCCCCGCAGGAAAAGGCGCAGGGGCTGAGCCGTGACGGCCGGCTTTGCGGACGAATCCCGTGATCGATAGGCGGCGGATCCTGTGACTTACGAGCTATTGGTCAAGATCGTCGTTGAGGTCATCAAAAGGCTCGAAGCCTTGCAAAAACTGCGCGTCGGCGGGTTTGCTTTTGACGCGGGAAACGAAGCCAGAGTCAGAGCAAAGGCCGAGTCGATAAACGGCGCGTTCGAGCTTTTGAGCTACGGCGATCTGGAGGGCCTGACGCCGTGCGATATTCTCTTTATGGACAGGCTGCCGATAGAGCATGTGCCGAACCTCGCTCTTGGCGTTTCCTGCGACGCGCTGGACAGATACCTCAACCGCTTGATCTCAGGAGGCGGCAGGGTTTTCCTGCTGGAGGGCGTGGAATCTCAGGCAGAGAAAGCCCCCAGGGCGTTTCGCGACATGATGTCATCCTACGCGCGGACGCTCGCTTCGTTCGGTTACATCTTCCCGCGCGAGGCAAGCCAAGTTCCGACGCGCGTCGCGGGACCCTCAGGTGACGCAACCGTCCCGGGACAGCGTGGGCAGGTTTTCACGGGGAAATTCCTCAC
>JAIRNC010000090.1 GCA_031258255.1 Synergistaceae bacterium
CGAAATGGAGCAGATTCGCCCGCTTCCCGAAATGGCATCAGTGAAAATGGCCACAGGCGTAGCAGAGCTACGCCCAGGACCATTTTTGCGGCTGACATGAAGGGAACGGGCGAAGATGCCCATTGTAGCCAAAGGTTATTTAATCAGCGGTTCCTTGAGTATCAGATCAAGAACGCTGGATAACCAACTCAAACGCGCATCCACAGCGTAGCCCAACACGAACAATGCTGCCCACAGCGCACATTTCCTAGCCTTCACTGCTACTCCTCCCGTTTATTTGTTTTTTGGAGATTTGAACGCGTCAGCCGAAACCGGATAAGCCTTATTCGCCCCTCACTTCACTGCCCCCCTGGCCGCGAATGCATTGGCGGCCCCGCCGGGGCATGGAAGCCACCGCCGGGCGCGTTAAAAGATTTCGTCGATCTCGGCCTGCCTGCATATCCGGTTTGCCGTGATGTTATCTATTTGTGTGCGACGCTTGAGAGGAACCATGATATCCCCCTTGTAAAAGATGCTGTGCCTTGCTCCCTCGCGGAAAAGAATGTAGCCGTTTTTCTCCAGGTGACGCACTAATTCGCGCCGTTTGACCGACACGCTAAACCTCTACCGCGATTCTGTCGATCACTGCCGACGGCGCCGGGATCGCCATCCCTTTGTCCCGGTACGCCAGCGCCATCTCCGCAGCCGCGTCTATCAGCATCTCGCGACATTCTTCCAGCGTCTCCCCTTCGGATATGACTGCGGGCCATTCAATTAGCTGTCCCACATAGCCAGATGGTATCCGGTCAAATTTTGCAGTATACATTTTGCTCATTTTATTTTTATTGCCCTCCTCACAGCACCGACACCGGCTTCTTCCGCGCGTGGACTTCGACTATGCGCCCGCAGATGTCGAAGTGCAAAACAATGAAGATCGGAACTAATATTGCTTATTTTAGATCCAGAGCAAATATGACGCAAGACACCCTATCAAATTACGCTATGTAAAAGAAAAAACCCCGCCGATTCGGCGGGGAGCTGGGTTTAAGTGAGTTCATGTTACGTCATGTTTCTGGGTTCTGGCGGAGAGGGAGGGATTTGAACCCACGAGACGGAGTTTAAGCCGTCTACTCGCTCTCCAGGCGAGCGCTTTCGACCACTCAGCCACCTCTCCGCGATCAGCGTTGAAATATTATAAACTTGGCGGAGAGGGTGGGATTTGAACCCACGTAGCGGCTCAGCACCGCTAAGACGATTTCGAGTCGCCCGCCTTCGACCGCTCGGCCACCTCTCCTTGACCATCGTGGACGCGGACGAGCAGTCCGCATCAGACGACGAAGCGGATTATATGACAATCCAGCGCTCGTGTCCATAGTTCTCTGCTATTTGACGCCTAAATGATGACCGCGTTAGAATACCCCTCCCCTTTAAAGGCATCGTGACTCCACGCCAAACCCACAGCGATTCAGTTCACTGGACATAGCGCCTCTCGATCTGGTCGCCGGCGGTGGAATAGAGCATCGCCTGGTAGCGGAGTTCCATAGGGATCGTGTCGCCCAGGCGGTATTCATTGGCGCTGTCCTGTACGTCCGCTATCAGGTGGTCGCTGCTGCACCCCAGCAGTTTGACGCCGCTGTCCAGTGGCGCGAGCGCGGCGTGATCCCCGACGTCGAACGCGCCTACGCCCAGAAGCACGCGCTTCCGGACGCCCCTGTCCTCGAATTCCTTCGCCCTGAGGAAGCAGTCCGTCCCAAGCCTGCCGATGGGGCGCGTGGGTTTCAAGCCGGCCTCTATCACCTCAGCGTGCAGGACGAACGCCTCGTCGGTCAGCTCCGGCAGCGCGTCGTCCGGGATGTCGCGGGCCTCTGATCTCATAAGGTTCGCGCCGCCGACGCGGAGGTGGTTTATGCCGCGCGGCATCTCCCCGGCCAGCGCGAGGTACAGGGACGTGCTCGATCCGCCGGAGACCGCGTCCAGCCTGCGCCCGATGACGGCCTCTATTTCAGCGGCGTTCGCGGCTAGCTCCGACAGGTTTTCCGCAGTCGGTACGACGGTGCCGTAGCAGGAGAGGTTCGCGCCGATCCCGTGCAGCCTGATATTGCTGTACCCCGTCTCAACAATCCTGGCCGTCTCCACGAATCGATCGCGGTCGAAGATGCCCTCCCGCAGATCCCCCAGGTCGCGCATGAGTATGACCTTGTGTACCTTCCCCGCCTCGCGCGCTGCCCGGTCGAGGAGGCCTATCACCTCCAGCTCCGAATTGAGGCTGATGTCTGCCGCCTCGATGATGGATTCGACCTCAGACGGCATGGGGACGCGGAGCGCCATCGTCTCGGCGTGGCCGTAGCGGGCCTTGACCTTTTTCAGGTGCGTCACGCGCGAGCTGGCGAAGGATCTGTATCCCGCGTCATATAGCGCGTCAGTCACGGGCTCCAGCGCGTTATACCCCTTGACCACGGCGGTCGGTTCTATCCAGCACCCAGCGCAGAGCGCCCTCACCGTCGAAGCGTATCGCCGGATGAGCCGCGTGTTTATCTCCAGTGACTGTCTGTCCATGTATGACGTGCCCCCTGATGATTATGCGATGTTTCGGTAAACGGCGTCACTCCCCGAACATCCGGCCAAAGGACGACTCGAAGCGTCCGTCGTCGGCCTTAGTCCGTTTTTTGGGGCCTTTCGTCCTGCCGCCCCCGCGCCTGACCTTTTGACCGATGTACCTTCTCGCCAGCAATTCGTCCATGTTGTCGTCCGTGTAGGCCATGCCGTCCTGGTTTATGGCCCTGGCGCCCTTGGCCAAGACCATCGCTGCCAACCCATAGTCCTGGGTCACCACTATGTCGCCGCGTGACGCCAGCGTCGCGATGGCGTAGTCCGCGCTGTCTGCGCCCTTGTCCACGGTGATTACCTCGCTGTAGCCGTCGTCCAGCTCGTGTGACGTGTCTATCACCATAATAACCGGCGTACAGCGGCGTTTAGCCATTCGGACGATGATGTCCTTCACGGGGCACGCGTCAGCGTCTACCAAGATTTTCATGCTATATGATCATCTCTTTTAACGGCGCGCCCGCCGGCACCATGGGGAAAACGTTATGGCGCTGCGGTATGGGGACGTGCACCAGCACCGGACCCGGCGTGTCTATTGCGCGCTCCATGGCGCCGCGCAGCATCGCGGGTGCCTCCACGCTGAACGCCTCTATCCCCATGCCGTGTGCTATCTTCACAAAATCCGGCCGCCTGGAATATATCGTGTTGGAGAAGCGCTCGTCGTAGAAGAGCTGCTGCCACTGCCTCACCATCCCGAGGCAGTTATTGTCAAAGACGATGACCTTCACAGGCAAGTCATACCGCGCGTATGTGTCCAGCTCCTGGATGTTCATCATCGCGCTGCCGTCGCCCGCCAGGCAGACTATAGGGAGATCCGGCTTCGCGAAGTGCGCGCCCATCGACGCCGGGATGCCGAAACCCATTGTGCCGAGGCCGCCCGACGTCAGGAAGCGCCTCGGCTGCTTGGCGTCGTGATAGAGGGCGGCCCACATCTGGTTCTGCCCCACCTCCGTGACCACGATGGCCTCCCCCCGCGTGACAGTGTCCAGCGCGTCGATGACCTGCCAGGGGTAGACGCCCCCACTCTCGGCCTCCCTGCGCAGCGGTTCGCTGGACGCCATGTCCCTCACCGCGCCCAGCCATGCGCGCCGCGCCGCCGAGTCGTGCCCCGCGGCCTCATCTGTCAGGAGGGACATGACCTTGCCGGCGTCGCCTATGAGCCATACGTCAGCGTCGATATTCTTATTGATTTCAGCCACGTCGAGGTCTACGTGGATGACCGCCGCGTCGGACGCGAACGCCGCTTGCTTGCCTGTGCTGCGGTCGCTGAGGCGTGAGCCTATCACGACTATCACGTCCGCTTTGTCCAGCGCCCGGTTTGCGCCGGCGTTGCCGTGCATCCCCACGAGGCCGATGCAGTTTTCGTGTCCGCTGGGCAGGCTGCCCTTCCCCAAAAGCGATGTCGCGACCGGCAGATCCAGCCCCTCAGAGAAATTTTTGAGCTGTTCGAAAGCCCTCGATATGTTGACGCCGTTGCCGGCTATGACCACAGGCCGCTTTGAGCCGCGGATCAGCCGTGCCGCCCTCTCCATGCCTGAAAGATCCTCGGGGATCTCCGCGCTGTAGCCACGGCAGCCGTTTCCCTCAGCCCTGGTGTAAACGCCGCTTGCCTTCTGCACGTCCACAGGGAAATCAACTACCACAGGGCCCGGCCGGCCAGTCGACGCGATGTAGAGCGCGTCCCGTATCGTCTGGGGTATCTCCTCGGCGCTCCTCACCTGCATACTGTGCTTCACCACCGGCAAGGTTATGCCGAGGATATGGGCCTCCTGAAAGGCGTCGGTACCGATAGATCCGGTAGCCACCTGGCCCGTTATGGCGAGCATGGGGGACGAGTCCATGTGGGCGGTCGCTATGCCGGTCACTAGATTCGTGGCCCCTGGCCCGGACGTGGCCACGCAGACGCCTACTTTGTCGCCGGCCCTGGAATATCCGTCCGCCGCGTGGGCGGCAGCCTGCTCGTGGCGCACCAGCACGTGCTTTATCGGCGAATCGTATATCGCGTCGTAAAGGGGGATGACGGTGCCTCCCGGTATTCCGAATATCGTCTCCACCCTTTCGTCCTCCAGCGACTTCATCATTATCTGAGCGCCGGTCAGTTCCATTGGCTCCACCCCTTTATATTTCCGCCGCCACCGCGTCGCCCACCTCGGAGCAGGATGCCCCTCCCGAAAACTCGAACGGCCTTGTCTCTTGGGGAGACGAGGCGAGATAACGATGCACGGCGCTTTCGATGGCATCGGCCGATTTTTCGAGCTTCAGATGCCTCATCATCATGGCCCCGCAGAGTATGGCGGCGATGGGGTTGGCCCTGCCTGTGCCAGCGATATCAGGCGCCGATCCGTGGACAGGCTCGAACATGGAGAGCCCGTCGCCGATGTTGCCGCCGGCCGCTGAGCCCATACCACCAGCCAAGCCAGCCTGGAGGTCGCTCACGATATCGCCGAAAAGGTTCGGGCAGAGCAGGACGCCATACGCGTCGGGCTTCCTGACGAGGTGATAGCAGATGGCGTCGACATTTACGGCGTCGCTTTTCATACCAGGGTACTCCGACGAGATCGTCTCCTTGGCGATGTCCTCGAAAAAGCCGTACAGCGCCGGGGCTGCGTTTGATTTCGTCACGATGGTGACGCGGTCCTCCCCCCGCTTCCTGGCTGTCTCGCAGGCAAATCGAGTTATGCGCTCGACACCGCTCTGCGTATTCAGCCCTACCTGGGCGGCGAACGGCGTCCCGCTGGAGAGGTTGATGTCGAGGCCGCCGCCCAGGGTGTAGCCCCCGCGTTCGAGTTCGAGCCAGATGTTGAGCTTGCCGTCGCGAGTCACGCCGCCCAGGCCCATGTAAATATCCTCCGTGTTCTCTCGCACGACCACGGAGTCGATCTTCCCCTCCACTGGGACAGGGATAGGGACGTTGGGCAGCGACAGGGCCGGGCGCAGGTTCACGTATTGGTCGAACACGAACCGGAGCGTCAGCAGAATGCCGCGTTCGAGGATGCCTGGCTTAACGGACGGGTCTCCAATGGCGCCCAAGAGCATCGCGGACGCCTGGCCGATCTCGTTTAAGGCGGAACCGGGCAGGATCTCGCCGGTCTTGAGGTAGTGGGAAGCGCCGAACGGGTATTCTACCCACTCGAACGAAGCGTTTTCTATAGAAGCCGCCGCTTCCACGGTTTTTTTTGCCTCAGCGATGACCTCCGGGCCGATCCCGTCCCCCGGGATTACGGCGACGGTAAATTTACGGGCGCCCTCGCTCATGACTGCGCACCTAGCCTCTCCCTCACGTAGGGGACGAGCCCGCCCACTGTAAATAGCGATTGCAGGAACTCAGGGATAGGGTTGGACGAAAAGTCACGCCCCGACGTATTGTTCCGGATTATCCCCATTTTCAAATCCACCTCTATCTCATCCCCCTTGGCAGCAGCGATCTCAGGACACTCCAGGATCGGCAGCCCTATGTTAATGGCGTTGCGAAAGAATATCCGCGCGAAGGACATGGCGATCACGCACGAAACGCCGGAGGCTTTGATGGCGATGGGGGCGTGTTCGCGGCTCGACCCGCACCCGAAGTTGCCGCCGGCCACGATTATGTCCCCCGGACGCACGCCGCCAGCGAAGGCGGGGTCGATGTCCTCCATGCAGTGAGGCGCCAGAAGCTCCGGCGCGCTGGTCGTGAGGTATCTCGCCGGGATGATCACGTCCGTGTCCACGTTGTCGCCGTAAACCCATGCCCTCCCAGATATCTTTTCAAAGGCGCTTCCGCTCATCTGTATTTTCTCCTTATTCCGTGGGCATAGCCCACACCCGGCAGGGGGCTCGCCGCGCATTTTACAGAACCTCGCGTGGATCCGTCACGCGGCCGGTGAGCGCGCTCGCGGCGGCAACCAAGGGGCCTGCCAGGATTATCTCGCTCTTCGTGTGTCCCATGCGGCCGACGAAGTTGCGGTTGCTTGTGGAGACGCACCGCTCGCCCTCTGCCAATATGCCGAGATGCCCCCCCATGCACGGCCCGCACGTCGGCGTGCACACAGACGCGCCGGCCTCCGTGAAAATTTTGATCCATCCCTTGTCCAGCGCCTCGTGGTACACCTCGTAGGATGCCGGGATCACCATGAGCCGCACACGGTCGTGGACGCGTTTGCCGCGCAACGCCTCAGCCGCGAGGCCGATGTCGCGGCTTCGCCCATTCGTGCAGCTCCCTATGAAGACCTGGTCGATAACGATATCGGAGCACTCCTTCGCCGGCTTCGCGTTGCCAGGCAGATGGGGCAGGGCCACCGTAGGCTCGATGAGGCCAGCGTCCAGCTCCACCACGGATGAGTATCCGGCGCCGTCATCCGGGTATAGCGCTGTAAAGTCACGCGCCTTGCGCGACTCGGCGTACTCCAGCGTCTTGGCGTCTGGCGGAAAGAGGCCGCACTTGCCGCCCGCCTCGATAGCCATGTTCGCCATCGTGAAGCGGTCGTCCATCGACAGCGCGGCGATGCCGCTGCCGTGGAACTCGAGGGATTTGTAGCGCGCGCCCTCGACGCCGATGCGGCCTATCAGGGAGATGATCAGGTCCTTGCCGCCGACCCATTTAGAGGGGACGCCGCCGTAGACCACCTTGATCGTCTCAGGGACGCGGAGCCACGTCTCCCCAAGCGCCCACACGGCGGCCAGGTCTGTCTGCCCTACGCCTGTGGCGAGCGCCCCCAGGGCGCCGTAAGTGCAGGTGTGGCTGTCCGCGCCGATTACGATGTCTCCAGGGAGGACGAGCCCCTGCTCCGGCAGGAACGCGTGCTCGACGCCGACGCGGCCGACCTCCCAGAAAAGCATACCCTGGTCGCGGGCGAACTCCCTCCCCTGCTTGGACTGCACAGCGGAGGCGATATCCTTGTTGGGCGTGAAGTGGTCGAGGATCATCGCGCAGCGCTCACGGTCGAATACCCGCGCGCCGCCCATCTTTTTGAACTCCTGAGCAGCGGGCGGCCCGGTGATGTCGTTGGCGAACGCGAAATCGACCCTCACCTGGCATATGGCCCCAGGCACGGCGTTATCGTTCGAGTGGGCGGCGATTATCGCCTCGGCCAGCGTCTTTGGCGATCCGCTCATCTAAATCTTGACCTCCCTGGCGGCTGCCGAGTGGTACAGGCGGTTTACCGCCTCGACGTATGCCCTTATCGTCGCCTCTATGATGTCCGTGCTGGCGCCGCGCCCCTGGGCCTTTATGTCCCTGTAGCGAAGTATGACGTGAGCCTCGCCGACGGCGTCAGCCAGTTCGCTGGTTGCCCTGATGTGGAATTCGAGCAGCTCAGGCTCGAAACTCAGTATCTTGCGGATCGCCCTGTACGCGGCATCGACCGGGCCGTTCCCGACGGACGCCTCCGTTATCTCACGCCCCTGGTGCATGAGGGTGATGGACGCCGTGGGCTTGCCGCCAGAGGCCACTGTGACCGCGAAATCCATGAGCTCGTAATTTCTCTCCGGCATCACGTCTATGACGCGATCAATGATGAACGCCTCTATGTCGCCGTCGGAAACCTCCTTCTTTTTGTCGCACAGCACCTTGAAATACTCGAACGCCCGCTCGCTCTGCTCCTTCGTGAGGTTGTAGCCGAGGTTTTCGACCTTCTCGTTAAAGGCGTGGCGGCCAGAATGCTTCCCAAGGTGGAGATCCGTCCCGGGCGCGCCGACGCTCTCCGGCGTCATGATCTCGTATGTCGCCCTGTTGCAGAGCATCCCGTGCTGGTGAATCCCAGCCTCATGGGCGAAAGCGTTCACCCCCACGATGGCCTTGTTCGGCTGCACCAGGACGCCGGTCAGGTTAGAGACGAGCTTGCTCGTGCTGTAGAACTTCGTTGTGTCGATCCTCGTATCGGCGCCGAAGTGGTCGGACCGCGTACGGAGACTCATGACGATCTCCTCCATTGACGCATTCCCGGCCCGTTCGCCGAGGCCGTTTATCGTGCATTCCACCTGACGCGCGCCGGCGCGGACGGCAGAGAGGGAGTTCGCCACCCCGAGCCCCAGGTCGTTGTGGCAGTGCACCGACCATATGATGCCAGGCTTGTTCACCCTGCTTATGATAGTGCCGCAGAACTCGCCGAACTCCAGTGGCATGGCATAGCCCACCGTGTCCGGGATGTTGATCGTCCCAGCGCCGCACTCGATGGCGAGAGTGAACACGTCGACCAGGAAATCGATCTCCGAACGGCTCGCGTCCTCAGCGGAAAACTCCACGTCGCCCGTGATGGAGCGCGCCAGCCTCACCGCCGACTCGACCTCCCTCAAGACCTCGCCACAGGTCAGCTTCAGCTTATACTCCATGTGGATGGGGCTGGTGGCTATGAAGGTGTGGATGCGCGATTTTCCCGCGCCGCGCAACGCTTCGCCAGCGGCGGTGATGTCGCGCTCCTTTGTCCGGGCGAGTCCCGCTATGACCGGCGTCCTCACCTCGGAGGCCACGGCGCGGACTGCGTCGAAGTCCCCGGGGGACGACGCCGGGAAGCCCGCCTCGATGACATCGACCCTGAGCCTCTCAAGCTGCCTGGCGACCTGCACCTTCTCGCCAGTGTTGAGGTTAACGCGCGCGGCCTGTTCCCCGTCCCTTAAAGTGGTGTCGAATACGATTACGACGTCTCCGCTCTCTGCCATTTGCACCGACCTTCTCCGTGTAAATTTTAAATGTTACGGGATCGCTGATTAATACTCCGGCGCCTCTTTTTTATCGAGCCACGGCATCATCCCGCGCAGATCCTTGCCCACATGCTCGATAAGCTGCTCTCTCTCGGAGCTCACCCACTTCTTCATCTTGGGCCGTCCAGCCTGGTTTTCGAGGATCCAGTCCTTCGCGAACGTGCCGTCCTGGATCTCGCCCAGTATCTGCTTCATCGTCCAACGGGCGTTCTCGTCGATGACGCGCTTCCCTGACACGCAGTCGCCGTACTTCGCCGTGTCGCTCACCGAGTAGCGCATCCAGGAGAGCCCGCCCTCGAAGATCAAGTCGACAATGAGCTTCACCTCGTGCAGACATTCGAAGTACGCTATCTCAGGCTGGTAGCCGGCCTCGACCAGCGTCTCGAAACCGGCCTTGATCAGCTCGGATAGCCCGCCGCAGAGCACGGCCTGCTCTCCGAAGAGGTCGGACTCCGTCTCTTCGCGGAAGGTCGTCTCGATCATGCCGGACCTGCCGCCGCCTATGGCCGACCCGTAAGCCAGCGCGGTCTCCATGGCCCGGCCAGACGCGTTTTGATGGACGGCTACCAGGACGGGGACGCCCTTGCCCTCCGTGTACATGCGGCGGACGATATGCCCCGGCCCCTTCGGCGCTATCATGAAGACGTCGTTGTCCGCCGCCGGCGCGACCTGCCCGAAGTGGATGGCAAAACCGTGGGCGAAAGCCAGCACGGCGTTCTTCTTCGCGTTCGGGGCTACGAGATCCCTGTAGATGGCGGCCTGCATGTGGTCGGGCATGAGGAACATGATGACGTCGGCCTGACGCGCCGCCTCAGCCACAGTGAAGACCTTGAAGCCGTCCGACTCCGCCGTCTTGCGGGACTTGCTCCCATCGTGCAGGCCGATGATGACGGAGACGCCGCTGTCGCGAAGGTTCTGCGCGTGAGCGTGTCCCTGGCTGCCATAACCCAGAACCGCCACCGTCTTGCCGTCCAGCACCTTGAGGTTCGAATCCCTGTCGTAGTACACCTTTGCCATATCCCAACACCCCTTAAGTTTGTATAATATCAGGCCCCGCTGGAAACGAGGGATTCGGAACTCTCCCCCGCGCCAGCGAGCAGATATTTAAATTTATAAGTTTCTTCCTCGCGGCCCTTTTTGCCGTGTCCCTGTCCGTTGCCGCGGAACCCGGCGCGCCCAAGCGCCACCGACCCGGACCCCGCGATCTCAAGGATGCCGTATGCCCGCAGGGCCTCCGTACACGCCGCCACCTTGCCCTCGTCGCCAGTGACTTCGAGCGTCAGGGCGTCGCTGCCCATATCGACCACCCTGCATCGGAACACATCCGCGATCTGGAGCACATGAGGGCGCGTCTCCATCGTCGCGCTCACCTTGATCAGGGAGAGCCAGCGCTCGACGAACATGCCGGACTTGTTGAGGTTTTCGACGGAGATGACCTCGATGAGCTTGCTTAACTGCTTGCTGACCTGTTCGAGCGCCCATTCGTCGCCGTCTATCATGATCGTGAAGCGCGAGACGTCCGGCGTCGCTGTCTGGCTCACGCTCAACGAGACGATGTTGAAGTTCCGTCGATAGATGAGGCTCGAAATCCTCATCAGGACACCGGGGCTGTCCTGCGTCAAAACGCTGAAAGTGCATCTCATTGCAATCTCCCCCTGTCAAAAATTTTCCCTGGCTTTTTAATGCCTCGCCAGGCGAGCGCCGCCCGAATCCACAAAAAAAGCCGGGACCCTCAAGGTCCCGGCCCAGATTCTCGGTTTATGCCAGTTCAGGCGCCAACCGACCCCGGGCGGGACCCGCAGCTAAGTACCAGAACCAGCAGAATGGCGACAACGGCGCTCCTGACATCCTGATTCATAGGCGACCCCTCCTCCGCATCGGAATAGCGTTTAACGAACTTGCACATTCTAGATAACATATCCCGATCTGTCAATACGTATGGCACCGTTTGCCACGGCCGTTCCATAAAGATCCATAAATCGTTCCATAAATCCAAAACCCTGTAAACTTTTTCAAACAGCTGCACCGCCCCTCAATCCACGCCCCGCAAACGCCAGTATGTCAAAAAAACAAGGCGAATTGGCACATCTGCGCGCGCAGACGAATTCATTGCTGTAATGCACCAGAATCTTTTAGATGATATAGCGGGTTGCAGAATTATAAACACGCAATATACTAAGTATAATGCATTATCCCCTTTTGGGCATGAAAGATTTTGTTCATAAAGTTGCGAACCGCTATGAGGATTACCGGGCAAAAAGTGAGAGGAGCGGGATTGCGGGAATGAAGCGAAATCACATGAAGAGGTGTGTATGGGCGGCATTAATTCTCGCGCTCGCTGTCTCCGGCGCGTCCTCCGGCGCCGCATCCCCGATCAACGGCAATGAAGCGCCAGTGACCTATACAGACTTTCATGACATCCCAGGCGTGACAGCGGAAGAATTAAGGGCCATCGACGCTTTGATCGCCAAATACAAGGACAGAGGCTTTTCTTACGGGACGTTCCCAAGCACGGAATCTTTTAGAAAACCGGACGGGACTATCGGAGGGTACAGCGCGCTGTTCTGCGACTGGATGAGCCAGTTGTTCGGCATCAAATTCACTCCCGAGACATATGAGTGGGACGAGCTGTACAACGGCGTGGCGGACGGGCAGATAGATTTTACGGGGGAACTCACGGCCTCTCCTGAACGGCGAAAGACGTTCTTCATGTCAAGGGCCTTTGTGGAGCGCGCGATAGTGGCTTTTCGGCGGAAGGACAGCCTCAGCTTTGAGGAAATACTGCAAACGCGCCCGTTGAGGTTCGGCTTCCTGGCGGGCTCCAACACGGCGGAGCTTATCCTCGCCTCTTCTCCTTATAACATAACCCCTGTCTACGGCGATTCCCTTGAAAGCACGGCCGCGCTAATCGAGTCAGGCGAAGCGGACGCGTTTATGGCCGAAGAGCACGGCGAAACGAATATGCTAGATTGGTGGCACATAGAGAAGGTTTTCCCCATAGTTTATTCCCCATCGTCGTTTTCCACAGGACAGGAGGAATTAGCCCCCATCGTCTCCGTCCTGGACAAGTATTTAGCGCTGGGCGGCATGGAATATCTGCTGACGCTCTACAACAAGGGACACGAGGATTACTACAGGAGCGCGCTTTACGCGAAGTTCACCGAACAGGAGAGGGCTTATCTGCAGGCGCTCGCCGAAACCGGGACCCCCGTCAGGCTGATCGCCGAATCCGACAACTATCCGTCAAGCTTTTACAACACCAGGGAGCAGCAGTGGCAAGGCATCGGCATAGACGTGCTGGACAAAATATGCGATTTGACTGGACTGCGGTATGAGATCATCAGTTATGCGAACCCTGAGCGATCCAGCAATCTCGCCTCCCTGGAGCGCGGCGACGCGGCCATGATTACGGAACTTTTGCAGTCCGACGAACGGAAGGGCCGATTCTTGCGGGCGGATGAGCCGTATGCCGACGACTACTTTGCCCTGCTTTCCCTGATCAACGCCCCTGACATCTCCGTCAATCAAATACTGTACTCCCGAATCGGCGTGGTGAAGGGCAGCGCGCATGAAGATTTCTTCAATAGATGGTTCCCGGACTACGGCCATCTCGATCAATGCGCCAACACCAACGACGCGCTGCAAAAACTGAAGACAGGCGAGATTGACCTGGTGATGGCGTCTCGCAACACGCTGCTGAACGCAAGCAACTACATGGAGGACCCAGGCTTCAAGGTCAATCTGGCGTTTTCATTCACCTACGGCTCATACTTTGGATTTGGCGGGGACGAGGCGCTGCTCAGATCCATCGTCAGCAAGGCGCAGGCTTATGTGGATACAGACACCATAGCCGAACGGTGGAAGCAGCGCACTTTCGATTACAGCGGGACCCTGGCCCGCCAGCAGGTCGTGTTTTTGATGGGCTCGTCCGTGATGCTCGGAGCGATCATCGCGCTGCTAGCCGTCATCATAAACCGCAGGAAGCGGGCGAACATAGTGCTGGAGAGGACGGTCAAGGAGCGCACGGCAGCCCTGGAAGTCCAGACAAAGGCCGCGGAGACGGCGGCGAAGGCCAAGAGCGACTTTCTGTCCAATATGAGCCACGAGATAAGGACGCCGCTCAACGCGATCATAGGCATGACGGAGATCGCGGAAAAGGCTTCGGACATCTCCCAGATGCGGTCATGCAACGCCCGCATCAAAGATGCTTCGAGGTACCTATTGGGGCTCGTGACGGATATCCTCGACATGTCGAAAATAGAGGCTGACAAGATGGAGCTGTATCCGCAGCCGTTTTCTCTTCCCGCGGTCCTTGAACAGGCCAGGGATATGTTCCTGCCCCGCTGCCGGAGCAAAAACATTGATTTCAGGCTTATCAGCGATAATGTCCCGCCGTTCATAAATTCAGACGGGCAGCGCATTTTGCAGGTGCTCATGAATCTGCTCTCAAACGCCGTGAAGTTTACGCCGGAGGACGGGCGCATCGATTTCACCGCCCGCCGGATAGGGGAAATAGACGACGCGGGCATGGCCACGCTGGAGTTTTCCGTGCGGGATACGGGCATCGGCATGACGGACGAGCAGCAGGAAAAACTGTTTCACGCCTTTCAGCAGGGAGACAGCAGCATCTCGGCAAGGTATGGCGGCACGGGGCTGGGGCTGACGATCTCAAAGCGCATCGTCGCCCTGTTGGGCGGGGATATACGCGTGGAATCAGCCCCCGACCAAGGCTCCACGTTTACGGTCACCCTCCCCGCGCAGGTCAGCGAAGCGCCGGAGTACGCCGATAAAGGCGACGAGTCCTCTGAAGATCGCAACTTTGGGGGCAAGACGCTCCTCTTGGTGGAGGATGTGGAGATAAACCGCGAGATTATTCAGACCCTCCTCGAACCGAGCGGCATACGTATCTTTGTGGCTGAGGACGGGGAGGACGCGGTCAAAAAGTTCGAGCAGCTTTCGTCTGAAATAGACATCGTTTTTATGGATATCAAAATGCCAGTCATGAACGGCTTTGAAGCTACAAGCACGATCCGCGCGAGCGGCCTGCCTGGCGCGGACGCCGTCCCCATCATCGCCCTGACAGCCAACGCGTTCCAGGACGATATCAAGCAGGCGCACGCAGTCGGGATGAACGACCATCTCAGCAAGCCCATCGACATCGACAAGGTATTTGCCGTGATGAGCAAGTACCTTTCGTGACGGGCAGATACCTTTATGGGCGGGCGGACAAAAAGCGCGCGGCCTCCACTAGCGCCGGAGGCCGCGTCCTTAGTCCTTGAATCAGTGTGTCCTTGATAAGTGACGCCAGCGCCTGTCGTGGGTGTGTTTTTTTACGCTGACGTCGGAGTCCGGTGATCTCATCTATTGTTTCATGCGTCCGCATAGCGTCCGCTCGCAGCCGTCCCCTCGAATTACCTTACGCCAAATATAATATCTTTCGCGGCCTTACGCCGCATTGTGAATCGCTACATGCCTAATCTTGTATATTTATACAATCGCAACCCAAACGCGCGCTTTTGGCGCGTATTCGCCAGCACTACTTCACGCTTGCCTCGCTCGCCGTCCTCAACGTACCTGTAGTACGCTTCCGGGCGCTCGTTCGGCAATCCCTCGTATTGCCGACGAATACGCGCCAAACGCGCCATTTTCACCGTCCGGCGACACAGGCGCAAGTTGCTCCTTGACAGTCATGTCGAAGAGTTATAAAATCTCTATTCGGTTGCACCACGCGCCGGTAGCTCAACTGGATAGAGCATCGGACTACGGATCCGAAGGTTACGCGTTCAAATCGTGTCCGGCGCGCCAGAGACAGCAAAGGTTCGGGGGATTTCCTCTGAACCTCTTTTTTGTCCGTCGCTGCACGGTCGTTGCAAAAAAAGATATACACGCCGTCTATTCCTGACTTTTTCGGCGATGGTAGGCGTGCCGCGAAGTCTGCCGGTGCCAGGACATTGACCTGTCATTACACCCTCTCCTTTATATCGCCGTTTGTCCTAAGCGTCACCACGCTCCACGGGATGAACTTGCCGGAGTTCTTCAAGGCAGTAACCGCCGCCTGTTCTATCCCTCCGCAGCAAGGCACTTCCATCCGCACCACAGTGAGCGACTTGATATTATTGCTTGCAATAATATCGGTGAGTTTCTCGGCGTAGTCCACCCCGTCGAGCTTAGGACAGCCGATAAGCGTTATCCTGCCTTTCATGAACTCGTGATGAAACCCTGCTCTTGCATATGCGGCGCAGTCGGCGGCGATGAGCAGGCTTGCCCCGTCG
>JAIRNC010000007.1 GCA_031258255.1 Synergistaceae bacterium
ACGCCGCCGACGAGCTTCGCCAGGCGCTCCTGGAGCTTCTCCTTGTCGTACTCGGAGGTGGAGTCCTCAAGCTCCTTGCGGATCTGCGCGGCGCGGTCCTTGATGGCCTGGGACTCACCGGCGCCCTCGACGATGGTGGTCTCCTCCTTGCCGATGCGCACCCTCTTCGCCTTGCCGAGCATGGAGAGATCCGCGTTCTCCAGCTTGAGGCCTATGTCCTCGCTGATCACGCGCGCGCCGACGACGGTCGCTATGTCCTGGAGCATGGCCTTGCGGCGGTCTCCGAAGCCAGGCGCCTTTACGGCCACGACCTGGAGTATGCCGCGCAGCTTGTTGACCACGAGCGTGGCCAGCGCCTCGCCCTCCACGTCCTCAGCGATGATGAGGAGCGGCTTGCCCGTCTGCACGACCTTCTCGAGGACGGGGAGCATGTCCTTCACGTTCGTGATCTTGCCCTCGGAGATAAGTATGTTCGCGTCCTCCAGGGAAGCCTCCATGCGGTCAGGGTTCGTGATCATGTAGGGGCTGATGTAGCCCTTGTCGAACTGGAGCCCCTCAACCATCTCAAGGGCAGTCCCCACGGACTGGCTGTCCTCAACGGTGATTACGCCGTCCTCGCCGACCTTCTCCATGGCCTGGGCGATCAGCTCGCCGACAGCCTTGTCGTTAGCGGAGATCGAGGCGACCTGGGCGATCATCTCGTGCTCCTTGACGGTGACGGACTGCGCCTTGAGCTCGTCAACCACGAGGTCGACGGCCTTCTCGATGCCGCGGCGGAGCTGCATCCCGTTCGCGCCGGCAGCGACGTTCTTGATACCCTCGCGGATCATGGCGCGGGCCACCACAGTGGCGGTCGTCGTGCCGTCGCCGGCTATGTCGTTCGTCTTGGACGCGACTTCCTTCAGGAGCTGCGCCCCCATGTTCTCGTAAGGGTCTTCCAGCTCTATCTCCTTGGCTATCGTGACGCCGTCGTTGGTGATGGTGGGCGACCCGAACTTCTTCTCAAGGACTACGTTGCGCCCCTTGGGGCCCAGCGTAATCCCCACGGTGTCGGCGACTTTATTGATGCCGCGCTCCATCGCGCGGCGGGCCTCCTCTTTGAAAAGCAGAACTTTAGCCATTTATACTTCCCCCTTGATTTTTATTTTTAAACCAGAACCTGTAGCTTACTTCTCTATGACCGCCAGCACGTCGCGCTCGCTCAACACGAGGTACTCCTCTCCGTCGAGCTTGACCTCGGTGCCGGAGTACTTGCTGTAGATTACGCGGTCATCGACCTTGAGATCCATCGGCTGCCTCTTGCCGTCGTCGTTGATCTTTCCGGCGCCTACGGCCACCACGATGCCCTCGATCGGCTTCTCCTTAACCGTGTCCGGCAGGACGAGGCCGCCCTTCGTCATCTCCTCGTGAGGAGCCGCCTTCACTACGACGCGATCACCCAGTGGTTTCAGTTTCATTCACACAACCTCCTTATATTATTGTTCGCTTGTTTTTTGTGTTAGCACTCACGGTGATCGAGTGCTAAATGTTACGGTGAAAGTTTATCCGCCCTTATCCTAATTCTCAACTCCTGTTATTTTGAAATAATCGGTAAAAAATAGCATTATCTAGCGATAGCTTCCATTTGCGCTATTTTTCTGCGTGTCCGTCGAAGTTGTATAATGGGCGCGTGAAGGTTGGTGGTGCGTCATAGCGCGTCTTGGACAAAATTTTCTGAAGGACAGGTCTGTCGCGACCTGGATGGCGGAGCGAGCCGGGCTTACGGCGTCTCATGCGGTCCTTGAGATAGGCCCAGGCAGAGGGGCGCTTACAAACGAAATACTGAAGTCGCCCTGCGGCCGTCTGCACGCCGTCGAGCTGGACACCAGGCTCAGAGGTGACCTCGAGCCGATAGCGTCCCGCGACGGAAGGCTCTCGCTCCACTGGGGGGACGCGGTGCTGTTTGACTACTCCAGTCTCAGTCCGCCGCCTACCCACGTCATAGCGAACCTGCCGTATCACATCACGACGCCAGTCATCTGGGCGCTCTTGGAGAGCTTCCCGTCGGGTGGGCCGCGTCACATGCTCCTCATGGTGCAGAAGGAGGCCGCCGCGAGACTCGTCTCCGGCGCGGCGTCGCGCGAAAGCTGCCCGCTGGGCATAACGCTCTCCGCCATGGGGCAGGTCTCCGCGCCGCGCCAGGTGCCGAGGGGCGCTTTCTCCCCCGTCCCCAGGGTCGATTCGGCCATCGTGGAGGCGCGGTTCGAGGACGGAGGGGACGCCTGGCGGTACGCTGGCGATAAAAAATGGCGGCGTCTTTTGGCCGGCTCCTTCGCCCAGAGGCGCAAAACCCTCGTCAACAACTGGGCCGCCTCCTTCGGCATACCCAGGGAGGAGGCTGCGGGGATACTGGCCGGGCACTCGCTCAACCAGCGCTCCCGCCCGGAGGAGCTGCCCCTCGGCGCGTGGCTTGCCCTCTCGCGGGACGAAAAAATTTCGAGCTTTCTGTAATGCCCGCGATAACTGTGATAGAATCATCCTGCTGTAAAGGAAGCGGCCTGGCCGCAATCAATCGGAGGTGCGTCATGAAAGCCCGCAAGCGTTTCATAGCAATATCGCTCTTTTTCGTATGTCTCGCCAGCAGGGCGGCGTTCGCCGTCCCGACTACCCCGGCTCAGGCTGAGAACGTCGTCAGAGGCTGGCTGATCTACGATTCCTCGCCGTTCGGCAAGCTGGCCGGCGAATTTTCGAAGGTCGAATCCTACGGGGAGAGCGGGAAGACCTCGAACCCGTCCGAGGCGCTGTACTACGCCGTCCACCTCGACCCGAGCGGCATAGTCCTTCTCCCCGCCGACGACGAGCTGAACCCCATAACGGCCTATGCCTCAGACGCGGACTGGTACGGCCCGGAACCCGCCAACCCGCTCTACGACACGATAGGCGCCAGCATAGCGGAGATGGTGAAGGTTCACAGGGGCGACAAGCGGCGCGGGAGCGGCGTGAGCGAGGCCAGGGAGAGGTGGGCGACGTTCCAGGATTTGGCCCTCTCCGGGGCGAAGCGCGGCGACCCGCTCGCCGGTGAGCCGTCGACAGTCATTGTAGGGCCTTTATTGTCCACAACGTGGAATCAAAAAGGGCAGATAGAGGAAGGTAGCGAAATCAGTTACAATGAATATACGCCGAATAATTACCCTGCGGGCTGCGGCGCGGTCATGATGGCTCAGATAATGAAACACTTCGGGTACCCGACGGCGGCCATCAGCGATCTCACTGGAGACAAAGAGTTTTACTACACGGTCGGCGGCCAACCCAAGAGCAGCAAGCTTATGGGCGGAAACGGTAATGGCGAGCCGTACGATATATCAGGACCAACTGCCGATCAAATCGCCAGGCTGATCGCGGACTGCGCCGTGGCAATCGGCTCAGACTTCGCCAAGGATGCAACCGGATCGAATCCCGCTCTAATCGCGGAGTCGCTCGTCAATACGTTCAGGTACGGGAACGCCGTCCTGGCAATGCCGGACCCATCCGACGACAAGT
>JAIRNC010000074.1 GCA_031258255.1 Synergistaceae bacterium
TGGCGGAGTATGCCGGCGTCCCAGTCTGGAACGGCCTCACGGATGAGTATCACCCGACGCAGATACTGGCCGACATGCTGACGATAAGGGAGCGCCTGGGCGGCCTTCGCGGCGTGAAGATGGTCTATGTCGGCGACGCGCGCAACAACATGGGCAACTCCCTCATGATCGGCTGCGCGAAGCTGGGCCTCCACTACGTGGCCTGCGCGCCGGAATCGCTCCTCCCCTCGAAAGACAGGATCGAGGAGTGCCGTAAGATAGCGTCCGAGTCCGCCGCCGGCGGCACGGTCGATACGTGCGTTGATCCCGCGGAAGCCGTAAAGGGCGCGGATGTCATCTACACGGACGTCTGGTACTCCATGGGCGAGGAGGACAAGGCGGCGGAACGGAAGGCGCTCTTGACGCCGTACCAAGTGAACATGAACCTCTTTAAGGCGACGGGGAAGGACTCCACGCTCTTCCTGCACTGCTTGCCGGCCTACAAGGGCAACGAGGTCACGGAGGACGTGTTTGAGCATCCACGCTCCGTCGTGTTCGACGAGGCCGAGAACCGTATGCACACGATCAAGGCAGTCATGGTGGCGACCATCGGGGATATTTAAATATATATTGAACCCAAATCACAACTTACAGGAGGAGTTGCTATGTCAGTAAAGTTTGATGTCAGAGCGGACGAGGTTTTTCCTGCCATTGAGAAGTACATGCTTCGCGACGGGTACGATATAGTCATAGACATGGAGAAGTCCCTGGGCAGCCATATCGTCGACGCCAGGAACGGCGACGACTGGCTCGACTTCTACACGTTCTTCGCCTCCGCGCCCTTCGGCGTGAACCACCCACGTCTGGCCAACGACGAGTTCAAGGAGAAGATCTTCCGCGCCGCCATCAACAAGGTCGCCAACTCGGACATTTACACGCTGGAGATGGGCGAGTTCGTCAAGACGTTTGGCGAGGTGGCCCGCCCGGAGGGGTTCGAGCACCTGTTCTTCGTCGATTACGGCACCCTGGCTGTGGAGAACTCCTTCAAGGTCGCCATGGACTGGAAGGTAAACAAGCTCCTGGAGCGGGGCGCGATTACGAAGGGCGACGCGGTTGCCGGCCGCAAGGGGACGAAGGTCATCCACTTCAACGAGGCATTCCACGGGCGCGGCGGGTACACCCTCTCCGTCACCAACACGGCTGACCCGAACAAGCACCAGCGCTTCGCGAAGTTCAACGACTGGCCGCGCGTGATCAACCCGAAAATCACGTTCCCGCTTGAGGAGAACCTGGGCATCACTCAGTGGCTGGAGGAGCAGTCGGTCAAGCAGATAATGAAGGCAATCGACGACGACCCGGACGGGTACTGCGCCATTGTCATCGAGACGATCCAGGGGGAGGGCGGCGACAACCACTTCCGCACGGAGTTCTTCCAGCGTCTCAGGCAAATATGCGACGAGAACGAGATAATGCTGATATTCGACGAGGTACAGGCAGGGATGGGCATTACCGGCAAGATGTGGGCGTGGCAGTATCACGCGCCTGTCAAGCCCGATATCTTCGCGTTCGGCAAGAAGTCACAGATATGCGGGATCCAGGTCGGCCCCAGGGTGGACGAGGTGAAGGACAACTGCTTCAGGGTCTCCAGCCGCATCAATTCCACCTGGGGCGGCACCGTAGTCGATATGGTGCGCTCGACGGAGTACCTGAAAATATACCGCGACGAGAACATCCTCGACTACGTGAGCAACGCGGCAGGCCCGGCGCTAATCAAGGGGCTTGAGGGCCTCCGCGCCGAGTTCCCGGACTTCATCTCCAACGTCCGCGGCAAGGGAGTAATGTGCGCCTTCGACATCAAGACGCCGGAGCTCCGGGGCAAATTCCTCAAGGCGTGCGCGGAAAGCCACATGCTGATCCTGCCCTGCGGGACTCACACAGTCCGATTCCGCCCGGCTCTCAACGTCCCCCTCTCCGACATAGAAAAGGGCATTGAGATAGCGCGCAAAGCAGCGAAAAAATCGTTTAACTGACGAAAAGCGAAGGGGCTGTCATCACTGGCAGCCCCTTCGCGTATTACCAAGGAAGGAGCGCTCAATGCGCCTCCTGCTGATGTTCTGTGTCCTGAGCAAAAAAACAAAAGAAAAAATAGGGGTGGTACTATGTCAGGAGAATTTAAGAAGGTGGTCATAGCGCTCGGGGGCAACGCCCTCCAGGAAGCCGGGACGCAGGCCACTGCGGAGGCGCAGCTCCAGATCGTTCAAAAAACGTGCGGTTATCTTGCGGACATATCGTGCAAGGGGTACGAGATGGCCGTAGTGCACGGCAATGGGCCGCAGGTCGGCAGGATCGTCCTATCCCAGGAAATAGCCCATCAGACGGACGCCGGCCTGCCTGCGATGCCCTTCGACGTGTGCGGCGCGATGAGCCAGGGCTACATCGGCTACCAGATACAGCAGTCCCTGCGGGACGCGTTGCGCAACCGCAACCGCGACATCCCCGTCGTAACGCTGCTGACGCAGGTCGTGGTGGATGAAAATGACCCGGCGTTCAAAAATCCGACGAAGCCCATAGGCCCGTTTTACTCAAAGGAGGAGGCCGCGAAGCTGACGGAGGAGAAGGGGTACATGATGAAGGAGGACGCGGGGCGAGGCTGGCGCCGCCTCGTGCCGTCGCCGTCGCCGAAGCGCATTACCGAGATCGACTCAGTGAAGCGCCTCTGGAACACCACGATAGTGATCACGGCTGGCGGCGGGGGAGTGCCGGTCGTAGAGAACATGGACGGCTCGCTCAGGGGGATTGCCGCCGTTATCGACAAGGACCTGGCAGCCGAGACCCTCGCCGAGGACATGGGGACGGATTTCCTCCTGATACTGACCGAGGTCGATAAAGTGGCGATCAACTTTGGCAAGCCCAATCAGCGGGACCTGTCCCACATCACAGTAGCTGAGGCCATCAAATACATGGAAGAGGGGCATTTCGCGGCAGGCAGCATGTTGCCGAAGATGCTCGCCGCGATAAAGTTCGCCAGGCGCTTCCCCGGGAAGAAAGCCATCATAACGTCGCTTTACAAGGCAGTCGATGCGCTGGAGGGAGAGGCAGGGACGACGATCACGATGGCGTGAGCGCCCGCGCGGTGGCGCGGCACGTCTTTCTCGTTTGGCCTGATCGAGGCATAGTAAATGTGAGCATCCGGGGGTGAACAGTCGAATGAATCAAGCACAGCAGATTTTCGTAGGCTCGGAGACGGGGCAGTTGAAGCGGGTTTTCCTGCACCGCCCTGGCAGGGAGCTACAGCGGATCACAATCGACAACAAGGATGATCTCCTGATCGACGAGATCATATGGGTCGGGCGCGCCAGGGAGAACCACGACGCCTTCGCCCGGCTTCTCAGGGATAACGGCGTAGAGGTCCTTTACTTTCAGGATTGCCTGGCTGAGGTCGTAGCGGACCTGAACGTGAGGGAGGCGCTGCTGGACGAGGCGCTTTCCCTTGAAGCTCACGATAGAAACCTCTCACTTGCGCTAAAAAAGATGGTCATGGAGATGTCGCCGGAGGGTGTCGCGGAGGCGTTAGTCGGTGGCATGACGAAGAAAGAGGCGTCGGGCGCGCTCAAAAACCTGCCTAGCCTCACCCTTCGCGCGATGGATAGCGACGCTTTCCTCTTCCGCCCGCTCCCGAACCTGTATTTTCAAAGGGATCCGTACTTCTTCGTCCGAAACGGCGTCGTACTCAGTTCGATGCGCTTTCTGGCGAGGCAGCGCGAGCCGCTGTATGCGAAGCACATCTTCCAGAACCACCCGCTCTTCAGCGGCGTAAAGGTCGTATTCGGCACGGATCCCGGCGACGGCTACCCGAACGTCATAGAGGGCGGAGACTTCATGGTACTGAGCCAGGACTGCGTGGCTATCGGCATAAGCCAGCGCAGCACATCGGGCACGATCCAGACTATAGGCTGCCGCCTGGCGAGGGAACTCGGCATCAGGAGGGTGCTGGCCGTCGATATCCCAAAGAGGCGGGCATACATGCACCTGGATACCGTGTTCACGATGGTCGACCGTGACGCGTTCACCATCTACCCCGGCGTCCACGAGAACATGAGGATCTGGGAGCTGGAGTACGCCGAGAACGGGGACATGGCGCGCATCACCGAGTCTTGCAGCCTTATGGACAGCCTCAAGAAGAACCTGGGGCTGGAGGCCGTGCGCCTCATCGAAACGGGCGGCGGTGACCCTGTGGAGGCGTCGCGCGACCAGTGGAACGACGGGACGAACACCCTGGCCATCGCGCCAGGGGTCGTAGTGACTTATGAAAGCAACGTCGCATCCAACGCCGCCCTGCGCGAAAACGGGATCACCGTGCACGAGATCAGCGGCTCTGAGCTGGGCAAGGGGCGTGGTGGCCCGCGCTGCATGTCCATGCCGCTCATGAGGGCAGGGTGACGCAACCCGCAGACATCTAACGCCAAATCAACAACGTTTCGCGTCGGGCACAACGTGCGTTGCGCTGGCTTTGGCGCGTCGCGAAACCGCTCAGGGCGCATGACCTAGCGCCGTCCGGCGGAAGGACTGCCGCATGTCATCGCGTTCAGGCCACGGCCGCAAACCGTGGCCTGAATTTTATAGAGAATGCCAAAGACGCTTATACTGTCTTCCGTACGGTTCATTACCGTCATAATTATTTTCGGATGCTGGCGCAATCATCGAAACCTTTATTCCACGTGCCAGGGATACAAGTCCACTTGCTTCAGCAAGGGGAGTATGTCACAATAGCCATAAACTATTGCAACGTGGCATGTGCAGTCACATAAGCGTCGTGCGTGATGAAACTGTGCGGTATGACATATATAATGGCAAAATGCGACAATGCCTTGGCTGTGGCGGCTGAGAGGTATATGATATGTACGGGCGCACGATGGCGCTTTCTTACGAGGGGTGAGAGTCATGATTCGATCGTTTTCAGCGCATACGTCTGAGATAGACGACGCTGCGCTCGCGGTGGAGGAGATCAAAAGACGGCTCGATTGTGATGGCAAACTCATGAAAAACAGTGTGGGGATCCTCGTTTGCTTTGTCGATTTCATAGAGACCGGCGTCGTAAAGGCCCTGTCCGAGGCGCTCCCGTTCGATATACTGGGGATGACTACCATCGCGAGCGCGAGCCCTGGGCAGTGCGGCGAGACCGCGCTGTGCATTCTTGTTCTCACCAGCGACGACACGGAATTTGTCCCGGTGCTGTCCGGGCCGGTGCAGGGGGAGGACCCCTCCGTGCTGAGGCGTTCATACGGCGAAGCCGTGAGGGGCAGGGAAGGACGGCCCTCGCTGATACTCGGATTCTTTCCGATGCTTTTTGCCGCCGGCGTTGATTTCTTCGTCGAGAGCATGGACGAGATCACGGGCGGCGTCCCGATCTTTGGCTCGCTTGCGGTGGATCACAACGATGATTACCACGAGTCGGGCATCATAATAGGCGGCGAAGCATGGCACGACCGCTGCGCGTTCCTCTTGTTCTACGGAGACGGGACGCCTCGCTTTTATACGGGGAACATTCCGAAGGACGGGATATTTCCGGCGGAGGGCACGATAACGGCGTCGTCTGGCAATCTGATCCAGAGGGTCGACGGGAAACTCATGATCGACTATCTCGTCTCGCTCGGGCTCACTAGAAATGAAGACGGCGATATAGACGGCATTAACTCATTTCCCATAATCGTTGACTGCAAAGACGGCACCGAGCCTGTGCTAACCACCATGATGGCCATTACGCCGGAGGGTTACGTCGTGTGCGGCAGAAAGATACCGGTCGGCGCCACCTTCGCCGTAGGAAGGTACTTTCCCGATGGGATCATTCAGGCGGCAGCCAGTACCCTGGAAAATGCCCTTGACGGGGGCTTGTGCCGGACGATGCTTATTTTTTCCTGTGTAGACCGTTATTTTTCCCTGCTGCATGATCAATACGCCGAAATGGAAACGGTAGTCTCAAGGATGGAGAACAGCGGCATCTCCTTTATGATGGCCTATTCAGGCGGCGAGGTCTGCCCGGTCCGCAAGAACAGTGACGAGCTGGCGAACCGCGCCCACAGCAACACCTTTATCGTATGCGTCTTTTGACGCGGCGGGACGCGTCCGCCATTCATGAAAACCTGTCGAGTGAAAGAGGTGGGACTTGCTAATGCCTCAGGAGAACCGGGACGGACAAAAAAAAACAGGGGCTGGGATTGGAGCTGACATGCTGGAAATTGACGCCCTCCGCGCCGAAAATGCGCGACTTAGCAAGGAATGCAGACGCCGAGAGCGTGAGATGAAGCTCACCCAGGTGAGGATGGACCGCATCCTGAGGATGTCGGAAACCACCATCGCCTTAAATCGCCTCTCGACGGCCAAACACTCTGAGCTTGGAAACTTTATCGGTCTCATTATGCAAAATTCGCCGAACTATATATTGATGTTCGACGCGGATGGCCGGCTATGCCACTGCACCGACTCGTTTTTACGCGGATGCGGCATACCGGCCGTAGGTTCGATCCGCGGGAGGCACTATCGCGAGCTGTTCGAGCTGCACACGAAACGTGAATTTGTCGAGCTGATGGATTCGGTCGTCCCCGGCATTTATGAGACAAACAGCGTAGTGAAGTTCACGGAGACTATGGACTTCGGCAACAACGGCATCCTGAGCATTTGCAGCGTGCAGATTGCGCCTATGTCTGGCGAAAGCGGGGAACCTATGGGGTTCATGGTGTTTTTCCATGACATAACGGAACTCATGTATGCCAAGAGGGAAGCGGATTACGCCAATGAGGCCAAGTCGGCGTTTCTGGCGCGGATGAGCCATGAGATGCGTACGCCGCTCAATACGATAATAGGGATGTCAGAGCTCATCTCGCGCAAGGAGATC
This sequence comes from Synergistaceae bacterium, assembly GCA_031258255.1. Classification (GTDB taxonomy): domain Bacteria; phylum Synergistota; class Synergistia; order Synergistales; family Synergistaceae; genus JAIRNC01. The sequence continues at coordinate 6,872 of JAIRNC010000074.1, forward strand.
CCCCGGAGCATGGTCGAATATGTTTCCACCATCCAGCAGGCCGGCCGCAATCTGCTCGTGATCATCAACGATGTCCTGGACTTTTCAAAAATTGAAGCCGGGCAGATGAACATCGTGTCCGAGAGATACTATTTCGCGTCCATGATATATGACGCCGTGAACCTGACCCGAGCGCGTCTGCTGGGCAAGCCGCTCGCCTTTGCGGTGAGGGTGGACAGCAATATCCCTGAGCAGCTGATCGGAGACGAGATCCGCACGAAGCAGATCCTGTTGAACATGTTGAGCAACGCCGTCAAATACACGTACTCCGGGCATATATCGCTGGATGTGAGGTTCGAGGACGCTGGAAACGGGGACATCCGGCTCATTTTTATAGTGGGGGACAGCGGCGTAGGGATAAAGCAGGAGGATATGGACAGGCTCTTCGGGGACTTCGTGCGGATAGATAACGCCAGCATGAGGGAAGTGGAGGGGACGGGCCTCGGGCTTGCCATAACGCGCAGCCTGTGCCGCGCCATGGGCGGGGATGTCTCGGTGGAGAGCGAATACGGGCGCGGATCGGTGTTTACCGCTACGATAATCCAGACGCCCTTTCCTGAGAGCGATAATAAACTTGCGTCGGTCAAGGACGCGGCTGATCTCAAAGTGCTGGTTTTCGAAGAAAGGCCGGCTTACATGGACTCCCTCTCATATACGCTGACCAACCTGGGAGTGAGCATGGAGGGGGCGCAGAATCTGGAGGACTTCGCGGCGAAGTTGGTATCTGGCGGGTATGATTACGCGTTCGCCCCGTCAAAATACATTGCCGACAGCCTGTTCTACATCGGGGAAAGCCCCTCTCACACAGCGCTCGTTGACATGGTCGATATGGACGACGTTTCGGCGTACTCTGACATCGAGTACATCTCGATGCCGCTCTTTTGCATCAACGTCGCCAACACCCTGAACGGCGTCAAGAATGCCGGGATGAGCGCTATCTGTAAGCATCGGATGAGTTTCAAGGCCCCGGACGCGAAGGTCCTGATCGTGGACGACATTTCAACGAACCTCCGCGTGTCAAAGGAACTCATGTCGCTCTACGACCTGGAGGCCCATACCTGTCTGAGCGGGCCGGAAGCCATCAGCCTCGCCCGCGCGAACCGCTACGACATCATTTTTATGGATCACATGATGCCAGGCATGGACGGCATAGAGGCGACCTCCGTCATACGCTCGACAGGCACTGACAATGAGTATTACCGTTCACTGCCGATCATAGCCCTGACTGCCAACGCGGTCTCCGGGCAGAGGGAGATGTTTTTGAAAAGCGGGCTGAACGATTTCCTGGCCAAGCCAATCGACCTCCAAAAGCTGGAGGCCATATTGCAAGAATGGCTTCCGAAAGAGAAGCTGATCGACGCGGAAAACGATGCCCCTGACGTGTTTGCCGCGTCGGGCCACGCGAGGCTCCCTGAGATACCAGGCGTGTCGGTGGAATCAGGGCTCGCCAACGCCGGAGGCTCTGTCGAGGTGTACCTGGATATACTCGATGTATTCTGCTCGGACATCGAGGAAAAGTCGGAGCAGATAGAGCAGTGCGCGGCAAGCGGGAACCTCGGCCTGTACACGACGCTCGCCCACGCGCTCAAAGGCGCCTCTCGCAGCGTCGGCGCCGCGGAGTTCGGCGAAGTAGCCGCTCAGATGGAGAACGCGGCGCGGACAGGGGACGAAGAGGTGATCGCCCGGGAAACCGGGGCGTTCCTCGCGTCCGCGCGTGAGCTAGCCAGCGGCATACGGCATTCGATAAAGCGCGATGACTCGGGCTGTCCGCAAGGTGGCGAGGATTTGACGTATTCCCTGATAGAACCCCTGCGCCACGCCCTCAAATCCATGGACGTCACGTCGGCAAACAGGCTGATAGTCGAATACTACTCGCTCAATCTGAACGAGCGCGCCAGGAAAAACATGTCAGAAATAGAGAACCACATCCTGATGTTCGACTATGACAAGGCTATAGAGATAATGGACTCCCTGAACGTCTCTTAGCAGGCTTGGGCGCGTGGCTGGCTTGGCGAAAAAGACACCGAGGACGGCGGAAGAGCAGCGATCGTACACTATGAGCCGCGTGAGGCAAAAGGACACGGCGATAGAGCTTACGCTGAGGAAACGTCTCTGGCGCGAGGGCATCCGCTACAGGAAGAATTATCGAAAGCTCCCCGGCAGCCCCGATATCGCCATCACGAAATACCAGGTCGCCATCTTCTGCGACGGCGAGTTCTGGCACGGGAAGGGCTGGGAAACCAAGCGGCCAAAAATCCGGAGCAACCCAGAATACTGGACTCACAAGATCGAGCGCAACATGCGGCGCGACAGCGACACGGACCGCAAGCTGCAGAGGATGGGCTGGAGCGTCCTGCGTTTCTGGGGGGCGGACATCGAGAAGGATCTCGACGCGTGCGTGGAGGAAGTGAAAGAAGCGATCTTTCAATCCCAGATAGACGCTTACGACAGGGTGCCGGAATACCGAGGCGAAGAGGAAGTTTAAGGATCGCCGCGTTGACGCCGGAAAATAAAAATTTTACAATGCGAAAGGAGAGCGTGACGGGCGGCGACGGTTCCTAGGGTAATTTTAGGACAGAGGCAAATAGTGAAAGAATTTCGGGGGGAATAGACATGTACAATAAAAAATATAAGGATTCCCCCGGTAACCGAGACGTGATTTCTTTGTTTTCCGGAGCGATGGGACTCGATATCGGGTTATCCCGGGCCGGATTAAACGTGAAAATCGGCCAGGACATGGACGGGGATTGCACCGCGACGATGAAGGCGAACCGCCAGGCCGTGCTCGTCGGCGATATCAGGGGGATCAGCCCGGAACAGTTATTGAGCGTTGCCAGGCTTTCCCCCGGGGAGCCATTCCTCGTATGCGGCGGCCCTCCCTGCCAGCCGTTTTCAACGGCAGGGAAGCGCATGGGCATAGACGACCCGCGCGGCAGCCTGTTCATGGATTTTGTCCGCGTGATCGACCATATCAGGCCGCGATTTTTCATCATGGAAAACGTCAAGGGCTTGATGTCGGCTTCGGTTAAAAACATCACAGAAGAGACAATTCAAGACGTTTTGCCCGCCATCTCGGAAATTAAGAGGACAGGTAAGGGGCTTGTGCTTGAAATAGTCCTGTCAGAATTTGAAAAACTAGGATATAAAACGACATACGGTATCCTTGACTCGGTAAACTACGGGGTACCGCAATTCAGGGAACGTTTCGTGTTGTTAGGGAGCCGTGACAGGGAGGATATTTTCCTGCCCGTCCCTACCCATTTCCAGACCCACCAGGATCCCGCGTATCAGTGGGTGACGCTCAAAGCCGCGATAGCTGATTTGGAAGACAGAGAAGGAGAATGTGCTTATTTCAGCCCGGAGCGGCTAGAGCTTTTACGGATGGTCCCGGAGGGCGGGAATTGGCGGGATCTGCCGGCCGACAGCGTTAAAAGCGCGATGGGCGGGGCATATAAATCCGGTGGCGGCAAGGTCGGTTTTTACAGACGGCTTTCATACAGCCAGCCTTCCCCGACCCTCGTGACTTCCCCAGTCCAAAAGGCATCGATGTTATGTCATCCTAAAAAAGACAGGCCGCTCAGCATCAGGGAATATGCGCGGATACAGCAATTCCCGGACGACTGGTTTTTTTGCGGGAGCCTCGCGAGCAAATACCGGCAGATAGGCAATGCGGTACCGATCGGTCTCGGCAGAGCGCTGGGGAAGGCGATAACTTCTGTGGCTGATGGGACGGCGACGATTAAAACTAAACGCGTGCGCGGAACTGATATTCATAAAAAAATTAAAAACGCGATAGAAATGGGGAATTTGAAATGCCTGTGAATGCCGCGTATGACGAGAACGCAATAGTCCAGGCTACTGCCATCGCGCTTGAGGAGTTTTACAAAAGCCTGATCGCGAACTTGGAAAACTTGAACATCAAGAAGGTTCTGCGCCGGAAGAACCCGTATCTTTTTCGCGCGAAAGCTATAAACGGAGCATCTAAGATCGTTGACGCGCTTTTGTCGGCGTTCGTCTCTTCGTCTGAAGAGACGATATTCGGGAACGTGTTTTTCGAACCGATAGCGACGGCGGCTTCAAAAGGCTATAAAGCGTTGGCCGAAGGGGTAGATATCATGGTCGAGCGAGATGACACCATTTATGCCATTGCCGTGAAATCCGGTACGAGCGTGTTCAACGCCGATAGTCGCAAGAAGCAAGAACAAAATTTTATAGCCGCCCAAAAATTAGCGCAGCAGGCGAAAAAGCGTTTTGTGCCGATTGTTGGTTACGGATACGGGAAAAAGAGGCAAAACGACAGGGGGCTGCCGAAATTTTATACGGAGCTGGCAGGACAAGATTTTTGGGAAGAGCTTACCGGCGATAAGGATTTTTACATAAAACTCATCCGAATCATGGACAAATTGCCAGAAAAATATATCAAAGACTTTGAAACAGCCTACCAGAAAGCGGCTAACCGCCTTGTGAAAGAATTTACCAACGAGTTCTGCGCGGAGGACGGCGCCATCGACTGGGAAAAGCTCGTCGTGTTCAATTCAGGCAGATAGCCCGCGCGGACAACCGCTGGCCTGAGCTAGCCCATGCAACGACAGTTCCTCGCGTAATGGGTTTTTGTATATTTGTACAGTGCGGCGAATGAGGAAAAGAACGATGAAACAGCGGAGGGAAGGTTGTAAAATCATGGTAAAGCGGGTGATGCTTCCGCGGATATGAACTATCGTCCTGCGTACAGTTTTGCCAGACAACGCTTGGGTTTGGAGGTTTCACTGTGATGTGCCGTCCTCGTCGGAAATATTTTAGCGGCTTTCAGTGCTTGCGGTTCAGCCTTGCATCCTTCCTATCCGCCGCCTTCCTTTTATTTTCCCAGTCAGGCGCCTTTTCGGCCGTATCCGGCGACCATGCGGCATCAGCGCCGGTTTTGCCGGGCGGTATCGTGGCTCTCGAAGAGTGCCTGGAGATCGCCTTGGACTTAAACCCGAGCCTCACGGAGGCAAAGAGCGGCATCGCTTCGCAGGCGGCGCGGGTGGGGGAGGCCGCCGCTTCCTCCAGGCCGCAGATAAGCCTGTCGTCCTCTTACGGCTACGGGCACTCTGGCAGCGACGGGCAGGGTTCGATAAACACCGGCGTCACGCTCAGGCAGTCAATTTTCGACTGGGGCAGGGCCGACCTGTCCGTGAGAGGGGCTGTGCTGGAGCTGGACGCAAAGACGCTCGAGCGCGCGAACGCCGTCCAGGGCGTCCTGGCCCAGGTGACGGACGCGTATTACATGGTCAACAGGAGCGCCCGCAACCTCGCGATAGCGACGGAGAGGGTTAGCAACTACGAAAAAAGGCTGAAGTGGGCGAAGGATTTTTACGCCGCCGGGGCCAAGGCGAAGATAGACGTCACTAAAGCTGAAACGGATCTCGCGGGCGCAAGGCTCGACGCGGCCCAGGCAAACGGCGCGGCGGTCAAGGCACTGTCTGGCCTCTCCCACTCCATGGGCGCGGCGGAGTGGACGCCCCAGGGCGTTCAGGATCTGCTTGAGTACACCAGCTACGACATCACCCTGGAAGAGGCGGTGCGGACGGCGCTTGAGTCTCGTCCTGACCTCATGGCCCAGGAGGTCAGGCTCCAGGCCGCGCGGACGAGCCTCTCGCTCGCCTCGAAGGGCCTGTCCCCCTCGTTTTCGGCCAGCGCTGGATATTCATTCTCCGGCGAGAGCGACCCCTTTGACCAGGAGGAGTGGCGCGTCTCCGTCGGCCTTGAGGTCCCGATTTTGGACGGCGGCCTTACCAAGGAGAGGATAAGTGGCGCGGAGGCCGACCTGGCAAGCGCTGAGTCGCGCAAGGAAGCGGCAAGGCAGGATATCATACTGGCCGTGCGCAACGCCCACGCCTCGCTCGCGGAAGCGCGGGAAGCTCTGACGGCGGCTGGGGAGGCGGAGCGTCAGGCGAGCGAGACGTTGAACCTGGCGTTCGGACGGTACGGCGCCGGGGTCGGCGAGTCCCTGGAGATATCGGACGCGGTGGACGGATACGCCCAGGCCAGGGTACGCGTCGTCACTGCGTTATACGATTTGAAATCCGCTGAGATCAATTTGAAAAGGACGATGGGAGTTATCACACGATGAGCCAGGTCAGAGCTAAATTTTCGAAGAGGCTGTTCAAGCGGCTAAAGGGTATCGCGATCCTGATTTTGATCCTCTCCGCCATCGGTTTCGGGGTCAGGCATTATCTAGAGAGTTCTAAGGTGCCGCCCGTCAAGTTCCTGACGGCGGAGGCACGCAGCGGCGACCTGCGCTCCGTCATCCTGGCGACCGGGAAGGTGCAGCCTGTGTCCCTCGTGAGCGTCGGCACGCAGGTATCCGGGACGCTCAAGGAGCTTTACGTGGACTATAACAGCGAGGTCAAAAAGGGGCAGCTCATCGCGCTGATCGACCCGCAACAGCAGGAGGCCGACTTGGCCCAGACAAGCGCGGCACTCGCGGCGAGCGAGGCTGACGTGGAGGAGGCCCGAGCGAACCTGCTCCAGGCGTCTATGAACCTCAGCCGCTCCCGTGAGCTCCTTTCGAACGACCTCATCGCGCGGTCTGCCCTTGAGGCCGACGAGACGGGCCTGAAAACCGCCCGCGCCAGGCTCGACGCGGCCCTTGCCAGGGTAACCCAGCAACGGGCTGGCGTGGAGAGGTCGAAATTACAGCTCAATTACACCAGGATCTATTCCCCCGTCGACGGCGTTGTCGTGACCAGAAACGTCTCGGCGGGCCAGACCGTGGCAGCCAGCTTCAATACGCCTACAATAGCCGAGATAGCGGAGGATCTCTCGCGGATGCAGGTAGAGGTCAACATCGACGAGGCCGACATAGGCAGCGTCTACGAAAACCAGAGGGTCGAGTTCACCGTCGACGCCTTCCCTGACCGCGCTTTTGAGGGTTCCGTCACGCAGATACGTCTCTCCCCTATATCTGAGAGCAACGTGATCTCGTACAAGGCGATCGTCTCGTTCATAAACGAGCAGGTAGAGGGGCGGAACCTGATACCGGGCATGACCGCGAACGTGACGCTCATCGTGGACGAGAAAAAAGACGTGCTGATGGTGCCTAACGCTGCTTTGCGCTTCCGCCCGCCTGACGACACGGAAGGCGCGGCTGTGCCCAGCGGCGGCGGCGCGCCTATGGGCCGCGGACGCCAGCAAAAGGCTGAAACGGCGGCTTCGGGCGACGTGAGGCGAGGATCCTCGGTCTACACGCTGGAACAGGGCAAGCCTGTCAGGGTTGGGGTCACGAGCGGCATAACGAACGGCGCGGACACCGAGGTGCTCTCCGGCTTAGAGGCCGGCGCGGAAGTCGTCGTCGGAATCGACGTCCCGAGGGACGCCTAGGCTATCAGAATGGCGCTGATAGATCTGATCGATGTGCGCAAGAGCTTTCCGATGGGGGACGGGGAGCTGGAGGTGCTGCACGGCATAGACATGAAGGTGGAGCGTGGGGAGTTCGTGGCGATGATGGGGCCGTCAGGCTCCGGCAAATCCACCACGATGAACATACTCGGCTGCCTGGACGCCCCTACCTCCGGGCGCTACATTTTAGACGGGCAGGACGTGGCTGACCTCGACCGCGACGAGCTGGCCGCTATAAGGAACGCGATGATAGGCTTCGTCTTTCAGGGCTTCAACCTCCTGCCCAGGACGACGGCCCTGGCTAACGTGGAGATGCCAATGCTCTACGCCGGCGTGAAGGCTAAGGAGCGCCACGTCCGCGCCCAGGAGGTGCTGGAGAGGATGGGGCTGGGCGACAGGATGCACCACGATCCCAGCCAGCTCTCCGGCGGACAGCAGCAGCGGGTAGCGATAGCGAGGGGTATCGTGAACCGCGCCCCGATCCTCATGGCCGACGAGCCGACCGGCAACCTGGACTCTAAAACCAGCGACGAGATAATGAAGCTCTTTCAGGAGCTGAACGAAAAAGAGGGCATAACGATCACTCTCGTCACCCACGAGCCGGACGTGGCCTCCTACGCCGGCAGGGTAGTGCATTTCAGGGACGGCCTCGTGACCAGCGACGAGCCGAACAAGGCAAAAAGGGGGGCCTCCGCGTGATCCCGTTCTCAGAGGTGTTGAAAGTATCCTTCAAGGCGCTGATGGCAAACAAGATGCGATCCTTCCTCACGACGCTCGGTATCATCATAGGGGTCGCGGCCGTGATAGCGGCGTTCGCCGTCGGGCGCGGGGCAAACAAGGTGATAGACGACCAGATTGCGATGTTCGGCAGCAACTTCATGTACATATTCACTGAGCGCAGCGCCGTCGGCTCCTCTACGCCTCCGCGCTACCTGACGGTGGCCGACGCGGAGGCCATCGAGCGCGAGTGTTCCGGGATCGAGGCTGTGGCGCCGGTCGTCGAGACGAACATCCAGGCCGTATACGGCGCCGCGAACTGGGCCGCCGAGGTGGTGGGCAGCACGCCAGGGTATTCGGTCGTGAGGGACTACAGGGTCGAACAGGGGCGCGGTCTGCTCGCAAGCGACGTGCGCGCGGCGGCCAAGGTCTGCGTGCTGGGCCGCACCGTGGCCGATAAGCTGTTCGAAGGGGAGCCGCCTGTCGGGAAGGTCATCAGGCTCCGCACCGTCCCATTCCTCGTGATCGGCGTGTTCGAGACGAAGGGGCAGGCGATGGGCGGGTGGGATCAGGATGACTTCGTGCTCGTCCCGCTCTCGACGGCGCAGCGCCGGCTCACGCGAAACGCCAACACGGGGCGGGTGGGCAACATCATGGTCAAGGGCGTCTCTATGAAAGCCCTGGACTACCTCGACGTCCAGATCAGCGACCTGCTGAGGGAACGCCACCGCATACGCCCCGGGCAGCAGGACGACTTCGCGATCCGCAACATCAGCCAGATACTGGACGCCCGGCGCAAGGCGACCCAGGTGATGTCGATCCTGCTCGGTTCGATTGCGGCGATCTCGCTTGTCGTGGGGGGGATCGGCATCATGAACATCATGCTAGTGTCCGTCACCGAGCGCACGAGGGAGATCGGGATAAGGATGGCAGTGGGGGCGAAAGCGGCCGACATCAGGCGCCAGTTTCTCATGGAGGCTGTCACTCTGTCGCTCTTGGGCGGGGCCATAGGCATACTGCTGGGGATGGCGTCAGCCCATGGGCTGGCGAAGGTGATGGAGAGCCCGCCCATCTTCGGCGCTGGCGTGATAGCCCTGTCGTTCGCGTTCTCCGCTATAGTGGGCATAGGGTTCGGTTTCTACCCGGCCTGGCGCGCCTCGCTCCTAAACCCCATCGACGCCCTCAAATATGAGTGACGAGGGCTGCTGTTATTTTTTCGGGATCAATAGCAGCGCGCAGGACAGCCCCAGGACGACGAACGACGTGATTATCATAGCGTCGTTCGCCGCGGTCCCGCCCTGGTAGGACAGATAAAGCCCCAAGATGAATCCGGCGCAGGATATGTGCAGCCGAGCCATGCCCATTACCTCCCAAAAAACCAGACGATCAGACCGACCAGCATAACGTTGACGAACCAGTAACGAATCGTGACGGCCATGATTTTATTCTCCCCGCCGCGCTCGAGACCGACGTTCGTGGCGCCTGTCATGATGGTCGACGGCGAGATCGCCACGCTGAGGGACCCGCCGACCGACTGCGCCGCCGACAGGAGCACGGCGCTTTTCCCGAGGGCTAGGGCTGTCTCGTACTGCATCCTCCCGAACATGACGTTTGAGTTAGTGTTGCTGCCGGTGATGAACGTGCCGAGGGCGCCTATGAACGGCGAAGCCAAGGGGTAGAGGCTGCCGAACGTTTCGGCGATGCCACGCGCCAGATAGCTTGTCATCCCGGAGTCGGTCATTATGAGCGCCATCATCACTATCGTCGTGATGCCGGCCGACATGGGCACGCACTTCGCCACGGTTTTCCTGGCCGAGGCCCGCAGCAGCTCCGCGGAGCTATAGGCGCGACTGCCCCGCGCGGGATACAGTGCGGCGCCAAAGAGGGCCGCTGTGAGCAAGATAAGCATAGGGTGCGAGAAGAACTGTATCTTGGCGTAGCTCGGCGCGGCATCGGCCGTGTACCCCAGCGCCGTCGAAACGGAGGGGAAGTCTAGCCCCCAGTAATAGGGGCTCAGGGCGCTTTTGACGGCGGGTATCTGCGACAGCAGAGTTAGCGCGATGACTGCGTAATACGGCGACGCTGCCCAGTGAAAGCTCATCCCGTCCGTCAGCTCGGCCTGAATTTTGCAGCCCCGGCCCCTTTTCATCAGTGAGGCGGCGGAGAGCAGAAAACAGCCGCTCATGCCGGCGGCCAAGGTCGAGATCTGCGCCATGCCTATTTTGTTCATGAACCATAGCATGAAGGACATGACCGACCCCACTGCTAAGACAGGGACGGCGCCTTTCTTCAGGGCCGCAGGCCCCCCGTATATGTGCAGGGCAGAGAATCCAGTCGAGTATACCGCCGCGCAGAAGAGCAGGGACATGGCAGGCCCTATCGTCTCCCCTGGCAGGCCTGTCACGAGCTGGATGGCGTTGTAGCTCGAACCCATCGACCCGAAGGATATGGACCAGGAATGCCCGACGAGACAGGCCGCTACAGATACGATGGGGTCAAAGCCTATCCCGGCCATTATCGGCGCCACGATGGCGACCGGCACCCCGAAGCCCGCGATCCCCTGAAGAAGGGCAGAAAAGCACCAGGACAGCAGGAGACATTGCACCGTCCTGTCGTCGGAGATCTTCCGCATGGCGCCGCTGATGACCTTCACGGCGCCGGCGTTCTCAGCCACGTTGTACAGGAAGATCGCGCTCCAGATGATGAGCAGCACGTATAAGGAGAGCGCGATCCCTTTGGCGTTTGCCAGGGCCAATAGGCGCGCGTCAGCCTTGAAGAAGAAGTACGCCGCCCCGATCCCGACGAACCACGAGACGGCTCCAGCCCGGGACGACTCCCAGCCAAACAAGAGAATGCAGCCGAGCAGGACCGCCACAGGCGTGGCTGCGACAAACCAGTAAAATAAATTCATGGATCCCATATCGTTCATCTCTTCCATCTGTATTTGCCATGTGCCGCCTGCCCATGATTATCGCATAAAAACAGGAAAGCGCGGTAAAATCGCCGTGAGGCCTGGCAATCTGGGGATCGCGCGAAGACAGAAAGAGACGCCCCGGCAGCGCCCAGGGACGGGCGCCGCCGGGGCGTCTTGCGGACTCAGTCCAGATCCCCGTACCCTCCGGCAGGCCGCCGCCAGATTTTGACGCCGGTGATGTCGTATATGACGAGGAAAACCATCCCGAGGTACGTGAGCGGGGCGTACATGATGTATTCCCCCGTAGGAACCCCGAGCGTGTTGGCGATGAACGCGCCCGTGACGCTCCAAGGCACCAGGGGCGCGAGCGCCGTCCCGCTGTCCTCCAGCATACGGGATATATTCGCCCTGTGCAGACCGTAGCTGTCGAAGAGCGGGCGCATGACCGGGCCCAAGACGGCGAACGTGACGTAGTAGCTGCTCGTGATACAGAAGAACGCTGCGTGGGTGATGAACGCTGAAACCTGCATGACCCGCTCGCTCTTCGCCGTGTTCTTTATCAGGTCTATCAGTATCGTGATCACCCCGGCCGTCTTAAGCGGAGCGCCGAAGATGGCGGCCGCGATGAGCAGGACCACTGAGCTCAACATGCTGTTGAGTCCGCCTCTCATCAGCATACTGTCGATTATGGCTATCTCAGACTTCACGGTGTAGCCGCGCTGAAGCGCCGAAGATATCCCCCCCAGACTCAGCCCCTGGCAGAAATAAGCCAGAACGCAGCCCAGCACGACGCCTACCATGAATACCGGAAGGGCGGGTTTTTTGAGTATTATGAGCGCCAGCACCGCCACCGGGGGCAGGAGCAGTATCGGCGAGAGCGAGAATATGGAGCTGAGGCTTGACGTTATGATTTCGATGCTGTCGCCCGTTATGGCGCGCCCGGCTGCGGCCCTCCCCAGGAACAGGTACAGCACCATGGATATGAGGTACGGCGGTATTGTCGTAAAGAGCATGTATTTTATGTGGTCGATGATGTCCACGCCGGAGACCGCCGAAGACATGACAGTCGTATCGGAGAGCGGGGACAGCTTGTCCCCGAAGATGGCTCCCGTCACTATGGCGCCAGCGGTATAGGCGAGGGGGATTTCAAGCCCTGCGGATATCCCCATCAGGGCCACTCCGACCGTCCCTATGGTACCCCAGGAAGTCCCCATGCACACCGACATCATGGTACAGACGACCAGCGTCACCACCAGGAACAGGCCGGGGGAGAGCACCTTGAGCCCGTAATAGACCATCAGTGGCACGGTGCCGCACGCTATCCAGATACCTATCATCAGCCCGACCGACAGAAGTATCAGTATGGCGGGCAGCATGGAGGTTATGTTACTGAGCATGTCCCGCTCCAGATCCTTCCATTTTATGCCCCAGGCCATGCATATGGCCGAGCTGACGACGCCGGCCGTAAGAAGAACTATCGATGAATTCGCTTTGACCCAGAGAACTCCGCCAAAGATCATGAGTATGGACAGTAAAAACAATGCCAAGGCTTTTCCTATCGTCAATTTCTGGCTTTCTGTTTCGCTCACGTCTCTCACCTCATAAAATTAACAGATTATGTCGCGTATCACTCTTTCGTATATCTCCGTCGCCTGCTCTACCTCCTTTATCGACCCGAATTCGTTCGGCCCGTGAAAGCCCTCCCCGGACGGGCCGAACGTTACCGTGGGTATGCCGCCTAAAACAGCCAGATAGTTGGAGTCGCACACTGAGCGGTCTATTTCGAGCAACGGGTCGCGCCCGGTGATCTCCCTGAAATGGCGCGTCACCGACAGAAGAAGCGGGTGATCACGCTCTATGACGAAGCTCTCCATGAAAGGGGTGTCCCTCTTGGAGAGAGCCACTGTCACTCTGTCTGCGATCCCGAGGGATTCCGCTGCGCCCTCTATCTGCGCGACGCAGCCCTCGGGCGTCTCTCCTGGGACGACATAGCGGTCGATGAAAATGCCGCATCTGTCCGGGACGGAGAGTGTGCCCTTTATGCCGCCCTCTATGTGGCGCACGCACCACGTCCCGCTCCCCGCCTCCGGATGTTTCGCGGTAGGGAGCCCCTCTACGGCCACGGCGAGCTTCGAGGCGTTTATTACGGCGTTCTGTCCCGTCTCAGGGTATCTGCTGGCGTGGGCCGCCTCGCCCCGGACGTCTGCTGTCATGCTGTAGCGGCCTCTGAAGCCGATGGCGATGTTGCTGAAGCGGCACTCCGCCATGATCGCCATATCAGCGGACAGGCCTCCCTGGAGGAGCTTGTACGTGCCACGTGACAAACCTTCCTCGTCGGCGGAAAACGCCAGGTGCAGGTCGCCTCTGTTTTGAGGGCGGCCGCCGCTTTTTTCGATGAACCTGTTCACGGCTTCCAGGATCGCGGCAATGCCGCCCTTCATGTCCGACGAGCCCAGGGCGTACACGCGGTCCCCGTCGACTACCGGGGTGAAGGGGTCGGTCCTCCACCCTTCGGTCACGGCTACGGTGTCCAGATGGCCTATGAGCAGCAGCGATTTCGCGGAAGGATCCTGGCCCTTGAGGGTGGTTTTCAAAGACGGCCACTTGCCTTCCTGAGCCCAGTGCCACTCGACGGACAACCCCATGCCCTCGAGTTCGCCAGCCACGTACCTGGCCACCGCATCCTCGCTCCCTGTCACGCTCGGTGTGCGGATGAGCCTGTCATAGCGTGCGAACAGCCTGTTATCCGGCAAATGCCCTTCCCCTGAACCCATTAATTATCCCAGCCTCTCTTTGAGCCGGCTTCCCGGATCTGGGAACAACCCATCCACTGGCACTGATGCCCAAGGCATCCCTGCCAGACCAGATCAAGCAGTCGGTCACTCCTTATATTTACTTACATTATTTACATTAGATCACTATTTTAACAACGCGATACTATCATCATCTAGCCTAAAAGTCAATAAAAGCGAAGCAAACTGCTGGAGAACCTCGTGGCCGCCGTCTCAGCTTTCATCCTTCACCTCAAAACGCCTGAGGAGGAATCTCGTAAACGGATAAGCCGTCGCTATGCCGAGGAGGCCTTGCAGGGTGTCGCCGATAATCTCAAGGGGGACGGTAGCGGCGCCATAGAGGAAATACACTGAGACGGCATAGCCCACAACCATCATGGCCACCCCGGCGGCCATGCCTCCGATGTCGCGGACGCCGCCCGTCCCGTTGGCCAGGGTGCCGGCGATGAAGCCCTCTATGCCGTGTATCACGAAGCTGAACGGCATCCAGACCGGAAAGCCCAGGAGCAGGTCGGCCAGGGCGGAGGAGATGCCTCCCACGAGCGCGCCGCCCCATCGCCCCAGCAGCACGGACGCGGTCAGTATTATCGTCTCGCCGAGATGGAAGTAGATCTTGCCGTCTGGCCCCGGCACCCTGAAAATCCAGATGGCCGCGACCCCCAGCGCCGAGAGCAGGCCGACCTTTGCTATGCCGTGCGAATCTAACTTCATGGACTTCATTAATTAACAATGCCTCCTGCAATAATGTATTAAGGCACTAACGCGCACGATTATACTTCCTCCTGTCTGGGGTATCAAACGTTTGAGGCTGTGGTAATAATCTATCTGGCTGCCAGCAGCGCGGCTATCTTGAAATTGCGATTCTCCAGCGCGACCTCCAAAGGGGTTTTGCCCTCGTCGTTTATCGCGTTTTTATCGGCGCCGGCATCGAGCAGCATCCGGGCGATCCCTGGGCCTATCCGTGACGAATACCCGGGCGGCAGGCTGGTCTTGGGAACGCCCGCTGTGATTTCGCGCTCAATGAACGCGACGGCGTGGAGCGGCGTATTGCCGTCAGCCTTGACGTCTGGATCGGCGCCGGCGTCAAGCATCAGTTTTATCAGCCCCGTGTGATCTTCCCCCGTCTCAAGCTCCCTTAAATAGGCGTTCCCGACGGCCCACATCAAAGGTGACCACTTCTGCGGCGGTACGGGGGGATTTACGTCGGCACCGGCTTCCAGAAGTTTTGAGACGACGATTTCGCACGACTCGCGATCCATCCCGCTGAGCGCCCAGGAAAGGGCAGTCATGCCGTTTGGCTCCATGTAGTTTATTTCCGCCCGGCGCCCGATGAGCATATCGAATATCCCCATGGCGCCCCGCCTTCGCTCCGGGGTCATGTTCGGGGATGCCGGAGCGGTGGCGGACATGACGGCGAGCATGAGCGGCGATATCCCGTCGGCATTCTTAAAATCGTTCAAATTGACGTCCGCGCCCGAGTCGAGAAGAATTTCGACCATCCCGGGGCGGGCCTTTCTGATGGCGTGCATGAGCGGCGTGCTTCCTGATGTCATGTCATAGACGTTCAAGTCAAAACCGCCGATGACCGCCGACATCACTCCGACCCTGTCATTTTCGGCAATCATCTCGAAAAAAACCTCCGGAGAAACGGCAGACGCGGCGCCCGTTTCACAAAAAACGGAACAGAGCGGCAACATCACGGCAAATAACCTGAAACCCTTCAAAATCGCACCTCCTGTCTCAAATATTAATGAGATATTTGCCTTTTGCAGTCTATTTTTGTCCGACAGCGCCGCCATATTACCTTTCCACGCGCAATTTTGTCAATTGGTATAAGCCCAAAAAAAAAGCCGCTGCAGCGAGCGGCAGAAGCGATACCACGCATAAACGAAACAGTGTCAGCAGGTTAACGCTCAACCTGCTGTCACTGTAAAACCAAGCGTAACTTTTATCCGCGCTTCTTTCTCAATGAGGCTAAGAAGACCGGCAAACCTATCAGGGCCGCGGCACCGAATCCCGCGTCGCAGCCGCCTGAGCTGCCTGAGCCGCCCGAATTTTTCGCCGCGTCGAAGATCAGCGTGCTGACATAGCCATTAACGCCCGATTGAAAGCGAATTAGTATTACCATAAGAACCTCCTGGGCAAATCGGCCCCGAAGGAGATGATTTCTGATTTCCAGCCCGGTCTTGCAAAAGGCTGTTGCGTAACCGGATATTTTTATTTAAGATTGCAGTAGACTTTAGACCAGGAGGAGGAAAGAAAATGTCCAAAATAACAGATTTGCTGGGAAACCGCGCTGAGGATCTTCTCGGTCACAAATGCGCCGTCGCATCCGATACGCTCCACTTGCCGGGGCCGGACTTCATCGACAGGGTCTGGGCTCACAGTGACAGGTCCACGCGGGTGCTGGGCTCGCTCGCCGCGCTGTACGGCACTGGGAACCTGGGAGGCTCAGGATACATCTCCATCCTGCCCGTCGACCAGGGGATAGAGCATTCAGCCGCCGCCAGCTTCGCGCCCAACCCCATGTACTTCGACCCGGAGAACATCGTCAGGCTCGCGATAGAGGCCGGGTGCAGCGCTGTCACCAGCACCCTCGGCGTGTTGGGGCTCGTGGCGCGCAAGTACGCCCACAAGATCCCGTTCGTCCTCAAGATCAACCACAACGAGCTTTTGACCTACCCGAACAAGGCCGACCAGATACTCTTCGCGTCGGTGGAGCAGGCGTGGGAGATGGGCGCGGTCGCGGTGGGGGCTACGGTCTATTTCGGCAGCGACGAGTCCGGCCGTCAGATACAGGAGATAAGCCGCGCCTTTGAGCGCGCCCACGAGCTGGGCATGGCTACGATCCTCTGGTGTTACCTGCGCAACAACGCCTTCAAGACGCCGGAGAGGGACTATCACGTCTCGGCTGACCTCACCGGCCAGGCGAACCACCTCGGCGTGACGATCCAGGCCGACATAATCAAGCAGAAGCTGCCCGAGAACAACGGCGGGTTCAGCGCGCTCAAATTCGGGAAGACCTCCCCGCAGGTCTACGACGGCACGCTCTGCGGAGACCACCCCATCGACCTGACCAGGTATCAGTTGCTGAATTGCTACGCGGGCAGGGTCGGGCTGATAAACTCGGGTGGCGCGTCCGGCAAGAACGACCTCGCGGACGCCGTCTACACTGCCGTCGTGAACAAACGCGCGGGAGGGAGCGGGCTGATCTTGGGGCGCAAGGCGTTCCAGAAGCCGTTCCGCGACGGCGTTGATCTCATAGGCGCCGTTCAGTCGGTTTACCTGGACAAGGGGATAACGATAGCGTAAAAATTACGTGCAGGGCCGGCCGGGGATGCCCCGCACCCCAGGCCGGCCCGGTCAGTCCATTAAGTGAAAGAGTATGCCTATGGCAACGAGAAGCAGAGCCACGCCGATGGCGCCCAGCATCATGTAGCGCTGTAGTTCGCCGCTAGGGATGCCGTGCGTGGCAGAGGCGCGGAGGCCTGTTTTTATCCAGATGTTTCCCTTCACCTTCATCACGCCCGTGATGCCTTCCGCGAGGGACACGGCTATGACCGAGTTCCCGAACTCGTTTGTCTTCACCCCGGTCACGTTGGCGGTCACGATGCCGTTGAAGTTCGGCAGGTTTGTCTCGCAGATTTTGTAAAACGGTGAGTCCGCCGGCAGACGGCAGTGGATCTCCTGCCCCTCGGAGAGCTTCGACGCCGGTAGCCCTGCCACTGGGTCTATCACCACGCCGCACTCTATGAAGACCTCGTTTGGGTTTTCCTCGTCCGCGGCAGGCTCGGCATCGTCAGCCTGCTGGCCGTCCTCACCGTTTGCGTCGCCCGGCGCCTTCTCGCGAAATTCTGTGAGCATGGAGGACGCCTCAGACTCTGAGACCCGCGTAACGTCGACGAAGGTTATGGCGTTGATGTCGAGATCGTAAGCGCAGAAGTGCGTGACATCCCTCTCTATGGCCTTGGTGTCCAGCTCTTTCTTTTCTGTCATGAGGATGCGCTCGGAGTGGATAAAGAGCCTCAAGCGCTCCGCGTAGCCCTGCATCGGGTCGCTGTTTTCCCGGTTGCCGTCTTCTGCGGGCTCCGTAGGGGCGTTAAGCAGCGTCACCAGGTCGCTCCACGGGGTATCCCTTTCTACGGGCTCCATTAGGAAGCGCGTCCGCAGGAGACGCTCGCTCCTGCCGTCCGACATCCCTAAGAAAACCGCGTATATGGGCAGGGAATTTTTCCCGTGCCCGTTCACAAAGCCCTTTACCAGGTAACACCATGGATTACGGTAGTTATCGTCTATCACTGTGCCTCTGCCCCGCTAAAGCTGGAAAATATAATACAAGGCGACTATGGCCGCGATTACCACGACGATCACGGCTGCGGTAAGTATAAACTCCGGAGGGATCTCCAGGGGGGGGAGCCCAGCGGGGAAGAGCCCGCTGTCCTTTTTGCCGGACACGCCCTGCCCGTCCATCTCCCTCACCATCATCACGCGAACCTTCCCGGAGAGCTTCATGAATCCCGCGATCCCGTCGGACAGGGAGAGGCTCACGGTCGATGTCCCAAGCTCGTTCGTAAAGATGCCGGTGACCGTCGCCGTTATGACGCCGTCAAACCTTGGGTTGTTCTTTGCTAATAATTTGTAAATCACCGAGTCCACGAGGAGCTTGCAGTATAAGTTGTCCCCATCCCGCAGTTCGTTCATAGCGACTCCGGCGATTGGGTCGAGTATCGGCTCACAGCGGACCAAAAGATCCTTGCGCTCATCCTGCGGCAGGGTTCGCCGCTCCTGCGCAGGGGTTTCCGTGGGGGGTGCCGCATCCTGCTGGGCCTGGTCGTTTGCTGGCTCCTCCTCCTGAAAGAAGGCGATGTCGTCGTCGCCGGCCCTTGCGAATCTCACGAAACAGACGGCCTTCAGCTTGAGGTCGTCAAGGCAGAAGCGGCTTACGGCCTGTTCAGCGGGCTTCGGGTTTAAGTTTTTAGCCACGTTGGCGAGTATCAGGCTGGACTCCAGAAACTTGCGAAGCTCCTCCTCCTGGTGGCTAAGGAGCGGATCCCTGCCCTTGTTCTTTCGCGCTTCCTCGTGTACAGAGAGCAAATCCCTCCAAGGCGTGGCCTTCTCCATCTCGACGTGTTCGAAATGGACGCTAGTGAACATGACATCGCGGCGCGTGACGAGGGACACGAAAGTCCCGTTGATGTTCCCTCCTCTGTCGTCCTTCGCGTCTACATACCCTTGGACGACATAATAACTCTGGGGGATAAGCTCGTTGTCCACACCCGTCACCTCCGGAAAACGTTGTACGACCAGACACATCGTCCCGCGTGAAACAGGGCGCCGCGCGTGACAAGGTAAACTATACTACAAAATCGCTAAAAAGTTTGCGTCCTTGTCAGGATGATATTTTATAATGGTCCTACCTATTATGACGCTCTGGATACGGTCGGGTTGGCGTAAGGCCGCAGACATCGGAGCAGCCGCAGGGTGCCGGCAAGGGGGTGAGGATGGTTTATGGCGTTTTCCGACAAGGCATGGGGATACGAGGCTGTAGTGTTCGACCTCGACGGTACGCTGATAGACTCGATGCGCGTTTGGAAGGAGGTGGACGCGAAATTCCTGTCGCTCCGGGGCCTCGCGGTCCCGCCCGATTATTTCGACGCGGTGGGTGCGATGGGGTTCCGCAGGACGGCGGAGTACACGATAGAGCGTTTCTCGCTACAGGAGACGCCGGAGGCGCTGATGGAGGAGTGGCGCGAGATGGCTTGGGACGAATACGCTAACAACGTGGGGCTCAAGCCTGGCGTGGGTGAATTTCTCCGTGTCCTCAAGGATGCGGGGGTGCGGGCAGGCATAGCGACGAGTTCCCCAAGGGCGCTCTGCCGCGCCGCCCTCAGACGCAACGGCATAGAGGGCATGTTCGACGCGGTATGCTCCGCCGACGACATAGGGCGTGGAAAGGATTTCCCTGATATTTTCATATACGCGGCGGGGAAACTGGACGCGTCTCCTGAGAGGTGCCTGGCCTTCGAGGACAACGTGAGCGCGGCTAAAAGCGCCAAACTCGCTGGCATGGCGGTCTGCGGCGTTTATGACGAGTCATCCGTCTCGCGGTGGGACGAGATGAAAAGAGTGGCCGACGCCGTAATAATGGATTTCAGCGAGGCGCGCGAACGTTTCTTCCGGAAAGCCTGACGCGTCGCGGTTCGGTTCGCAAAGAGGGCCGAAAAGCCGGGCCGAAAAGCCTGGGCATCTACTTGAGTCAATTTGACAGCCATTATGTCCTTTGATGATATAATGAAAAAGGCACCACAGTTTACCAATTCGCGGAGGACATCCCAATAATGGCCCGATACGTTTTGAAACGTCTCTTTATCTCATTCCTCACGATAATCGCGCTGGTTACGGTCGTGTTCTTCCTCGTCAGGGCGATCCCAGGCGAGCCATTTTTGAGCGACAAGCTGACTCCGGAAATCCGCGAGAACATGTTGCGCTACTACGGCTTCGACCAGCCGCTCTATATCCAGTACGTAAAGTACGTCAAGAATTTATTGAGGGGCGACCTGGGCGTCTCGATGCACTACAACGGACTCGCGGTCGCTGGCATCATCGCCGACTCGTTCCCGTACTCGGCAAGCCTCGGGTTAAGGGCGCTATTGCTCGCGTTTTTCGCGGGGATCGCGCTGGGGGTCCTGTCCGCGCTGAACCGCGGCAGGTTTCTCGACTACTTCTGCATAATAATCGCCATAGTCGGCGTCTCCCTCCCCGATTTCGTGACCGGGTACCTGTTGCAGTACGTCTTCGCTATAAAGCTCAAGCTGTTCCCGATAGCCCTCTGGCGCGGCTTTAAATATACGGTGCTGCCCACGTTCGCCCTGTCGTTTTACACCACCGCGCTCCTGGCCCGGATAATGCGGGCCAGTATGCTGGAGGTGACGGGGCAGGATTACGTGAAGGTCGCGCGGGCGAAGGGGTTGAGCGAGTTTCAGATAGTGGCGCGCCACGAGATCAGGAACGCGATACTGCCGGTGATAACCATATTGGGGCCAGTGACGGCGGCGATCCTCACCGGGACCTTCATCATAGAGTCGATATACGCCGTGCCTGGGATGGGCAAGTTTTACGTGTCCGGCATACAGAACCTGGACTACTCACAGGTGCTGGGGCTCACGATCTTTTACGGGACGTTCCTGGTGATGGCGAACTTCGTGGTCGACATCATGTACGGCTTCGTGGATCCCCGGATACGGGTGGACAGGAGGGACAGGGCGTGAGCGCCGCTCATGAGCGCGCTTTCGTGCCGGTCTCACGGAGTGAGAGGGCCGGTGACCCGATAGTCCGCCCGTCGCTCTCCTACTGGCAGGACGCGTGGATGAGGCTGCGGAAAAACAGGGTCGCGAGCCTCGGACTCGCCATACTGCTCTTCTACGTGGTGATGGCCGTGGCAGTCCCGATGATTTCCGACACGGACTACAGGAGCATAGACGAGGAGAACATAGATTCCCCCCCGACTGCCGAACGCTGGTTCGGGACGGACACGCTGGGGCGCGACATGTGGACGCGCGTGTGGGCCGGGGCCAGGGTCTCCCTGTCCATAGGGATACTGGCGGCATCTATAAACGCGGTCATAGGCGTCATAATCGGGGGGATTTCCGGGTACTTCGGCGGCAGGCTCGACATGGTCATAATGCGGCTGATAGACGTCGTGAGCGGCATACCGTACCTTATAGTGGC
>JAIRNC010000029.1 GCA_031258255.1 Synergistaceae bacterium
CTGACAGTCGAGGACGTGTTCGTTAAAAACGACGAGGAGCGCCGTCTTTATGAGCTGCGCGAAAAAGGGCGGCTGGAGTTCCAAAACGCCATGTTCACTGCTGAACGCAGGGGTAAGCAGGAGGGGATACAGGAGGGGATACAGAAAGGCATACAAACAACAGCCCGTTCGATGCTAGTCCGAGACCTGCCGCTAACGCTGATCTCTGAAATATCAGGCCTCTCGATCGAAGAAATAAAAGCCCTCAAAGAGACGGGCGAAAATCACAACGCCTGATTGACAGAACAAATAAAGCGGGTGGCAGTCTAGCGCCACCCGCGCGATCAGTCGAGCCACCTCTCTATATTGGCGTCGTACAGTTCGAGCAAGCGGGCCGACACGTGGCCGGGCTTGCCGTTCCCTATTGCCGTGTCCCCGATCCGTATGACTGGTACGACGCCGTACAGCGAGTTAGTGATGAACGCCTCCTGGGCCAGCGCGAACTCCGACACAGCAGGGCGGCGCTCCTCGACGGCGAACCCGTCGGCTTTCGCCAGTTCGATTACGATGTCCCTGGTGACGCCCTTTAAGACCGTCCCCTCCGGCGCGGTGACCAGCCTGCCGTCCAGGACGATGAAAAATGACGACCGGAGCGTCTCCGTGGCGTACCCGTCAGGGCAGTAGAGACACTCCAGCACGTCGTCGAGACCGGCTGTCTGCATCAGGCCGAAGAGATAGTTTACGCTCTTCACCAAGGGGTACGGCCGCTGTTCCGACGTGGGCTGGAGCGCGACGCCGTTCTCGCACCCCTCCTCTAATATTGAGTCCGACTCAGAGAAAATCACGAAAAAACGCGGGACTGTGAAAAATCCGTGCTCTATCGCGTCTCCGCCGGTGATATATGCCTTGGCGAGACCGCATCCCCTGCAGTCGTCGCGGCGCGCGCCCTCCCGGAACGCCCTCGTGATCTCGCCGATCACGTCTGTGCCGCCGATCTTTATGCCGGCGCCCAGCGCGCTCTCCTCCAGCCTTTTCATGTGGGCCGTTATGGCGAGGACCCTCCCGTTCATGATTTTCACGCTCTCGAACACGCCGACGCCGCGCTGTATCACTAGATCCGTGAGGGGTAAGCTTACCTCTTCAAGGGGACGGAACGCGCCGTTCATGTAACAGATTGACATTTTCAAATCCCTCCATTCTCCAAAGCCTCGTCATTGCAGGACCGGCCCACGTGCAGGGCCGGTCCTATGTGAAGCCTGATTTGTCGCTATCCTGATTTCAAATCAACCCGCATATTCACGAGCCGATTAAAAAACTCAACTTTGCTGCTGTTACTCCGCCGGCGTCATCTGAATCGACAGGTACTTCTCAGGCACCTGTATGTCCGCGACCCCGAGATAGCCCTTGCCCAGTATGTATGTATCCTGGTACACGAGGTAGAGGTTATCCATCGTAACGCCAGAGGCATCGACGTAGTAGTTGCCGTTCCACTTCGAGCCCGGAGAGAACTTGCCGTAGCACTCGAGCAGTTTGTCCGTGTCGTCTATTGCGGCGTTGCCCTCCACGATCATCTTCCCGAACTCGGCAAGCCCGGCAGAGTGGCAGAAGCCGAGCGAGTACGCCCATGTACCCATGCGTCCGCCAGCGCCAGCCGCGATCACGGCATCCTCGACCTTCTTGAG
Organism: Synergistaceae bacterium; assembly: GCA_031258255.1. GTDB lineage: Bacteria > Synergistota > Synergistia > Synergistales > Synergistaceae > JAIRNC01. The sequence continues at coordinate 1,662 of JAIRNC010000029.1, forward strand.
GATAGCGGGCCAGTCGCCGGTCTCGTTCTGAAGGTCGATCCCGAACGCCCCAGGGAAACCACCGAGCGGTGACGGCAGGTCAGCCTCCACAAAATAGCCGCCATAGGTTCCAAGCTGACGGAGGAGCGGCTCGGTGTGAGCGTCGTTCGTGCAGAAGAACACCGTGTCGTTGCCGTACTGCTCGACCCACGCCGGCACCTTCTCCAGTATGAACTGCTGCGCGCCGGCTACGCCAACGTCGCTGGTCGGGTCAGGGGCCGTCTCGAACACAAACTTGACGCCCAGATCCTCGCAGGCCTTCTCCATTATGGCGCGTCTGCGGCCCAGCGTCTCGTAGCTCATGTGGCGCGGGAACGAGATATGCACGAACGTCTTCGCACCGAGTTCCCTTGCGGAGTGCGGGATGAGGTAGCCGCGCGACACGAAGTCCGCGCCCACCGTGAGGTCGGCGATGGAGGCTATGACGTTCGGGTCCTCGTGAGCTTCGCCGGCTATACAGAGTATGTCCGGGCGTTTCTCCTTGATCCGCCTGAAGCCCTCGGCCGTCCCAGGTATGGCCTGGTTAACGACGACGACCTTCATGAGTGGGTCGTCGGCCAGGCCGGCGATCTGGCTGATGGTCGTCTCCATCTCCGACATGAAGTTATCGGGGTAAGTGAGGTGCTTGACCATCCCGCCCGTCGCCACGTCGCCGTACAGGCGTATCATCTCCTCCGCCCCGCGGAGGTCGTCCTCGCCCTGCGACACGGTCGCCGTGACGATTCCTATATGAAATGCGGGCGCGTCCGCGGCGGCCGCTTCCTCTGCTGGCTCGGGAGCGACTTCTTCGGCAACGGTTACTTCCTCCACGACTTCCTCAGCGACCTCGGGCTGGGGCGCCGGACGGTTCATTGCCCAGATGGCAAGGACAAGCACGACCGCTGCTCCGACCCATATAATGCTTTTCTTGTTCATAATAGCGAATTACCTCCTGTGTCGTCTTTCTTTATCAGCCCCCGCAGGGCTTGGGGGGCTTTAGCAGTTACCATTCAGGCTCTTGGCAAACGGGCGTTGCCTTTACTTTATGGTCATGTACTTCTCGGGGATCTCCACAGCCGTCGCGTTCATGAAGCCCTTGCCGAAGACGTAGGTGTCCTGGTAGACGAGGACGAGGTTGTCCATCGTGGCGCCGCTGCTAGGATCCGAGTAGACGGAGCCGTTCCAGTTTGCGCCAGGCGTGAACTTCGCATACGCTGTCCACAGATCCTCCAGGTTCCCCAGCGTCGCGGTTCCCTCGACGATGTTCTTCCCGTATTCGGCCAAGGCGCAGGTAGTGCTCCAGCCGTAGGAGAACGCCCACGTGCCCATGCGCTCGCTGCCGCCGGCCGCCACTACTGACTCTTCTACCTTGCTGAGGATGGCGGGCCAGTCACCAGCCTCCTCCTTGAGGTCGATCCCGAACGCGCCGGGGTATCCCATCAAGGGCGACGGGAGGTCGGGCTCCACGAAGAGCGCGCCGGTCTTTGCGACCTGCACGAGGAGCGGCTCCGTCTGTGCGTCGTTCGTGGCGAAGAACGCCGTGTTCTTCCCGTACTGATCCACCCACGTCGGAACCTTCTCAAGGATGAACTGCTGCGCGCCCGGTATGCCCACGTCGCTCGTCGGGTCAGGCGCAGTCTCGAATATGAACTCAATGCCGAGGTCCTTGCAGGCCTGCTCCATTATCGCGCGGCGGCGGGCAAGCAGCTCGTAGCCCATGTGGCGAGGGAACGAGATGTGCACGAACTTCTCCGCGCCGAGCTGTTTCGCCGTGTTGATTATGAGGTAGCCCCGGGCCACGTTGTCCACGTAGATCGCGAGATCCGCGACCGCGCCTATCACGCCCGGGTCCTCCTGCGGCTCGCCAGCCAGGCAGATCACGTCCGGGCGGCTTTCCTTGACGCGCCTGAACGCCTCTGTCGTGCCCGGGATCGCGTCGTCAACCACGATCACCTTGACGAGGGGGTCGTCCGCGAGGCCCACGATCTGGGATATCGTGGTCTCCATCTCGGACATGAAGCTGTCCGGCATCGTAACGTGACGGATCATGCCGCCGTCCGCCACGTTGCCGTAGAGTTTGATCAGGTTCTCCGCGCCTCTGTAGGTATCCTCGGCCTGGGAGACCGTGAGCGTGGCCACCCCGATGTGGAACGGCTCTGCCGCCGCCGTCTCTGTTTCAGGCTCTGCCGCCGTCCCTGCCTCAGGCTCTGATTCGGCGGCCGGTTCCTCTGCGACGATCTCTTCCTCGACTGCCACCTCTGGTGCCTGCGTCTCAGGGGTTGGCTGGGTAGAGGGGCGTGAGACCATCCACACGGCCAGCAACACCACGACTGCTACGCCAATCCAAATCGCGTTTTTCTTGTTCATTTCTGTCCCTCCATGTGTAAAAATTTTGAAAAAATCAAAACCAGTCGTATCCTCGCTATGCAAACAACAAGCCACTCATCTCGACGGGCCGTTCATCCTATCCCTCCCATGCGGACACGCTTATTTTGCCAGCATCGTTATGTTAGCACAAAAAAGGTGTTCGGGTTTGCTTTCCGGCAATTTTAGCCCCGCGAATTATTGCCGGCTAACCTCAACCTCGAGTCGCTGCGGGGGGATGCCCAGGTTTTTCGGCTCTCTTCGCGAACCGAGGCGCGATAAATTTGATATAATGCCATCGCGCGATGCCGATTCTATTTTTAATGCAATATAGTGGCATTAATCGTGGGGTTGACGGAGCGTCATACGGACTATATAATTCTATGGTTTTTCTTTAGGTGTCTTTATTCGCCGCTAACCCCCACGGCGGCGTTTTTAGAGGAGGAGGAAGTTTAATGATAGGAACTCGCACGTTTGTGGCCAAACGCGAGGAAGTTGAACGCAAATGGTACGTGGTAGACGCTGCTGACAAGCACCTTGGCCGCCTGGCTGTCCAGGTTGCCCGCATTCTTACGGGCAAGCACAAGCCCTCTTACACGCCGCACGTCGATACGGGTGATTTCGTCGTCGTCATCAACGCGGACAAGGTCGCTTTGACCGGCAAAAAACTGAGCCAGTCGAAGATTTACAGATACAGCGGCTATCCGGGAGGCCTCAAGGCGAGGACATACGCTGAGGTCCTGGACAAGCACCCGGGCAGGCTGATAGAGAGGGTCGTGTGGGGTATGATCCCCAAGACGAAGCTCGGCAGGTCTATGTACAGGAAGCTGAAAGTCTACCCAGGCGCGGCGCATCCCCATAAAGCGCAGCAGCCTGAGACAGTTGACGCCTTTAAGTGGTAGGAGGAGGGAGAATGTTGGATTCCGTCGTGAATTATTGGGGGACAGGCCGCAGAAAGAACGCCGTAGCGCGGGTGCTCCTGCGGGTCGGCAGCGGTCGCGTGACCATAAATAACAGGGAAGTCGACGATTACCTTCCGCGTTACTTCTGGAAGACTCAGGCCATGGAACCCCTGAAAGTGGCCGGCGTGGAGGGCAGCGTCGATATCTTGGTGAATGCCCACGGCGGCGGTCTCACGGGCCAGGCTGGCGCGATCCGCATGGGGATCGCCCGCGCCATACTGAAGCTGAACCCGGACACGCGTCCTGTGTTGAAGCGCGCCGGTATGCTCCGCCGCGACTCGCGCATGGTCGAGCGCAAAAAGTTCGGCCAGAAGGGCGCGCGCGGGAAGAGGCAGTTCTCGAAGCGTTAATAACACGCTGACAACACATCAGATTTATGAGATGACGGGCTTGCCATCATGTTCTGAGGCATGGTTCGTCGTCTTTATTTTTTACGGGGGGAAACGAGGATGACCGGGGAAAATTGGTACTCAGTGCCAGCCGGCGACGTCACAAAAGCATTTGACGTAGATGTAGCCACTGGCTTGTCAGAGGCCGCGGCGGCGGAGAGGCTCGATAAATACGGACCAAACAAGCTCGACGAAAAACCGCCCAGGACGTTTTTGGAGCGCTTCGCGGGCCAGCTCAAGGACGTTATGATCATCATACTGTTCATAGCGGCCGGCATCTCTCTCGCCCTGAGCCTCTACCACGCGTCCAAAGGGCAGGAGGCCGAGTGGATAGAGCCGATAGTGATAGTGCTGATAATCCTCGTAAACGGCATCTTGGGCGTGATGCAGGAGAGCAAGGCCGAGGCCGCGCTCGAAGCGTTGAAGAAGATGTCCATGCCTCAGGTCAGGGTGCGCCGCGACGGCGCGCCCAAGGTGATCCCGTCAGCCGGCGTCGTCCCTGGGGACGTGATCTTAGTCGAAGCGGGCGACGTGATACCGGCGGACTGCCGGCTGCTGGAATCCGCCTCCCTGAAGAGCAACGAGTCCGCGCTTACGGGCGAGTCCATGCCAGTGGACAAAGACGCCCGCGACCAAGTGCCGGAATCTGCCCTCCTGGCTGAACGCTCTAACATGCTCTACGCCGGGAACTCCGTCACCTACGGCAGGGGAGTGGCCGTCGCCGTCTCCACGGGGATGTCCACCGAGATGGGGAAGATAGCGTCCATGATCGCCTCCACTCAGGAAGGCGACACGCCCCTGCAGGAGAAGCTAGCCCAGCTCGGCAAATACATCGGCGTGATAGCCCTCCTGATCTGCGCCGTCATATTTTTCGTAGGCATCATGAGCGGGCTGGGCGCGGTCGAGATGTTCATGACCTCCGTATCCCTGGCCGTGGCCGCTATACCGGAAGGGCTGCCGGCGATAGTCACCATCGTCCTCGCCATCGGCGTCCGCAGGATGGTCATGAAAAACGCGATCATCCGAAGGCTGCCGGCTGTGGAGACCCTGGGCAGCACGACAGTCATCTGTTCGGACAAGACGGGTACGCTGACGCAGAACCGCATGACGCTCGTCAAGGTGTTCGCGGGCGGCGCAATAAGGCCCGTCGGGCCCGGCGAAGCGGACCCGCAGACGGCGCGCCTCCTCAAGCTCGGCACGCTCTGCACCGACGGGACGGTCGAGGCCGCTGACGGGGCAGAAAAGCACATAGGGGATCCCACGGAGACCTCCATAGTGGCGGCCGCGTTGCGCGCGGGGATTACGAAGGACGCGCTCTCGTCAGAGTGTCCCAGGGTCGGCGAGATACCGTTCGACTCCGACAGGAAGCTGATGACGACCGTCAACGTGATGGACGGGAAATATACGGTCATCGTCAAGGGCGCTCCCGACGTGCTCTACTCGAAGTGCGTCCGCGGCGATATCGCCGCGGCGTCGGCAGCCGGGGACGAAATGAGCTCCGACGCGCTCAGGGTGCTCGCCATCGGGCGCAAGGAGATCGACGCCCTCCCTGAAAAGTTCGAGCCCGACGACCTGGAGACCGGGCTGGAGCTCATCGGCCTGGTCGGGATGATCGACCCGCCCCGGGAAGAGGTCGCGGGCTCGATCGAGGAGTGCGTCGGCGCTGGGATAAGGACCGTGATGATAACCGGCGATCACGTAGTCACGGCGTCTGCCATAGCGAAGCAGCTTGGGATCCTGGGCCCGGACAGCGAGGCTATCTCCGGCCGTCAGCTCGCCGCGATGACGGACGATCATCTCGACATGAACGTGGAGCGCTACAGCGTGTACGCCAGGGTGTCGCCCTCCGACAAAATACGCATAGTTAAGGCGTGGCAGAAAAAAGGCCAGATAGTCGCCATGACCGGGGACGGCGTGAACGACGCGCCCGCACTCAAGGCTGCCGACATCGGCTGCGCCATGGGCATAACGGGCACGGACGTGGCAAAGGGCGCCTCCGACATGATCCTGACGGACGATAACTTTGCCACGATAGTCTCGGCGATAAGGGAAGGCAGGGGCATTTACGACAATATCCGCAAGGCCGTCCGCTTCCTTCTGTCCTGCAACCTGGGAGAGATAATCACGGTGTTCGTCGCCATGCTCCTGTGGAGGGAGTCGCCGCTCCTGCCGATACAGATCCTCTGGATAAACCTTGTGACGGACAGCTTCCCCGCCCTGGCGCTGGGGATGGAGATGATAGAGCCAGGGATCATGGGCAGGCAGCCCCGCAAAAAAGAGGACAGCCTCTTTTCCGGCGGAGTCGGCGCGCTCACAGTCACCGAAGGCGCGCTGATCGGAATCCTCACGCTCGCCGCCTATTACATCGGCACGAGAAGCGGATACGTCGCGAACGCCGGGGTCCCGCTGGGCGAGACGATGTGCTTTTCGGTGCTGGCCCTGTCGCAGCTCGTCCACGCCATGAACGTCAGGTCGAGCCACTCGCTCTTCAAGGCGGGTTTCCTGAGCAACACGTACATGGTTAAGGCGGTGGTCGTTTCAACACTGCTCGTCTTGGCCGTGCTGCGCGTCCCTGTCCTCGCCAGCGCCTTCAAGCTGGTTCCGATGGCCGCGAGGGAGTGGGGCATTGTGATAGCGCTTTCCATCGTGCCGCTCGTCGTGTGCGAGATAAGGAAGACGCTCTTTCGCCCCGGAGCGCAAAACGCCGGATGACCCGGGCCTCTTGCCCGGAATGGTTTATACCGATTTGCATTAGGGCGGGGCGAGTCGTTCGTCGATGCCGGCGCCTACACGGGGGACACCGTCGCGATGTTCCTGGCGAAAACAGGCGGCGAGTTTTCGCGCGTTTCCGCCTTCGAGCCGGACGCTAAAAATTTTTCCGCGCTGCGCGCCAATTACGGCGGCAAGCCGAATATTTCGTGATGTAGCAAATATCCCGGCGATTCCTTAAGGCAATGCCGTTGCCTTATTTTTAAATATACTTTGGTCGGTCAGGTATGTGCCATTAATATAAGAAACATAATGGCTAATATGAGCG
>JAIRNC010000031.1 GCA_031258255.1 Synergistaceae bacterium
GCTATAAACGCCATTTTGCAAGGCTTATCGCAACCAGCGCTCCCCCCGGGGAGGTGCAATTTCTTTTTCAATCGAGGAGTTTTTAGAAGTTTTTGGAAGACGTGGAGTAGCTATGGACAATGCGATCCATTGAAGGTAAAATCAACTACATTGAGGGGAGTTTGGCGTAATTTGATGCGGGCATTGGTTGTTAATTTTTATTTTCATAAACAGAGCTGGGAGGAGATATTTTGTTCATAAGGAACCTCGCGATCAGGTTAATTCTGGCCGTGGTAGTTGTAAGTGTTTTCACGATAAGCCCATCCGCCGCCGAGGACAAGATCGGCTATATCGATTCACCGAGGGTTTTGCTGGCTCATCCTAGGTACGACGAGCTACAAAAGCAGCTTGACGCGTTCATCACGAAAAAATCCGACGAGGCGCGGGTTGCGGCTGAGAAGGAAAAGGACCCGGACAAGCGGGGCGAGATAATAGAGAAGGCGCGGCGTGAGAGCGGCGAGGAGCAAGTCCGTATCATGAACCCTGTTACCGTTGAGATAAACAAGGTCATCGAGGCCGTGGCTAAGTCCAAGGGCATTACCGTCGTCCTGAACAAGATCCTGATCTTTTACGGCGGGATTGATCTCACTGAGCCTGTGATAAGCGAGCTCAAAAAGCTTAAGTGAGCCCGCGCGCTAAATTGACGAGAATCAAAGGGAGGCCTCCAATAGCGGGGCCTCCCTTCGATTTGTCAGGACGAAAGCGCAACGTCTGGGATAAGACGTTATGAATGAACCCCCAAACCTCAGCCTTCTACCCATGACCGCGATTCGGCGTCGGCGAGCAGTTCTGAGAGCTTGCGGCCCGTCATCTTCTCTATCTTCCTCTGGATGTCGGACGCTTGCTTTATCTTGCGCTCGGCTGAGTCTAAGGCTTCGCTCCCAGGGGCGAAGCGCGTCCTCATTCGTAGCATCCTGTTTTTCAGCGTCAAAATTACCTCGCCGTCCGTTATCTTGTCGGACAGGTATAGTAGCTCCGCCTCGCCTATGGGCGAGTCCTTGGGCGCCCTGCCCAGGTCGTTGTGCGAGGCGACGAGGCCAGCGACCTGGGGATAGCCCCTCTTCCGCAGCCATTCCGCGCCGCGCGCCTCGTGGTCTTTTTTGCCCTTGGCTATGTCGTGCAAGAGACAGGCGGAACGGAGCAGCCTCCTGTCGATCTTTGCGTTTGCGCCGCTCTCGGCCAGGGCGTCCGCGAGGTACCCAGCGCAGCCAGCGACGACCCTCATGTGACGCGCCACCCTTTGGGGCGTCCCGGCTATCGACAGAAGCTCCTCGCACTCGGCGTCGTCCGGTATCTTTTCGCCCATGCGATAGTTGAGGAGCGCCCTGTAATCTTCCTGCGTGTCCATGTCGAGGAGGATCGCCCTGTCTGCCGTGGGGACGTCGAGGCTTTTCTCCGACTGCGCCAGCAGAACACGAAGACCGCCTTCCCCGCCCCAGGCGAGTATGCGGCCCATCATCTCACGCCCTATGAGCGGAGGGTGTCCACGTTCGCCCAAGAACGTGGGGTAGACGACTTCGGGGGCATCATGGCCCTCGGCGAACGCGTCGATCATGGCCCTGTACGTCTGCGGTTTGATCAGCGGGATATCCACCGGGAGCACGAAAAAAGCGTCCGTGCCGTCACCGATGGCACGGATACCCGTCAGGACGCTGCTGAACATCCCGGACCTGTACGCTGGGTTGAACGCCGTATCGCAATCGAGCCTCAACGCCTCCCGACGGACGGTCTCCTCGTACCCGCCCGTGACGACCGTGACGGAATGCACCTCTGCGGCCCTCATGCGCGACACTATGACTTCGAGGACGCTGTATTTTGGCAGAGGCATGAGGGCCTTGCACTCGCCCATCCGCCCGGCGGTTCCGGCAGCCAGTATCAATCCAGCTACTTTGCGGCAGTCCTTTTTTTTCATCCGGTACCGTCAGCAGCCGGAAGCAAAGGAACAGACCGGCCAGTGACAGGGTTCGCAACGCTCGCACAGCCCGCCCACGCCCCACTGGCGCACGTGGGGCGACGGGTCTTCCCCGGCGAAGATGAAAGGCAGCATCTTATCGAGGGCCGTCCTGTCGTCGTGAACCACGCAGGCCGGCGACCCTATCACGGCCGCGTCCCGTCCGTCAGCCCCCCTGGCCCATCCCAGCATGAGCATCGCGCCAGGCAGTATAGGCGCGCCCCTGAAGGCGATCTTCCGCGCGACCTTGGCTATCCCGCCTGGCGTCCGGTCGTCCGCGTCCACGCTCATACCGCCGGTGCACACGACGAGCTGCGCCCCCTCCGACAGGAACGCGTCTATCGCGTCCGCTATCACCTCGGAGTCGTCCGTGGAGAAACGCTGCCCTATCATCTCCCCGCCGAAAACGGAGATCTTCTGCCGGAACTTGTCTGAGAACGCGTCCTCGACGCGCCCTAGGGCCAGTTCCTTCCCCGTCGTGACCAGCCCGGCCCTGAGAGGCTTGAAGGGTTTCACGTCGATGGGCGACGCGGTGGTTATGGCCCGCTCTACCCTGTGGCGCTCCATGACGAGGGGCCTTATCCTGAAACCCGCTACCGCTTGCCCCTTAAAGACCTGACGGTGGGGGGCGACGGTGGACAGCACCCAGTCTGGATCCTCGTTTATCCTGTGGACTGCGTGAGGGTCGTAGGATATGAGCCCGTCGCAGTCCGATTTTATCGTTATGCGCCCCTCTTCCGGGCGTCCCGCCGAACAGTTTTTGCCCAAGAGCGCCAGGCACAAGGCCTCTGCCGCGTCGTCCTCGTGCATTTCGTCCGCGGAGAGCTCCAGGATCGTCAGGTTCTCCCTGCCCATTTCACGGAGGACTGGCAGATCCTCCTCCGTAATTATCTGGCCTTTTTTAAATCTCGCTCCCTTCGTGTGGTTCTTGGCGTCTATTTTCGTCAGGTCATGCGCCAGAGGCTTGCCAATTGCCTCCTCCAGCGTGATGATCGTCATCTTCATTACAATCTCATCTCCGTAATCTCAGTCTTTCCGTTTAGCGGCGCACTCCTGGCAGAACCCGTAGGCCACGAACTGCTTGCCCTCCACGACGTTCCCCCCCGTCACGTCTACCCTGGGCATACGCTGATCCAGGAGGCATATCATCTTGCCGCACGACAAGCAGAGGAAGTGAGGGTGGTTGCCGGGACACCCAGACGCGTTGGGGTCGTGGGCGCAGAAGTGCCACATCCCGTCCAGCCCCTGGACTTGATGGGCGATGCCGGACTTCACGAAGGACGCGAGCGTCCTGTAGATGGTGACGCGATCCAGCATTGGAAACGCCGACTGAACGTCAGAGTGAGAGACGGGCTGGCCTATCGTTAAAAGGTAATCCAGCACATCCATCCTTATGGGCGTGACCTTGAGGCCCGTGCTCCGCAGACGCGTCCTTAAAGCGTCGTCCTGGCTTTCGCCCCGCGTTTTTGACAATCCGATCCCCCCGGTTGCGTCAAGTAGACCCTGCAGCGGCTATATCGTATCACATTTCGCATCAGGTGTGATCGGTAGATCGGGGCGCAGCGGCATAATGTCCTTGGGTTTTATCACTGCCAGCACGACGACGCCCTCTTCCGCGCCGCCCGCCGCGCCCTTTGGGAGTTCGATCCTTATGCGGGAGAAATCGTGCCCGGGGTCGGTACCCAGCGGGCAGACGTCCACGATAGTCGAAAAGACGTCCTCCGTCACCTTGAGCACCCTGCACCGGAACATATTCGTCCCCGTCTGACCATCCGCCGTCAGGGCGTCCTCCGGCGCTATGGATATGTAGTGCGACCTCACTCCGATATGGGATATCCCGGCATCGACCGTTTTCGAACACTCCAGGTCAACGTCCCAGTCGAGGGCGCGCACGGTCACATCCGTAAGGCGCGCGGCGCGTGAATAGTTCTTGCAGCCGGACAGGAGGGACGAAGCCAGCGTTTCAGGGGATTCGAAGAGCTCTTTCGTCGGGCGCGCCCTCTCGAACCTGCCATGGTCGATCACGCAGACGCGTCCGCAGAGCCTGATCACCTCGTCCCTGTTGTGGGACACGTAGAGCGCGTCGCCTGGGAAGGCCTCTAGCGTACGCGCCAGCTCGTCCTCCAACTGCCAGCGGAGGTAAGAGTCCAGCGCGGACAGCGGCTCGTCGAACATTAAGAGCGACGGGCCGCTCGCCATGATGCGGGCAAGGGCGACGCGCTGCTGCTGCCCGCCGGAGAGCTGGGCCGGGTAGTGGTTTTCCAGCCCATCGAAGTAGAAATTCCTGGCTAGCCGCTCATACCGCTCGCGCAGGCTTCCGCTGCCGCCATGCTTTGAGAGCACGGCCATGACGTTCTCCTCTACCGTCATGTTCGGGAATAGCGCGTAGTTTTGGAAGAGGAGGCCCGCCCGTCTGCGCTGGGGCGACAGGTTTATCCCCTTGCGTGAGTCGAAGAGCGTCACGCCGTCTGAGACGATCAGGCCCTCGTCCGGCTTGGTGATCCCGGCTATGCAGCGCAGCGTCAGGCTCTTGCCGCAGCCGGACGCCCCCAGCAGCGCCATCGTCTCGTTTTGTGCCTCGAACTCCGCCTCCAGGGTAAAGTCGTCGTATGCCTTTTTTATCTTCACGTAGAGGGACATGGGGATTTACCCTTTATCAGCCAGGACGGCCCGCGCGCGCTTGGGCCTGTCGTACCGGTTTTCGAGCATGTTCACCGTCGTCAGCACCAGAAAGGAGATCACAAGGTTGACAGCGACCCACTTATACGCCAGCGCGTCGTTCCCCTCCCGCCAGAACTGATAGACCGCCGTAGAGATCGTGGCCGTGCGCCCCGGGATATACCCCGTGACCATCGTCGTGGCGCCGAACTCGCCCAGGGCGCGGGCAAATGCCAGCACCGTCCCGGCAAGTATCCCCTGCTTGCAGTTCGGGATGGTTATCCTCCAGAAGATGAACGTGTCGGAGAGGCCGAGGGTCTGGGCGGAGTAGAGGAGGGTGCGATCGAAGGACTCGAACGCTCCCCTGACGGTCCTGTACATCAGAGGGAACGTGACCGCCGTGGTCGCGAATATCGCCGAATACCACGCCATCGTCAGGCGAAAGCCCCATATATCCAAGACGACGGAACCGACAGGTCCGTACGGCCCTATGGTTTTAAGGAGAAAGAAGCCCACTACGGTGGGAGGCAGCACCATCGGGAGCGTCAGGATACAGTCCAGCACCCCTTTGACCGCCTTCGGCGCGCGCGCTATATAGTGAGCGGCGCATATTCCGGCGAAAAAGGTGATGAAAGTCGATATGGACGCCACACGGAGGGAGTTGTAAAGCGGAAACAGATCCATGGCAGACAAGTGGGGGGCTCAAAGAGAGCCCCCGCTATTCTCACAGCGCGGCGAACCCGATCCGCTTGAAGACGTTCTTGCTCGCGTCGCCCTTCAGGAACTCGACGAATGCCCTGGCGGCCGGCTCGTCCTTCGTCCTCTTAAGTATGGCGGCCGGGTACGTGATGGGCGCGTGGCTGCCCGCTGGGGCATCCGCTGTGATTTCCACGCCATCCGAGGTGGCCGCGTCCGTGCTGTACACGACGCCGCAGTCCACAGCGCCGGCCTCGACCTGCGCCAGGACTTCCTTTACGTTGCTGGCGAAGCTGATCTTCTTATCGGCGTTCAGCTTGTCCCACAGCCCCAGCTTCTTGAAAATCTCTTCGGAGTACTGCCCTACCGGGACGTCAGCGTTCCCGAGCGCGATCAACGATACCTTGTCCGTCGCCGCGTCGGCGAAGTCGCTTATGCCCTTTGGGTTTTTGCCCTTGGGGACTATCAGCACGACCCTGTTCGAGACGATGTCGAACCTGGTGCCCGGGAGGACGAAGTCCAGCTTGTCAGTGTTTACCTTGGGATCCGCCGTGATGTCGATCTGGTTCATCTGGCGCTGCCCGGCCGAGATGAAGATGTCGCAGTCCGCGCCCTCCTGGATCTGGGTCTTGAGCGTGCCGCTGGAGTCGAAATTATAGACGATCTCCACGTCCGGCGCTGCAGCCTTGTAGAGCCCTGCGATCTCGTTCAGCGACTCGGTCATCGAGGCCGCCGCGAAAACCGTCACGGTCTTTGAAGCCGCCAGCGAAGCCACGGGCAGCGCAAAGAACCCCAGACACACCCCTGCGACGATGAACGCCGCTCTCCTGACGATTGAAAACTTGCCTTCTTTCATTGATCCTTCCTCCTCATGAAATTGCGCAACTTGGTTTCAGTAAGAGGAATTATAATATCGCAGTCCCGTTAACGCAATAGCGTTGCGCTAATTAACCAGGGCAACGGCAGAAACTGGGGCAACGCCGCGCTGATGCCCGTGTGTTGCCGTCTGAGATACGGCCGTAAAATAAAATTAGCCTTCTTAAAAGGATCGAAATAACGGGCGGATTAGATGCGCAGGCGTTCGATTATCCACGTCATCGTGGGCCAGTGGAGAGGCGCGAACCATACGGCCCACACGTTTGCGACGGCGTGAAAGATCGTGGAGGTCGCGATGTTTCCGTGCCTCTCGCGGAGGAAGCCCATGACGCAGCCGGGGAAGAACACGGCGAACAAAAAAACTGTCTGGGCCACGAAGATGTGGGACAGGGCGAACAGGCCGCTGGAGAGCGCTATCGCCCAGAACGCGCCCACGCGCCTTTTGAAGAGCGGCAAAAGCCAGCCCCTGTAAAAAATCTCCTCGATGATGGCAGCGGACGTCCCTGCCGCCATCAAGTTGAGCGACCTCCATGCGGTGCTGTGCCTTGGCAGGGATTCAAACGGCCAGTTGACGGAGACGAATGTGAGGGGGAGCAGGACGGCGGCGGTGACTATCAATAACTCAACGAAGCTCTTTTTTTCGAGCTTCCATGAAATACCGTAGTCCTCCGGCGCCTCGCGGCGCAGACGGCACCAGAGGAACGGCGCCCCCATCAGCGCGACCCCGGCCAGGGTCGGTATGACGTAGCCGGTCACGAGCGCCCGCACTCCGAACACAACCCGTAGTGAAATACCTCCGTATCGTCGATACAGTATATCTCGTCCTCCGGCTTTAACCGGATCTTAGGCTTGCAGCCTGCGCGCAGGTCCATTATCTTCTTGCACCTGGTACACATAAAATGCTCGTGAGGCGTCGTGTCAGGGTCGAAAAACACCCTTTTCTCGTAAATGGACAGTATGCGTATCATCGATGCCTGAGCCAGCAACTGAGCCGTGCTGTATACAGTCGCGATCGAGAGCGTGGGGAACATGGGTTTGAGCTCCAGAAAAATCTTCTCCGCCGACGGGTGGTCGCGCCTGTCCCCCAGCGATTTCATTATGGCCACTCTCTGAGGCGTGACCTTGCCCCCCTTGCTCTGAAGGTATTTGATGCCGTCTTCCACGTTCAACGCCCGAACCCCCTCTGCCTTTATGGGCTAGTCGTCCATGATCTCCTTTTCCTTTGTGGCCAGGACGGCGTCGATCTTCTTTATCGCCTCGTCCGTCAGGTCCTGGACCTCCTTCTGATGCTTTTTGAGGTCGTCCTCGTTGATCTTGGCGTCCTTCTCCATCTTTTTCAGGGTGTCGATCGCCTCCCGGCGTATGTTGCGGGTGGCGACGCGAGACTCCTCGGCGTATTTGTGCACGAGCTTCGTGAGCTCGGTGCGCCTCTCCCTGGTGAGCTCCGGGAGGGTGAGCCTGATGGTCTCCCCGTCAGGGCGCGGGTTTATGCCGAGAGGAGACGTCTGCAGGGCCTTCTCCACGGCCTTCAGCGCCCCCTTGTCCCACACAGTTATGACGATCTGCCTGGGTTCCGGGATGTTTACCGTGCCGAGCTGCTTGAGCGGGATGGACGACCCGAAATAATCCACCTTGATGTCCTCGACCAGCGCCGGGTGCGCGCGCGCCGTCCGGACGCCGGCATAGGCCCCCTTGAGATGCTCCAGCGTCTTGGCCGTGCGCGTTTTCAGTTCTTTGATCAACGTCCCTGGCATTCTAACCACTCCTTGTCGGAATCGTCTTGATTCTTCCCGCGCTTCGCGGTTATTCGCATACGGTCGACCCTATTTCAGCGCCCTCGAGCAAGAGCTTCTCCAGGCTGCCCCGCTCCAGCATGTTGAAGACCACGATAGGCATCTCGTTCTCCATGCAGAGCGAGAAAGCCGCCGCGTCCATGACCCCAAGCCGCATCTCGATGGCGTCCTTGTAGCTGACCGCCCGCAAGCGCCTCGCGTCTGGAAACAGCTTCGGATCCATGTCATATATACCATTTACTTTTGTCGCTTTCAATAGGCAATCTGCCTTAATCTCAGAGGCGCGCAGCGCTGCCGCCGTGTCCGTAGAGAAATACGGCGAGCCGACCCCGGCCGCGAAGATCACGACCCGCCCCTTTTCGAGGTGGCGGAGGGCCCGTCGCCTGATAAATGGCTCCGCTATCGTGCGCGACTCTATGGCCGTCTGAACCCTCGTCGGCGTCCCGATGCGCTCCAGCGCGTCCTGTAGCGCAAGGGCGTTCATGACGGTGGCGAGCATACCCATGTTGTCCGCCTGCACCCTGTCCATCCCTTGGTCGACCGCTTGAGCGCCGCGTATGAAGTTGCCGCCGCCCACTACCATCGCGACCTCGACGCCGGCTCGTGCCACGGACGCTATTTCAGAGCAGATCGAGTTAACGGCAGAGTAGTCCAGCCCGAAGCGCCCGTCCCCCGCCAGGATCTCGCCGGAAAGTTTCAGCAGGACCCGCTTGTACCTGTAAGTCATTCTGACGCCCCCTTAATAAAGTCGCAGGTCCGCACAAAAAATGGCGAGGGATATCCTCCCCCGCCGCCTCGTCCCCTTGCCTAGTCTCCTATGGAAAATCTGGAGAACCTGCGGACTACTATGTTTTCACCCATCTTGGCGATCTCGTTTGTGATCAGGTCCTTGACCTTCGTCTTCGGATCGCGGATATAGTTCTGCTCCAGGAGGCAGTTGTCGCCGTAGAAGGCCTTCACCTTGCCTTCCGCGATCTTGTCGAGGATGTTGGCGGGCTTGCCCTCCTCCTGGGCCTGACGGCGGTATATCTCCTTCTCCCTCTCCAAGTCCTCCGCCGGGACGTCCTCCGGCGTGATGTAGGAGGGGTTCGCCGCCGCGACCTGCATACAGAGTTCCTTGCCCAGCTTGCCAAACTCATCAGTGCGGGCCACGAAGTCCGTCTCGCAGTTCAGTTCTAGCAACACGCCGATCTTCCCGTTGGTGTGTATATAGCTGAACACGAGCCCCTGAGAGGCTGTCCTGCCGGCCTTTTTTGCGGCCTTGGCGAGGCCCTTCTCGCGGAGGTAGTCGACGGCCTTTTCGATGTCGCCGCACTCCTGCATCGCGTTCTTGCAGTCCATCATGCCCGCGCCGGTACGGCTGCGCAGCTCTTTTACAGCTTCCATGTCTACGGCCATCTTATACAGACTCCTTCCATCCCTTGCGCTCTTCGAGTTCCTGGTTCACTACCTTTTCCGCGACCTCAGAGTACTCGTCATGGAGCTTCTCACGGATTTCGATGACTTCGCTCTCTTCTTCCTCGTCCGCCGCCGCCGCCTCGGGTTCAGCCACGCCGTCAACGCCCTGCCTGCCCTCGATGAAGGCGTTCGCCATCAGGTTGACGATGAGCTCTATAGCCCTGATTGCGTCGTCGTTGCCAGGGATCGGGTAGTCGATGAGCTCGGGATCGCAGTTCGTGTCCACTATCGCGATCACGGGGATGCCCAGCTTGCGCGCTTCCATGACGGCGATCGTCTCCCTGCGGGGGTCGATCACGAAGAGCGCGTCGGGCGCCTCCTTCATGTCCTTGATCCCGGAGAGGGATTTTTCAAGCTTGTCGCGCTCCTTGCGGAGCTTGATGACTTCCTTCTTCGGGTACTTGTTGATCGTGCCGTCCGCGTCCATCGCCTGGAGCTCCACCATGCGGTTCACTCGCTTGCGTATGGTGGTGAAGTTGGTGAGGAGTCCGCCGAGCCACCTCTGGTTGATGAAGAACTGGCCGGATCGTATCGCCTCGTCCCGGATGGGATCCTGCGCCTGGCGCTTCGTCCCGACGAACAGCAGGCAGCCGCCGTTCTTGGCCACCTCGCGCACGAAGTCGTAAGCGCGCTCCAAACCCTTGACCGTCTTCTGAAGGTCGATGATGTAGATGCCGTTCCTCTCGGTAAAAATATACGGCTTCATCTTCGGGTTCCATCTGCGGGTCTGATGGCCGAAGTGAACGCCGCACTCAAGCAACTGTTTCATATTGACTACGCCCAATGCTGTCTCCTCCTTGTTTTTACCTCCGCTGGACTCAACCTGACGGCCACCGTCCTCAGTCAGGCACGGCAACAGCACGCCAGTCCTCCCGCGTGTGTTTTTAGCGCAACGGATTGTAACATCTTTATATGGAAAAGGCAAGGTAAAAACGGCGTCGCCTTGGCGTGACCCGGCGCATTCGAAAGAAGCTCTTTGGAAGAAGATCGGTCCTCCGCTGGAGACCCAGCTACCCAGTGGCGCCCGAAGAGATTTGCTTACCGTTGCTTTCTTCCGAACCTGGCGGGATTCACAATTCTTCGCCGCACGGACTGAGCCTCCAGCGGAAGACCGATCTCAATGTCATACTAGCATGATCTGGCGAGTATTGCAACTTCGCGCAGTGCGGGACGTAACTCCTTGGAGTATAATGGCGGTGGGTCTCGGAAAGGTGTGGTTCTGTTGAAAAAAGACACCAGGCTGAAAAAGGACAAACATAAAGACGACAGGGTATCGAAGCTCGTCGACTCGCTGGAGATCGTCACGTCGCGGATGCTCGAAATGACAGTGGCAAACAATCAGATGGCCACGTCCCAGACGCCGGAGATCAGGCAGCTGTTCGACTCGTGGGTAAAGTGCGTCTCCGACGAGTTGCTCCGGATTGCCAGGGAGGACCCAACCCTCGATATCGAAAAAATTTCACGGGACATGGGGATATCGCCATCGTCGGTCATCTCTTTAGTGGCGTCGCTCGAAAGGCGCGGCGCGCTCGCCGTGACCAGCGTGGTAACGGCAGAGGGCGACGGGCGCAACAGGGACATATGCGACTGCCTGAACTAATACTTATATATAGGCGGCGCGGCAGTGTCACGTGATATAATGGCTTTAGTTACATAGACAGACCAATAATTTGCGTTAGTTAATTCTGTGCGGAATTCTTGACAGAAACAAGATGGTTGTGTTTATATCTTTATTGTTGCGGCTCAGTGACTTGCAGTTTTTCAGGTTCAGCTGCCCAAAGCCGCTTCAACCCCATTAAGTAAGAAGGAGGCGCCTGCATGGGATTATTCAGCAAAAAGGCAAGCGGTACTCGGGCAGGACTGTTTGTATACGGTGGGGTTATGCAATATGTCGAGATCTCCGAGGCGGGCAGGGGCGTGTACAGGGTAGAACAGTGCGTCGATGCCCCGTATGACCTGGGAGAGGTCGGAGGGGAACTCTTTTCAACCCAGAAAAAAATAGAGGAAAACCTGAAGGCGCTCAAGAAAGCCGTAGGCAAAAGGTGGGCTTCAAAGGTTTACGCCGGGATTCAGTCGAAGGACGTCCTGCTCAGGACGTTCGAGCTGCCACAGATGAGCATCGACGACGTGAAGGACGCCTTCAAGTACGAGTTCGACAAGTTCTTCCCGATACCAGTGGACGACTCGGTTTACGACGTAAACTTCATCGACAGGCCGAGGAGGGACGACGCCGCGCCGGGGGGAGGGGTCGTCGATTGCATTGCGGCCGCAGTGAGGAGCTCCACCGTCGAAAACCTCATGATGGCGGCCCAGCGCGTGGACATAAAGATCGGGGGGATAGAGCCGTCCCCTGTGGCGATGCTACGCTGCCTGATGGGGCCATCGATGCCGCAGGGCTTCAACGTGTACGCGCTGGCTGGCGTCGTGAGCAGCATCATCGTGGCGACGTACAGGGATAACGGCATCGTATACAGGAACACCACCCAGTCCTTTGCCACCGAAGACGCTTCCGGCCGCACCATCGAAAACTTTACCAGGGACCTTCAGGCCACCGTCAACTTCGCCTCGACTCAGATGAGGGGGTTTTCAGCCGAAAAGGTTTATATAGGCGGCTACGGCGCCAATCAGGGGGAGGCCATAAGCGCGAGCGTCTCCGAGGCGGTGACCTGCCCGGTGGCCATCGTGAACCCCTGGAAGATCTGGAACATAGCGAACTCACCGGCGCAGCAGTACGGATGGGAAGTCGCGCTCGGGCTTGCCCTCAGGCCCGCAGTGGAGGTGAGGTAAAGGATGCAGGTACTCTTTGATTTAAGGCCTCCGCATCTCGTACAGGCACAGGGGCAAAAGGTCGACCTGACGCGGGTGCTGATCATCGTGTTGTTCGTGGGCTTCGTGGTCGTGTCGATATTCAACATCGCGAACATGATGGTGAAGCTCAGGGGCCTGAACACCGAGTTGGACGAAGGGAGGCTGGAGTCCTCGTCCATAGGCAACCGCATCTCCGGGCTCGACACTAAGATAGCGGAGTTCAGGGCGGCACGGGACAAGATAAAGGCTTATCTCGAGTTCACCAGGCAGGATCTGCCGACAGTCGAGTTTCTTTCAGGGCTGGAGGGCGCCATAACCGCCGGGCTGAAGGTGTCGAACATCGACATACGTCCGGGCAGCGTGACCATGCGCGGCTCCGGCGTATCGGATCAGGATGTCATGGATTTCGTAAATGCCCTCGACGGCATGAAGTACATGATAACGAAGGTCGATCCGCCGACCATGACCAAGAGCACGCTGAACAATGCCCTGATCACTGACTTCGCCCTGAGCTGCAACATAAAGTCCGTCACTGAAATCGGAGAGGCCCTGCCTGAGCTGCTGAACATCAGGACGACGCCGGCCATTGAGACAGCGCCGGAGGCAACTCAGGAGCAGACGCCGGACAACGAGGAGGGTCAGGGGCAATGAAGACCCAGCAGCAACAGAGGCTTTATGGTTTTTTGGTGGCATTCACGGTCATTCTGCTGGTGCTGGCTCAGGTCCTGCTGCTCCAGACGCTCAAAAAGGTGACAGGGGACCTGATCGACGTCAAAAACGAGGTCGTAACTCAGGCCAAGACGCTCAACGACAGGAACGAGCTGGTGGGCGGGTACTCGAAGTTCATGGACGCCCTGCAACTGCCAGGCAACCGGGACGCGTCTTTCCCCGCGACGGAGCTAGACCTCTATAATATGATAGAGAATATAATGATCTCCCGCTCCATCGAACACACGAATACCTCGGCATCCGGGGGCAGCAGTGAGCCAGGGAGCGAACTCCGGCTCAGGATCACCTTCAACGGGTCGTACTACAACATATTGAGGCTGTTGGCCGAGTTCCGGGCTGCGCCGTTCGTGATAAGGGTGGCCGACTTCAGCGTTTCAGGGCAGACGGACGGCAAGATATCCGGCGCCCTTACGATCATAAGCAGGATACGAAGCTAAGGGGTGGGCGGACATGGCAGAGGCTGTAGCTAAAAAAACCACAGGTACCCCTTCTAAGTCATCGGCTGCCGCGACCAGGGCAAGGGCCGCCAGGCCCTCCAAGATAGGGCAGATAGCGGTGTTTGCCCTCCTGCTGGTCTGTTTCATGGCAAGCCTTTATTTCTTCAAGCAGACGATGAACACCGTCAGCAGCTCAGAGGAGACGCAGGAGATGCCTCCGCCTGTCGCAAGCGAGCCGGTCCGGAAGGAATCAGCGGAGGTGGATAAGCTGGGAAGCGATCTGAGCGGGATGTCCATGACCACGAGCCTCGCCATGCAGACAGCGAACATGGCGGAGCAGATCGGCATGTTGCCGGTGGCGTCGTCAACAACGCTCTCCCCGCCACCGCCGCCGCAGGAGTACAAGGAGGAAGCGTACGAGCCCGACCCGCCAACGATGCGAGTCAAGGCCGTGATGATAACGGACTCCGACAGCGTGGCGATCGTGGACGTAGACGCAATAGACGGAAGCGAAACAGGGCTGCTCGTCCGGAGAGGGAGCAAGTTCTCGGGGGGCACGGCCAGAGTTACAAAAATAGATTCGAAGGGTGTGACGTTTACATGGATGAAAAAAAGTATTCTGGCGGCGGTAGAAAGATGACAAAGCCAGTAAGGGGCACACTCGTCGGATATCTATTTCTGTTTATTCTGCTGTTTGCGGCGGCGTCTTTCGTCCCTGCTATCGCCCTTGCCGCCGAGTCCAATGGCTCAACTAAGAATAAGAAAGCGTCCCCGTCCCCCTACGGCGACGACGCGTCGTTCTTCCTCCCATCGCCTGGGGGCGTCGACGTCCCCCCGGACCGCTCGGCGGTAGCCGGCACGCCCTCGCCGATACTGGCCGCCATCAACGTCACGCAGCTCGGTTCGGACGGCCTCCAGCTGAACCTGCGCGGGCGAATGATACCCATTCCCCGGCAGGTGTCCGCGCCAGGGGAGGATAAGCTCGTGATCCAGTTCGACGGGATCGGCTTCCCACGGGTCACGGACAAGAACGACTGGTGGGAGGAGTACGAGTGGGATGTCCTGAGGGTGTCGCCACCGGGCAAAAACACATGGTGGAAACAGTACAACCTGCCGCTCCTGGACAGGATCAACGCCGAGCCATACGGCGGCCTGGGCATCCGTCTCACCTTTACGACGAGCAAGCCGCTGGTTGTCGATTCTGTAAACGGCCTCGCCGGAAGCGACAACATGACGGTCATATTGAAGGCTTACAGGCCGCCAAAACCAGAGCCGGCGCCCGTGGCGCCCCCTGTTTACGGCAAGGGCGACCCGCTGGGCATAAAGAGCCCGGTCACCCTCCAGCTGAGGGACGCGGACTTGAAGTCCGTGTTCATGATGCTCGCTGACACGCAGAAGCTCAACCTGTTCCTGGATCCGTCTGTCCCGGACATGACGATCCCCTCCATAATTTTTAACGGCATCCCCTTCAACGAGGCCTTCTCCTATCTGCTCAGGGTGGCGGAGCTGAGTTACTCGCTCACGGGAAACACCCTCGTCGTCGGGAAGACGGAGAGCCTTGGCACCCTGCTTGACAAAAATATAACGAGAGGCTATACGCTGGGCTACGCCATCGACGAAACTTCCGGGCAAATCCGCGGGGACGTGACGGCCGCCTTGACAGGCCTTGTCCCCTTGGCCAAGCCGCCGGTCATTGACGGCAGGAACAGGACCCTTTACGTCACCGCCACGGAGGAGCAGCACAGGGAGATCGCCGAGGTCCTGCAAAAGCTCGACGCCCCCGGAAAGCAGATCATGATCCAGGC
>JAIRNC010000082.1 GCA_031258255.1 Synergistaceae bacterium
TCCTTCAACCATTTCGACATTGATTCTTTGACGTTTTTCCGACATAATAAACTCACCTCGCTGGTGAAAGCTTTTGTTACGGTAAACATAGCTTAACACCTGTTCTCGCAACAGGCCAGCGAGGTTTGTTGTTTTTTGGCTGTGGTTCGAGGTTGCTTTGCCGTATTCGTTCTGTCCGGCACGGGTTACAGAGTGAAGGCCAAAAACCTGCGGCGCGGCGGCAATGACATTCGTTCAAAACCAGGCCTCCGCCCTTGAAGCCCTTGAAGCCTGTAGCGCCAGAGAAACCGGCGTTACCCTCTCGACGCATATCCGATCCAAGTCGTTATTGGGCCAGTGCTATGAGACGACGCGAGTTCCCAGGCCTGCCCGAGGTTCGGAACGCGCGACAACGCCAGTAACGCCGGAAAACTGATTGGCCGGAACTGAACACCGTGGGTTCAGACGTCAGGCAAGATGGCAGCCGCGTCGCTTTCAGGGCGGCGCGGCTGTCGGTTTGGGAGGGATTGTGACAATCTTTAAGAGATTAAACTTTTGCACGGCGATACCGCCCTCTAGCTCGCCTCGCCGACCTGCCTTTCGTAATCGTATTTCATCGCCTCGACGCTTTCCGGCCGCGCCTTGTCGTAGTCGTACTGGAGCGCGTCGAAGCCTTCCTCGCCGGTGCTGACACGTACTACATTCTCCACGTCGTAGACGAATATCTTCCCGTCTCCCGCCGAGCCCGTGTACAAGACGGATTTTGCCGCCTCTATTACCTTGCTGACAGGAACTTTGCAGACCACCGTCTCCACCTTCACCTTCGGCAGCAACGTCATCTTCACCAGAGCGCCGCGGTAAAACTCCTTCTTACCCTTGTGCGCGCCACACCCTGTCACTGCCGTGACCGTGAGGCCGGTGATGCCAATCTCGTTCAGCGCTTCTTTCAGCGCCTCCATCTTCGTCGGGTTCGTGTATATTTCGACCTTCGTCATCTTCGGGTGGTCGCCCAGCATTTTTTTGACCTCCGCGAGGGAGGCTGTCTTATCGGCAGAGGAAGCGGCTGATATCGGGACCGGCCCGACTGAGACAGGCATGAAATCGGCGTAGCTGCTCGCCAGGGCGTGTTCACGGATATCTAGCCCTTCCATCTCCTCGTCCGCCGAAACGCGTAGGCCGACGGTCGCTCTGAGGGCGCTGAACACAGCCCACATGGTCGCGCCCACCCATACAGCGACCGCCGCGACCCCGGCCGCTTGAGTGAGGAGCATCGAAACCCCCCCGCCGTAGAGCAAGCCCCCGTTCAGGGCGAAAACACCTGTCAGTATCGTCCCCGCCGCGCCGCAGAGGCAGTGTACGCCGATCGCGCCCACGGGGTCGTCCACCATCAGCTTCTGGTCGATGAATTCGACGCCGAGCACCAGGATAGGCGCGGAAATAAGGCCGATCATGAACGCGCCGAACGGGCTCACCGCGTCACATCCGGCCGTGATGGCGACGAGTCCGCCCAAGGCGCCGTTCAGCGTCATCGAAATGTCCGGCTTGCCGTACCTGAACCACGTGATGAGCATCACGGCGTTTGTAGCAGTCGCAGCCGCCAAGTTCGTGTTGAAAATGATGGAACCCATGGATACGAGCGTTTCGTCCCCTGTGGCAGACACCGTAGACCCGCCATTGAAGCCGAACCAAGCGAACCACAGTATGAAAACGCCAAGCGCCCCGAGCGTGAGGCTGTGGCCCGGTATGGGCTGAACCTTGCCGTTTTCGTCATATTTCCCTGTCCTGGGGCCAAGGATATACGCCCCCACCAAGGCGGCAAGACCGCCCACCATGTGCACGGCAGTGGAGCCCGCGAAGTCGTGGAAGCCCATTTGGGCCAGCCAGCCGCCTCCCCATATCCAGTGCCCGGAGATCGGGTATATCACTAGGCTGATGATGAGGCTGTAAAGACAGTAAGCCGAAAATTTGGTGCGCTCTGCCATCGCTCCAGAAACTATAGTTGCGGCAGTGGCGCAAAAGACCGTCTGAAATATGGCAAACGCATACGTCGGAAAGGTCGAATCGTAATTGCCTCTCAGCATGACGTCGATCTGCCCAATAAAACCGCCTATGTCTTTGCCGAACATTATGCCGAAACCGATGACCCAGAACGCCACGGAGCCTATGCAGAAGTCCATGAGGTTCTTCATTATGATGTTCCCCGCGTTCTTTGCCCTCGTGAAACCGGTCTCGACCATCGCGAATCCCGCTTGCATGAAAAACACCAATATCGCACCCAGCAATACCCAGATCGTGTCAACGGATGAAAACACCCTCATTCCCCCTTCGCTCGAAAATACGCCAAAAACAATCTGCCTTTCAGATTCACCTCCAAAAATAATTTGTCGTTCGATGCGGGGTATTTTACACCCATATTTTCATTAGTCAAGTATTTCCTGAAAATTACTGTTTAGCGAGATTTTATGTGTGCATAAATTGTATAAAAAAATCATTTATGCTCGTATATTAGATTTCTTAGGCAAAAACCATCATGTAAAATGCCGCTCGCCCGGCTCGGCCAGATGGAAATTTTTTTATTTTTTTACTTGCAATAAACAACATTGCTATGATAGAATCCACAAATCGTTTTTTGAATTTTTAGAATTGTCAGACAGTTTATCTTTGGAGGTGGATGATCTTATGAGGAAGAGAATTATTCGCGATCCTGAAACAAGATGTCTCTATGATCCGAAGTTCGAGCACGACGCCTGCGGCATAGGGATGTTGGTGAACATCAAAGGCATGAAGTCGCATGACCTGGTCCGCGACGCCCTGAAGGTGCTGATCAACTTGACACACAGGGCGGGCGTGGCAGCGGATCCTGACGTCGGCGACGGGGCCGGGATATTGATACAGATACCACACCGTTTTCTGAAACGCGACTGCGGGGGCAGGGGGATAAACCTCCCCGACGAAGGCTGGTACGGCGTGGCCATGCTCTTTGCGTCGCCAGACGGACCGAGGCGCAAAAAGACGCTCGGCATATTCGGGGACATCGTGGCTTCCGAGGGCATGGAGGTGATAGGGGTGAGGCGCGTGCCGACGTACCCCGCAGCCGTCGGCAAAGCGGCCAGAGACGTATGCCCCGCCATACTCCAGGTTTTCATCAGGCGTCCGGACGGGATGACACGAGAGGATTTCGAGCGAAAGCTGTATGTCGTCTCAAAGCTCGCCTTGACTCAAATCAGAAACGTGAAATACATGGAGTCCGACCCTTATTTTTACCTGGCGAGCATATCGTCGCGAACTGTCGTGTACAAGGGGATGCTGATCCCGCGCCAGATGGACGCGTTTTACATCGACCTCCGCGACGAGGACGTCGAGAGCGCGATAGCCCTGGTGCACTCGCGGTATTCCACCAACACGTTCCCTAGCTGGGAGAGGGCGCACCCCATCAGACACATCATCCACAACGGGGAGATAAACACGATCCGGGGCAACGTCAACTGGTTAAAGGCTCGCGAGTCGGCACTGAAATCCGAAAAGTACGGGGCTGACTACGAGAAGATCCTCCCCATCATCAACGAGGACGGAAGCGACTCCGCGATGTTGGACGACTTCCTGACGTTCATGATGAACGCCGGCTACACGCTACCCTACGCGCTGATGATGGCCATACCGGAGCCGTGGGAGAAGGACGATTCCATGGATCCAGACAAAAAAGCGTTTTACGAGTACGCCAGCTGTCTCATGGAGCCTTGGGACGGGCCTGCCGCAATCGCGTTCACCGATGGCGTCATCGCGGGGGCAAGGCTGGACAGGAACGGGCTGCGCCCATCCAGGTACTTCGTGACCAGGAGCGGCATGGTCATCCTGTCGAGCGAGGTCGGCGTGCTATCGACACCGGACTCGGATATAATCCGCAAGGACAGGCTGCGCCCCGGCAGAATGCTGCTCGTGGATACCAAGGAGGGGCGGATAATAGAGGACGGAGAGATAAAATCTTCCGTCGCTTCTAGCGCGCCCTTTAAAAAATGGGTCACAGAGAACATTCTCAAACTGGCAGATCTGCCGCAAAAGCGGGGCGTCGGCACGAGATGGCGCGACATCATGCGGGAAAAACGTGAGACGGGTATGCTGTCCCCCTACGAGCGTGCGCTGATGAAAGACCTCATCGGTCTCGAATCCCTATTCGTCTCCACGGAAAACGCGGATCTGGAACCCTGCGCCCTGCTTGAGGCTGAGAAGATATTCGGCTATACGTGGGAAGACCTGACCCTCACGCTGAGGCCGATGGCCGAGAACTCGGACGAACCCATATCGTCGATGGGCACTGATATCCCGCTGGCTGTCCTCTCCGAACGCCCGCAACTGCTCTATAACTACTTCAAGCAAATGTTCGCCCAAGTCACGAACCCGCCGCTGGACGCCCTCCGGGAGGAGAATGTTACGTCGTCGGGCGTCCAGTTCGGCAGCGAAGGCAACATGCTCGTGCCGGGCCCTGAAAACTGCCGCATGATCTGCCACGGCACACCGGTCATCTCCGACGACGAGCTCCAGAAGATCCGCAACGTAGAGGAGCGCGGTTTCAAGGCAATCACCTTGCCGATGCTCTTCAACAGCAAGCTGTCGGACGGGCTCAAAAAGTCGCTCGACAACATAATGTTCGCAGCCGACATAGCCGTCGCGGACGGCTACAACCTGATAATAATCTCAGACCGGGGGGCCGGGGAGAACAGGGTGCCGATACCGGCCCTGCTTGCCACGGGAGGCCTCCATCATCACCTGATACGGAAGAAGATGCGCACCAAGGTGAGCATCTTCGTCGAGAGCGGAGAGCCCAGGGAAGTGCACCACCTGGCCGCACTCATAGGATACGGCGCCGACGCCGTGAACCCATACCTGGCGTACAGGATAATCCGTGACATGTCCGGCCGGGGAGCGATAGCCGCAGACGAGGAGGCCGCCGTGTCCAACTACATGAAGGCCCTGACAAAAGGTATCGTGAAGGTGACCTCGAAGATGGGTATTTCGACCGTCCGCAGCTATCAGGGCGCTCAGATATTCGAGGCGCTGGGTGTGAGCGAACAGGTCGTGAACGAGTATTTCACCGGCACTACCACGAGGATAGGCGGGGTCACCCTTGATGAGATAGAGGGCGAGAGCAGGGCGCGACATGAGAACGCCTTCAATTCCCTGATGGCTGGCGAACCGCTGGATCAGGGAGGGGAGGTAAAGTGGCGTCACGGCGGCGAGCGTCATCTGTTCAACCCCGAGAGCGTCTACTACCTCCGGCAAGCCTGCCGGACAGGAGACTACGAGCTTTTCAAGAAATTTTCGTCCATCGTCTCCAGCCGCACGGATTACCTGAAAAACATCAGGGGGATGCTGAACATAGTCACCAGGGGGAAGCCGATTTCGCTCGATCTGGTGGAGCCGGTCGAGGACATCGTGCGGCGCTTCAAGACCGGGGCCATGTCCTACGGCTCGATCAGCCCCGAGGCCCATGAGTGCATCGCCATAGCCATGAACCGGCTGCACGCCAAGAGCAATAGCGGCGAGGGCGGGGAGATGCCGGAACGGTGGATGCCGCGCGACGACGGGCAGAGTTCATCCAGCGCCATAAAGCAAGTCGCGTCCGCGCGCTTTGGCGTGACGATAGCTTACCTCAACAACGCCGCAGAGATACAGATCAAGATGGCGCAGGGTGCGAAACCGGGCGAGGGCGGGCATCTGCCGGGGACGAAAGTGTACCCGTGGATAGCGCGCGCCAGGAACTCCACGCCTGGCGTGGCGCTCATATCGCCGCCGCCGCACCACGACATATACTCAATCGAGGATCTGGCGCAACTCATCCACGACCTCAAAAACGCCAACAGCCGGGCCAAGATCAGCGTCAAGCTGGTATCTGAGGCAGGTATCGGCACGATAGCGGTGGGGGTCGCGAAAGGACTGGCCGATGTCATAACCATAAGCGGGTACGACGGAGGCACGGGCGCGGCGCCCCGCGGCAGCATCCGCCACACCGGCCTCCCTTGGGAGCTGGGCCTCGCCGAGGCTCACCAGACGCTACTGCTGAATAACTTCAGGAACCGCGTCACGCTCGAAACCGACGGGAAGCTGCTGACAGGGCGCGACATAGTGATAGCGGCCCTGCTCGGTGCCGAGGGGTTCGGGTTCGCCTCCTCCGTGCTGGTCGCGTTAGGGTGTGACATGATGAAGGTCTGTAACCTCGACACCTGCCCGGTCGGCATCGCCACCCAGAACCCCGGTCTCCGCAAGAAATTCTGCGGCAAGCCCGAACATGTCGAAAACTTCATGCGATTTCTCGCCATGGAGGTCCGCGAGTGGATGGCCATGGTGGGAGCGCAAACCTTCAACGAGCTGATAGGCCACGTCGAACTGCTCAGGGTGAAGTACAAGATAAAGAACGAAAAGGCGCGTACCGTGGATCTTTCGAGGCTCCTCTCGCAACCGTCGCAGATTGAGAGGAAGGAGGACCGCTACTTTCACTTCCCGCAGGAACACATGCTGCAGAGGTCGCTCGACAGGAACACGCTCATCCCGCTCTGTATGCCGAGACTGGAGCGGGGCGAGAAGGTCATGGCCCGGTTTGCCATAGATAACACGAACAGGACGGTCGGGGCGATGCTGTCAGGGGAGATCGCCCGACGATACGGTACGGCTGGCGCGCCGGACGGTTCCGTGCGGCTGGTCTTCGACGGATACGCGGGCCAGAGCTTCGGCGCGTTCCTGGCTCGCGGCGTGACGCTCGAACTGCGGGGACAGGCCAACGACCACGTGGGGAAGGGACTCTCCGGGGGCAGGATCATAATAGTCCCGCCCGACGGCTGGACGCCGGAAGATGGCGAGAACGTCCTAATAGGCAACGTCGCGCTTTACGGCGCTACATCAGGGGAAGCCTATATCAGGGGGGTTGCCGGGGAGCGCTTCTGTGTCAGGAACAGCGGTGCCTCGACGGTCGTCGAAGGCGTGGGCGACCACGGATGCGAGTACATGACAAGCGGGGTCGCCCTGATACTCGGGCCGACCGGCAAAAATTTTGCTGCGGGGATGTCGGGCGGCACAGCATACGTCTACGATCCTGACCACTGTCTGCGCGACAACTGCAATACCGGCCTCGTGAACCTCACGGCGCCGGACAGGGAGGATGAGAAAATTTTGAGGGACATGATGGAACGGCATGTTGAATACACCGGAAGCGCCATAGCCGAAGCGGTGCTGAATGATTTTGAAAAAAACGTAGAGTCATTCGTGAAAGTGATACCCGACGCCTATCAAAAAGTGCTCGACGCTATGAAAGGCGCAAGGGAGGCCGGCATACCCGAGGAGGACGTGCCGCTTTATGCCTTCAACGAAATCCGGCGGGGCAGGCCGGAAGAGAAAAAGGATTAGGGGGCGGGTGTCATGGGAAAACCGACTGGTTTTATGGAATACGAGAGAGCCGAGGCCGAACACAGGCCAGCTGATGAGAGGATAAGGGACTATTACGACTTCACCCTGCCGACGGACGTTGAGGTCATAATCCGGCAGAGTGCCCGTTGCATGGACTGCGGTGTACCGTTCTGCCACGCCGGCGTGGCGTTCAAAGACGGTGTCATAGGCTGTCCCTTGGGCAACCTCATACCAGAAATAAACGATCTGGTGTATCGCAAAGACATAGAGGGGGCCTACGAGAGGCTGACCATGACGCACCCGTTTCCGGAGTTCACGTCACGGGTCTGCCCAGCGCTCTGCGAGGGGTCCTGTACTCTGGGGGAACACGAACTTCCGGTGACGGTGAAAAATATAGAAAGGTATATCGTTGACTATATGCTGGAGGGCGGGAGGATACGTCCCCGCGCCCCAAGGACTCACACCGGCAGGAGGGTGGCCGTAGTGGGTTCCGGGCCGTCAGGGCTCGCCTGCGCGGACATGCTAAATCGGCTCGGCAACGACGTGACCGTATTCGAAAGGGCGGACCGGCCCGGGGGGCTGCTTACCTACGGCATACCCAATATGAAGCTCGAAAAGTCGATAGTCGAGGACAGGATCAGGATCATGGCAGAGGAGAACGTCACGTTCGTCCTTAACACGGAGGTCGGCATGGATATGCCTGTCATCAGACTGCTAGGCGAGTTCGACGCCGTTGTGCTCTGCTGCGGGGCCGGAAACGAGCGCAAGCTCGACGCCGCAGGCGTCGGCCTCAAGGGCGTATATACAGCCATGCAGTACCTCTCCGCCTCGGCAAAGCGTCTGCTGGGCAATGCTTCGAGGGAGGACGCGTTGATAGACGCGAAGGGGAAACGTGTAGTCGTGGTGGGCGGCGGCGACACCGGGACCGACTGCGTGGCCACGGCGATAAGGCAGGGAGCGACGGGCATAGCCCAGCTCGAAATCCTACCATGCCCGCCGGAATCGCGCGAGGAGGACAACCCGTGGCCGCTGTGGCCGAGAGCGCAAAAGACCGACTACGGCATTGAGGAGGCGATAGCGCTCTATAGGGAGGATCCCAGGCGCTACCTCACGACCGTCCGCGAGATAAAAGGCAGCAAGGGCAGGGTGGCGTCCGTCGTGGCCGTGCGCGTGGAATGGGTGGCAGACAGGGGGCACCAGGCCCCTGTACCGGTCGATGGCACCGAAACGGAATTCCAGGCAGACATGGTGATAACGGCCATGGGCTTCACAGGGCCTGAACGGGCACTGATAGACCAGCTGCAACTGGAAGTGGACGCGCGGGGGTGCGTCGCGGCTGACAGATCCGACTATAAGAGCAGCCTGCCCACGGTATTCGCCGCAGGAGACATGCGGAGCGGCCCTTCGCTCGTAGTGCGGGCTATAGACGAGGGGAGACGTGCCGCCATCTCCTGCGACAGGTATCTCAACGAGGAGAAGAACGGCAAAATAGCCAACCTCATCGCTTAGAGGAGACCGCAAGCGGGATCTGTCAAGAAGAAAAAGGAAGCGCCGGGACAGGCACTGGGATGGTAAGGAATATTACGTGCCCATGAGCGACCTCGTATTCGAAACGCTTGAAAAGGACAAAAGAAAAACACAGAGCACCACCGCGTAGCAGAGCGCCAGAACGAATGGCCGGGACTCCCCCGGCCATTTCGCTGGAACCAGCTTATCCTAATTCGCCATCAAAACAGATGCTCGCACCCGGCAGGAACGAGTTCCTCTTGCTGGAATTGGGGCGGCGCCTCAAGATTTTTGGCGTGTTTTGAAGTCACAGTACGTCGTTGCCGCGGTGTAGGCCGCGCGTTATAATGGCGTCAACAAGCGCATATCAGCCGTGAGGGAGTGATTCAGTGGCTCGGAGGACGAAAAAACAGGATAAAAACGACATGCCGCAGGATTCACCGGATAGGAAGGGTCTGCTGCCACTTCGCAGCGACGTAATCTTCAAAACCCTTATTCCGATGTCGGAATAACACGTTTGAAAAAATAATCGTTCTTCCTGTTTATCTTCATCATCATACCCCGCCAACACAGCTTCGTCACACGCATATTATATGCGCCATCGCGCGTGAATTCAACGCTTTTCGCAGAGTCATGCCTTACATCGCCTCGCTGTGTCATAGGTGTCAAGTGACGCACTTTTTTCACAGGGCAAACCGGTTGAGAGAAACCCGAAGGGTGCCTATTGACCACAGTGTGCTTGGATGGCGAAAGTCGATAGACTTTTGGTAGGCAAGCGTCAGCCACAATAGACCTCAACGCCACCTAAAATTTTGGTATCAGCGAATTTGAGTTGATCTAAGTAGTGTCTACTGCACAGACCTAAATTTTCTTGAATTGATAAACTTTGAAAGCAAAAAATAGACAAGAAGTTTACGGCAAAAAAGAACCTTGTTCAGGTTCATCAATAGTATCGACAGGGCCACGCTGCACATCGTTGTCTCCTCAAGACGCGTATACAACATGCCCATCCCGTATTTTCTCTTTGCCAGGCTGAATCTTCTTTCTACCTCTGTCCGGTCGCAACTGTCACGATACTCCTGTTTTCTGTCTGGCTCGCGCTGTTTAGGCGGCCTGCCGAGAGGCGGGCCGCTCAGGCGTATCCCATGCCCGCTGCAGTACCTCAGGTTCTCGCGTGTCCGATATATCTTGTCCGCAAGCACACGCTCCGGGTAATGCCCTTCCCTATGCCTGTATCTCTCTACCTCTTCTATAAACAAGCCGCTCTCGTTGTACGCACGGAAAGAAATATGCTCCAATCGCGTAAACCCTTCCGCCACGCTCACGTCCAGCTTTGCGCCAAACTCGACGGGGGCGTTCGTCTTGCCGCGCACAATGGGGCGGAGCCATGGCTGAGA
>JAIRNC010000033.1 GCA_031258255.1 Synergistaceae bacterium
AAAACAATTGGCAACCATTTGACAAACGATTGTGGCAGCGCAATTATTATGAACACATCATTCGCAACGAAAATGAATATAACCGAATTGCCGAATATATTATTAGAAACCCGCAGAAACGGAAGGAAGATACACTATGGACAAACTAAAATTCGAAACCCCAGACCTGACCGCCAAGAACGTGGCGAAACTCGCCGAACTGTTTCCCGGCGTGGTCGCCGAGGGCAAGGTGAATATAGACCTGCTCCGTGCCATGCTTGGCGAGGACGTGTTTACCGACGAAGCATACGAGTTCACGTGGGTGGGCAAACGCGCCGCCATCGCGGAGGCTGGCCGTCCCATACGCAAGACGCTCCGCCCATGCGTGGAGGAAAGTAAAAACTGGGACACGACCGAAAACCTCTACATTGAGGGCGACAACCTTGACGTGCTGAAACTCTTGCAGGAGAGTTATCTTGGCAAGGTCAAAATGATATACATCGACCCGCCGTACAACACAGGGTCAGACTTCATCTACCGCGACAACTTTGCGCAGTCCCGTGAGGACTACGATGAGGAAGCCGGCGTGTATGATGAGTACGGCGACCGCCTATACCGCAACACTGAAAGCAACGGGCGTTTCCACTCCGACTGGTGCAGCATGATTTACCCGCGCCTTGTGCTGGCAAGGAATCTGCTGTCGAGCGACGGAGTGATTTTCATTTCGATAGACGAAGGGGAAGCCGCCCAGCTTCGAAAAATATGTGATGAGGTATTCGGCGAGGAGAATTTCCTTGTAAATATTGTATGGGAAAAACGATACACACGAAGCAATAATGCCAGATTGTTTACTACATTGACGGAACCAGTGCTGTGCTATCGCAAATCTAACACGTTAATGGATTTGAAAGAACCGCGAAATGCCAAAGCTGACTCAATATATTCCAATCCTGACGACGATCCAAGAGGTGTTTGGACAAGTGTCTCCTGTGTGAATCCCGCGACACGCGAGCAACGGCCAAATCTAACCTACGACATGAAGAATCCATTTACTGGCGAAACAGTTTCGCACCCGACAAATGCCTGGAAATTTGAACGCGTTAAATATCTGTCCTATGTTGAGGATAATAAGCTGTATTGGGGGAAAAACGGAGAAAATAAGTATCCCCGCCTGAAGAAGTTTCTATCCGAGATGGATGGTGGCATGGTTCCTGTAGATTTGTGGAGACAAGAATACACGGGGACAACGGATACTGCAAGCAAGGAACTTGAAGCGCTTATTGGGAAAAGTGTATTCACGTTCCCAAAACCGCCATCACTGATAAAGAGAATGCTTGGCATTGCCGCAACTGGCAGTGGCTACATCGTCCTCGATTTCTTCTCCGGCTCCGCCACAACCGCCCACGCCGTTATGCAACTGAACGCCGAGGACGGCGGCAGGCGCAAGTTCATCATGGTGCAGCTGCCCGAAGTCTGCGCCGAGGGTACGGAGGCGGCTAAAGCGGGCTATTCCACCATCTGTGAAATCGGCAAGGAGCGTATCCGCCGCGCAGGTGAGAAAATCGTAGGGGCAGGCCCATGTGTCTGCCCCGGCGCAGGGCAACCACGGGGGGTTGCCCTCACGGATATTGGTTTTCGTGTGTTCAAATTGGATTCTACGAATATGAACGACGTGTACTACTCTGCGGCAGAGGTTGTGGAGCGGGGACAGACTATGTTGTTTGAAGACGAGAACAACATCAAGCCCGACCGCACGGATATGGACTTATTGTTCGGCTGTCTGCTCGAATGGGGCCTGCCGCTGTCGATGCCGCACACCCACGAGAAAATAGACGGCTTCACCGTCCACACCTACAACTGCGGCGATCTTATAGCCTGTTTCGAGGAAAAAATCAGCGAAACGACAATCCGCGAGATAGCGGGCAGAAATCCGCTCCGCGCAGTGTTCCGCGACTCGTCGTTCACCAGTTCGCCCGAAAAAATAAACGTGTTCGAGATTTTCAAACTTCTCTCGCCGACTACGAAAGTGAAGGTGATATGATGAACGACTTTTTTACGCAATCGCCTCAATGGCATTTGAAAATCGGCGAAATTCACGCTCTATTGGAGCGCGTAAAAATCAGTGAGGAAGGACACGGCGATGTGCTGCGTCTGCGCAAACTGAATCGGATACTGTCCATACTGCCGCCCATTCATCGATTTCATGCTGGACGCGACCCAAAACTCGCTTTATAAATATGTGGACATTGCGACTGAAACGCAAAATGGCGGAATCGAAGTGGAAACGCGATCGATTGACCCGATAAATGACCCGATAAAACTTATCATTGACGCTATCATACACAATCCGCATATTACCTATGCTGAACTGGCCGTTATTTTAGGGAAATCACCCGCGACAGCCAAGCGCATACTCGGGACTTTGAAGCAAACAGGAAGGATTATACGCGTTGGCTCTAATAAAACAGGTCATTGGGAGGTGTTGGGATGAAACTTCAATTCCGTCATCAGGGCTTTCAGGCGGACGCGGCGAAAGTGGTCTGCGACGTGTTCGCGGGACAGCCTTTCCACACGCCTACCTATATGATAGATTCTGGTTTTGGGCAGAGGTCGCTGACACATGCGCAGGACTTCACTGGCTTTAACAACGCTCCTGTCGCCATTACGGACGATAAGATTCTGGAGCACATCCGTTCAATTCAGCGCGGCGGGCAGATTAAGCCTTCCGACGCGCTTGACGGGCGATATAACCTCACAATAGAGATGGAAACCGGCGTGGGCAAGACCTACACTTACATCAAGACAATGTACGAACTCAACAAGCGGTACGGCTGGAGCAAGTTCATCATCGTCGTGCCGAGCGTCGCTATCCGCGAGGGCGTGTACAAGTCGTTCCAGATGACGGAAGAACACTTCGCCGAGGACTACGGCAAGAAAATCCGCTTTTTCATCTACAATTCGGCGCAGCTGACCGAGATTGACCGTTTCGCCTCCGACAGCGCGATCAACGTGATGATTATCAACAGTCAGGCGTTCAACGCGCGCGGCAAGGACGCGCGCCGTATCTATATGAAACTCGACGAGTTCCGCAGCCGCAGGCCCATAGATATTCTGGCAAAGACGAACCCGATACTGATTATCGATGAGCCGCAGTCTGTGGAGGGCGCTGCGACAAAGGAACGGCTGCGCGAGTTCGCCCCGCTGTTCACTCTGCGTTATTCGGCGACGCATCGCCCCGACAGCGTTTATAATATGATATACCGCCTTGACGCTCTGGAAGCCTACAACAAACGGCTCGTGAAGAAGATTGCCGTCAAGGGCGTTTCCGTTTCCGGCACCGCAACCGAGGGATACGTCTATATCCAGAGCATCAATATCTCGAAAGGCAACCCAACGGCGACGATCGAGTTTGACGTGAAAGGCGGCACCAGTATCCGCAAGGTCGCGCGCGTGGTCACAGAGGGCTATAACCTGTTCGACAACTCGGGCGAACTGGCTGAATACAAAGACGGCTACACCGTCCTGCGGATTGACGGACGGGATTCCTCCGTGGAGTTCACCGGCGGCAAAAAGCTGTTCGCGGGCGACGTTATCGGCTCGGTCAGCGAGGAACAACTGCGCCGCATTCAGATACGGGAAACGATTCTCTCACATATCGAACGGGAGAGGCAGTTGTTTCCGAAAGGTATCAAAGTGCTGTCGCTGTTCTTCATCGACGAAGTGGCGAAATATAAACTGTACGATGCTTCCGGCAGCGCGGTGGGCGGCCCCTACGCCCAAATTTTCGAGGAAGAATATAAAGCCGTGGTCAGCGGTATGCAGCTTGAGCTTACCGACACGCCAGAGTATCTGGCGTACCTTGACGGCATTGCCGCCGAATGCACCCATGCCGGGTATTTTTCCATAGACAAAAAGAGCGGCAGAATGGTTGACAGCAAGCTCGGAGACAGGAAAGAGCGCACCTCCGATGACACGGACGCATACGACCTGATTATGAAGGACAAGGAGCGTCTGCTTGACCGCCGCGAGCCCGTGCGGTTCATCTTTTCCCACTCTGCCCTGCGCGAGGGCTGGGATAACCCCAATGTGTTCCAGATTTGCACGCTGAGGCAAGGCCGCAGCGATATTCGTAAGCGCCAGGAAGTCGGACGCGGGCTGCGCCTTGCTGTCAACCAGAGCGGCGAGCGTATGGACGAGAACTTGCTCAGCCGCGAGGAAATCCATAACGTGAATGTGCTGACCGTCGTCGCCAACGAAAGCTATGACAGTTTCGCCAAGGGATTGCAGAGCGAGATCGCCGAAGCCGTCGCCGACCGTCCGCGCAAGGTCGAGGCGGAGCTGTTCACGGAGAAATTCGGCGAAGCTGCTGCCCTTGCCGTATACGAGAGCCTTATTGAGAACGGCTATGTGAGACGCGGCGAACTGACCGAGAAGTATTATGAGGACAAAAAGAACGGTATGCTTGAAGTGTCGGAAGAAGCCGATGGACGCGTCGCCGACATTATCGCCGTCCTTGATTCCGTATATGACACTAACGCCAATAAACCTGAGAATGCCCGCAAAAACACGGTCGACGTAACGCTCGACAGGGCGAAACTGGACAGCAAGACATTTCAGGAACTGTGGTCGCGCATAAACAGCAAAAGCTATTACATCGTCAGCTTTGACGAGGATGAACTGGTCGGCAAGTCTGTCGCGGAACTTAACATCCGTCTGCGCGTTTCCAAGATTTACTTCAAGGTCGAGAAAGGCGAACAGGCGCAAAACATTGAATCAAAGGCACAGTTGCAAGCGGGTGAAGCGTTCATATGGAGCGATATTTCACGGAAAGAAGCCGGCTCGTATATGGCGATAAAAACGAACTCATCGGTGCGATACGACCTCGTTGGAAAAATTGTCGCCGAAACAGGCTTGACCCGCAAAGCAGTGGCAGAAATCCTGAGTGGGCTTGAGAAAGCTGTGTTTAACCAGTTCGGCGACAACCCTGAGGAATTCATCATCCGAACCGCCGACATTATCAACGAGCAGAAGGCTACGGCGATTATCGAGCATATCGCCTACGACAAACTGACCTCGACTTTCAGCACAGAGATTTTCACCGAGCCTGACCTCAAAAAAGGCTGTCTCGGTGTGAATGCTATGGAGACGAAGCGAAACCTTTACGATTATGTGATTTACGATTCCACCAACGAGCGCGACTTTGCCGCTGAACTGGAAACACATCAACAGGAAGTTGAGGTCTACGTTAAACTGCCGCGCGGCTTCTATATCAGTACTCCAGTGGGCAAGTACAACCCAGACTGGGCGATAGCGTTCTACGAGGGCAAGGTAAAGCACATTTATTTCGTCGCCGAAACAAAAGGCGATATGTCCTCAATGGAACTCCGCAAAATCGATGAAGCGAAAGCCCATTGCGCCCGAGAGCATTTCCGAGCCATCAGCGGCGGCGATGTGGTCTATGACGTGGTTGACAGCTATGACAGGCTGTGGGAACTGGTGCGTATTTAATTTGATTTAGAATCGAAATAGCGCGACGCAGTGTTAGAATAATACAGTGACGCGGCTGGAACCCTTTGTCCGCACGGATCGGCCGCGTCTTTCTGATCGTTGTGGCCCGTCACCGTGGCAGAGGTGGTAGCTGATGGAAAAAATGCGCAAAGATACAAAGGGGTTCAAGTACAAAAATGATTTCTCGCCCAAGATCAACAAGAAAAGGCTGCAGCTGTATCTCGTCAAGGCGGCAGACCGGATAAGGAATCAGCTGAGGAACTGGCTGGCCCAAGAGGGCCGCGAGGTCAGGATCACGGGGAAGCCAGACCCAGACAGCCAAGTCTGCACCTTCACGTTCGCCGACTCGCTCCTAGGCACGGTCGGGAAGGCCGACCTGGTGTTCAAGGAGATGCTGGCGCTGCCGAGCGAGGTGCGCAGCCGGGTCTACGCAGGCCCCGGCGTCATTCCCGGCGTCGCGCCAGACGTCGAGGCGCGCAGGGAGCTGATGAAAAAAATCCACGCGAAGACGGAAGAGCTGTTCGTCGTCAAAGTATCGGTGTGGCACGTCACTTACCACAGCGGAGATGAGCAGGCCGGCGAGCTGGAGATAAAGGACGCGGACATCACGAGGGTGAAACATATCGCCTGGCACAGCGCCCCGCCCGGGACGGACATGATAAGGCTCGTCACCCCGGATGGGTATACATTGATCCGCACGGCCAAGAAGAGGTGGGTACGCAAGACATAACCGCTACGGGCGCGTTTGGCGCGTCTTCGCCGGCACTGCTTCACGCTTGCCTCGCTCGCAATCCTCGACGTACCAAAAGTACGTCTCCGGTTGTTCGCGCGGCAATCCCTCGCATTGCCAGCAAATATGCGCCAAACGCGGATTTTGTGTTCGTTTGGCGCGTCTTCGCCGGCACTGCTTCACGCTTGCCGAGCTCGCTGTCCTCGACGTACCAAAAGTACGTCTCCGGTTGGTCGCGCGGCAATCCCTCGCATTGCCAGCAAATATGCGCCAAACGCGGATTTTGTGTTTGGTTGGCGCGTCTTCGCCGGCACTGCTTCACGCTTGCCTCGCTCGCTGTCCTCAGCGTACCAAAAGTACGCTTCCGGGCGCTCGTTCGGCAATCCCTCGCATTGCCAGCAAATACGCGCCAAACGCGGATTTTGTGTTTGGTTGGCGCGTCTTCGCCAATTTTAACGCACTCCTGTTGCAGAAACGAATAATATGGATTATGATACCCTTCGTCAGGTCATAAGAAAGGCTGATTTACAGATGGGCACCAGAGGTGGCAAGGTTCAAACCCTTGCGGCGTCCCTTTCCTAAAAAGCTGGATGCCTTTTGGGCTAATTGATCAGCGTTTCTTATAACCTGAAAATCATCGCAAAGGGGAAATTGCTGCATGAAGGGGAAAGGCAAGTGCTTCGTCGCGTCTGCCGCTATATTTTTGGCTATTTTGTTTTTAAGTTTGAATGGCTGCCCCACATGGGCCGGAGAGACGAGAGCCACGATAGAGGTCACGGATCAATTGAGCCGCAAAGTCTCGGTGCCGGCGGACGTAAAGAGAATCGTGGCGCTGCATCACCATACCTTGGACATACTGTTGGAGCTGGGCCAGGGGGACAAGCTGGTTGGCGTTGTGGATAGGTGGAAAGGGCTGATCGGGGATTACATCGAAGGAGTCTATCCGAGGCTGGCGGAGCTGCCGACACCGGGCGGGCTGACCGAAATAAACGTGGAGGCCGTGGCGGCGCTCAACCCTGACGTAGTGTTCTTCGCCCATCAACTGCCGGAAGAGTTTATCAAAAAGCTCGAAGCCATGGGCATTCCGGCTATCGGCATATCCCTTTACACCGCCGACAGGGAGCAGGCGTCGACCTTGAGCCCAAAACTCATCGACCCTGACAACGCTTACACGGACGGGATGGAGAAGGCTCTGCGCCTTATCGGGAGAGTTACGGGGGCCGATAAAAAAGCGGACGAGTTATGGCGGCTCATAGTCAAGAACAGGGCGATCGCCACGGACAGGCTGAAGAGCGTCAAACCGGAGGACAGGGTACGGGTTTATATGACCAACCCCAATATGTACACTTACGGTACCGGGCGATACGTTGGCGTGGCCCTGAACAGGGCTGGCGCCCATAACGTGGCCGAAGAGCTTGGCGGTTACGTTCAAGTATCGGTGGAGCAGATCGCGAACTGGGACCCGGAGGTCATCTTCGTGCAGAGCAGGTACGGCAATCTGCTGGACGAGATTCGGAACGACCCCTCGTGGAAGGATATCGATGCGGTCAAGAGCGGCAAGCTGATTTTGACCCCGGAGTACGTCAAACCGTGGGGGCACCCATGCCCTGAGTCGATGGCGCTCGGGGAAATCTGGCTCGCAAAGACATTCTATCCGGATATCTTCAAAGACGTGGACGTGGACGCCATGGTTCGCGATTTCTACCAGAATTTTTATGGGGTTCCATACACCGACTAAATGGCGGTAAGGGAGCATTTCGGCGCGGCGGGGAAAGGGAACGGCTCGCGTGTTTTCGGGTGGCTGTTTTTTGCCGCCGCGCCAATTGTCTGCATTTTGATTTCGCTGACCATCGGGCAGTATCCGATTTCCACTAAGGACATTTTCAGAATCCTCATCGGACGGGCGCTCGGCATGGAGGCTGACTGGCCAGCCTTGATGGAAACCCTTTTGCTCAACGTCCGGCTGCCGAGGATTATGGCTTCGGCGTTGATAGGGGCGGCGCTTTCCGCCTCGGGCGCCGCGTTTCAGGCTATCTTCCGGAACCCCCTGGCCTCGCCCTATACGCTAGGGGTGTCCAATGGGGCGGGGTTCGGGGCGGCGATGGCCGTGATGTTCTTTGGCAGCGCTTGGTCGATTCAGATATTGGCGACGTTGGGCGGCGTCGTCTCTGTAGTCATGGCTTTTATCCTGAGCGGCCGGGCAAGGTATTCGGCGATCGCGCTGGTGTTGGCCGGTATAATAGTAGGCGCGTTCTTTTCCTCTCTGATCTCCATGGTAAAATTTATCGCCGACCCGTATGAAAAGCTGCCGGCGATCGTATTTTGGCTGATGGGCAGCCTGGCCACCGTAAACCTGGGAAGTCTGTTTTTTGCGACACCGTTTTTCCTGGCAGGGATGGTGGTCCTCCTGGCATATCGCTGGAAACTCAATGTTTTGAGCATGGGCGACGAAGAAGCCGCTTCTTTCGGCATCGACGTCGCACGGGAACGAGTCATCGTGATCTTTTGCTGTACGATACTGACCGCCGCGGCAGTAAGCATCTCCGGGATTATCGGCTGGGTCGGGCTGGTGATCCCTCACCTCGGGCGGGCGATAGTGGGGCCTGATTTACGAAAGCTGCTGCCCGCGTGCATATCTTTGGGCGCGTCCTACCTCCTGGTCATCGACGACCTATGCCGCGCGCTCACGTCCGTCGAGATACCGCTGGGGGTGGTCACGGCGATCGTTGGGGCGCCGATCTTCGGGTATTTCATGATGAGAGAGAAGACGGGCTGGTAGTGGAGCTCGAGGTTCAGGGCGCCACTTTTGCCTACCCCGGATCCTCCGGCCCCGCGCTCATTTTCGAGGATGTCTCGTTTGGCGTGAAAAATTCCGAGATTTTTTGCATCCTGGGGCCCAACGGAGCCGGCAAGAGCACGTTGCTCAAGTGCATGGCGAACATGCTAGCGCTGAAAAGAGGGCGCATAACTTACGATGGAACGGACGTACTCGCGCACAGCCGCAGGGAACTGGCCAAAATAGTGGCTTATCTGCCGCAGGATCACATGCCGGCATTCCCCTTCCCCGTCCTGGACGTCGTGACTATGGGGAGGACGGCGCATATCGGCCGTTTCGCCTCCCCCCGCTCGAAAGATGTGGCCATCGCCTTGAAAAATATGGAATTCCTCCGGATTTCGCACCTGGCGGAGAAACGGTACACGAACGTCTCCGGAGGGGAGCGGCAATTGGTGATGCTGGCTGCGGCGTTGACTCAG
Organism: Synergistaceae bacterium; assembly: GCA_031258255.1. Taxonomy (GTDB): domain Bacteria; phylum Synergistota; class Synergistia; order Synergistales; family Synergistaceae; genus JAIRNC01. Next base: position 9,473 of record JAIRNC010000033.1, read on the forward strand.
GAACCGGCCTTCCTGCTTTTGGACGAGCCCACATCGCACCTTGATTTCGGGAACAGGCACCGGCTTCTGAATTTGCTCAGGAGCTTGAAAAACATGGGCGTGGGGGTGGTCATGACCTCCCATTTCCCGGATCACGCGCTGGCGGCGGCTGACAAAGTAGCCGCTTTCAAGAGCGGCGCGATCATGTGCGCAGGCACACCAGAAGAGGTGATCACCGCCGCAAACATGTCGGCGCTCTACGATATCCAGGTGGACGTCATGGATACGCGGCGCGGCAAGGTATGCGTCGCCGAAGGCGTGTGATCCCAGGGCGAGGGCATTTCGGACGAGCGACACCAGTAAGCGCAAAGCCGCCGTTTTGGGGCGGCTTTGCGCGGCAGGGATATGCTATTGTCGCGATCCGGTTCGCGAAGAGAGCCGAAAGGCCTGGCATCTTCTTGAGACAACAAAATCATATTATTCTAAGGCGCGTTCTCGCTGCGGACGCGCAATGCGCGCCCCTGCGGTTACGCCGGGCGCTTTAGAATTCCCACTCGAAGCGGAGACCGGCGGAGATGCCGCTGTACTGGCCGGCATATCCCTGGATCCCTGCTTCGAGCGAGTAATCGTGGTCGTCGCTCTTCGCCCTGTCCGGGCGGATTATTACGCCGATTTCGCCTATGCCTGTCGTGCCGCTCAGGTCATAGGCCGGGAGCGTGAACTGGCTCGTCCTGGCGTGGATGCCGCCTGAGAACTCGTGTTCGACCGCCGCGCCGACGTACCAGGAGCGGCGGTAGTCGTGCGCCCTCGTGAAGCGCGCGCCGAGACGTGCCCTGTGAGAGTCGTCGTGGTCAAAATCGATCCAGGAGCCATCCGGCAGCGTCGCCGTTTCCCCGTCCTGCCTGTTCCAGTAGTACCTGAGCAGCAGATCCATCCTGTCGCGCGGGTCGTTTAGGAGGAAGGTCTTCGCGACGCCAAGGTGCAACCCGTAGTACGGCGCGTCGACCGTGTACGAGAGCGGGATGCCGTCCCATACGTAATCGTGCGCCGTGTACTCGTTCTTCAGCTTGCCAGCACGGAGCGAACCCTCGACCCTGAACCCGTTCTCCCACTCCTTCCGCGCCATGACGCCAATCCCATAGCTGCGGAGCGATCCGTCGCCGTGAATGTCGTCTATCTGTTCGTCCGTGACGAAGCCGAAGCTGTCATACGTGTCGTAGCTGGCGTGTCCCATGTCGAAGAAGGCAGCCCACAGAAGCGAGCTGTCGGGCCGGTCCTCTCCCCTATCGTCCTTGCCGCCGTCTCTCCTCTCCTTGCCGGCGTAGCCGATCATCAGGTTCATGCCGTCGATATTGACGTGCGAGCTGTCGTTATTGACTCGCAGCCACGCGCCGTCTATGCCAGCGAACACAGCGCGCGAGCGCCCCAGCACGTCGTCGCTCAGTATGTCGCCGCTCAGCGCTATCTCCGCTGATTCGTAGCTGTGATCCGGCAGCCAGCTGCCGCGCGCGCCAACGAACGCCAGCCCTGCCAGCCGCCCGTTGGATGCAGCCCTCATCTCGTGGGCAGGGTTCTGGTAATCGCCCGTGTCCGTCTTAGGCGGGATAGGGGTCGGGTGCGGCGTAGGGCCGGGCGTAGGCGGCACCGGCGTAGGCTGAGGCGTCACCGGTTCAGCGGGGTCAACAGGCTTGGCGGGATCGACGGGCTTAACGGGGTCGACAGGCTTAACGGGGTCGACGGGCTTAACGGGATCGACCGGCTCAGCCGGGTCAACCGGAGTGGGCGTAATCGGATGATCCGGCTCCGGCGCCGGCGGCTCGACTACGACAGGATCCGGCTCCGCCGGGTAGGGAATACGGGCCACAAGGTACTGATTTTTGGCGCCCTGCCCCTCCGTAGCCGCCGTCGGGTTATCGGGGTCGGACGGCACGCTGGTGTCGATTATGAAGTTATACGTGGTAGTATACCCGACGCGGGCGTAAGCGCTCGCGGCGCCGTCATTGACCTGTTTGCCGGAGATGCTGTTTTCACCGTCCGTGGCGATCAGGTAGAAGCGGTCGCCAGGCAGCAGTTCTGTCTTGCCGTTCATGGCGCTTGCCGTGATCCCGGTCAGGCGGACGGAGCTGCCGCTGATGTCCACAAACCCCGACGCGGGGCTGTTTACGCCCTTGTTTATCGTCAACAGGGCGTCATCCAGCTCGTTGACCGTCGTGCCCCCGAGACGGAAGATCAGGTTGCCGCTCAGGTTCGCCTGCGCGAGGGTCATCTCGTTTCTGCCCATCACCGTCAGCTCGCCGCCCTGCTTCAGGTTGAACGTGTGGCTGGGGGCGGCAAGCGACATGCCCTCCATGATCAGGGTATGGCTGCCGGGCAGCAAGTTGACGGCGCCGGGGGCGGCCACGGTAAAATTGTTCTTGCCGTCCCACAGCAAATAGCCGGACGTGCTCCCGTTGAGCGGCGCCACATCCATGTCGAAGGTCATCCCGTTGTCCTGGTTTACCTCTATCGGGTCGAAGAGGAACACGTAGCCGCCCTGCTCGGTCTGGACATTGAGCTTTGCGTCCGCGTTGGCCGGGTCTTTGGTGACGGCGATATTTCCGTTGGCGTCGGTCGTCATGCCGTCGATGGTGCCGAAGTATAGCGAATTGGTCCTGGCTTCGCCGCCGTCGTCGATCCTGTTCCCCTCGAAATACGTGTAGTGGCCGCTCGTCGCCTGGACGTTCACCCTGTTGGTCGTAAACGCGGTATTGCCAGTGTCCACCGTGACAGTCCCGTATACCTTTGCCCGGCCGGCCTGCGGGTCGGCGTAACCGATGCCCGTGTACTTCGAAACGAACGTGTTGCCGCCGAAATAGCTGTCCTTGATCGTCATGCCCTCCGTGCCGCCGACGCCGTAGCTGTAGACGAGGCCGCCCGCGAGAGTGCCGTTCTGGGCTGTGACGGTATTGCCGCTGAACGCGCTGTTTATGATGTTTTCGATGCCCAGCGTGGCGGATGCGTCTGCGGCCTGCCCGCTCGTCACGCCCAGGATGCCGCCGCCGTCTATGTACGTCCCCGCCGTGATTTTTGAGTTCTGGAAGTAGTTGTTGTTGACGTTTTTGATCATCCCGATCGCGTTCGTGCGAAGGCCGACGAGCCCGCCGCCCTCGATGTAGGTGCCGGCGGTCACCGTCGTGCCGTCGAAGACGTTATGGTTCACGTTGTACATGTTGGTGCCGCCCGTGTTGGAATAGGCGCCGAAGATGCCGCCGCCGGAGATGTACGAATCAGACGCGACTTCGACGTCGTACACGCGGTTTCCGCTCAGGCCGCTGTAGTCGTTGATGTCGTTGCCCCCGAACACCGCGAAGGAATTCGTGCCCTGCGCGCCGACGACGCCGCCCCCCTCTATCGCGCCCGCGCGCACGTTTATATCGGTAAAGCTGTTATGGACGATGTCGTTCGCAGTCGAGAATTCTTGTATCTGCGAGCTTTCCGCGTCGGAATGAATCCCCACTATCCCGCCGCCCGCCAGCTTCTGATTGACGCGGACGTTGATTTTGTCGAAGTAATCCTTGCTAACCTCTCCGATCAGGCCCGTCTTCTTCGACGAGACGCCGACTATGCCGCCGCCCTTCAAGCCGTATCCTGGCTTCCCGTCCTTGTCATCCGTGCCATTGGTCGTCACGCTCAGGCCCTGGAAGAGGTTGTTGTCAAGCGTCCCGAGGAACGCCGTGGCCTCCGACGAGTGCAGCCCTACGATGCCGCCGCCGTACAGGTACGTCTCGGCGGTCACGTTAGAATCGAGGAACAGGTTGCCCGATGCGTCCTGAAGGAACGTCCAGGGGCTGGAGGTCAAATCCTCGGTAATGCTGTCGAAATCAGGCTGTGCCAACGGGTCGGAGTCCACGCTGCCAAATTTGTCGGATTCCGTACTGTCCACAAAATTCGTCTGCAGCCCTACGATGCCGCCGCCCTTGATGTAGGATTTTTCAGACGCGACGCTTATGCCGCTGAAGATGTTGTTGTCGAGTTCGTAAAGCGCGGCGCCGGACGTCGAAAGCCCGTTCAGGCCTATCACGCCGCCGCCCCTGAGCGAGTAGCCCGTCTTCACGTCAATATCGCCGGCAAAGACGTTGCCGCTCGCTTTGACCAGTTTGACGAACGTATCCGCGTCGTAGTAATCCGTGGTATTTTCGTCAATGTGCTTGCTGTTGTTGTTAAGGCCGACGAGCCCTCCGCCGATCAAGATGTCGTCCGTGCGTATGTGTATTCCCGTGAAGAGGTTGTTCGTAAGCTCCGTGATTTCAGCTACGCCCTTCTTGTCATCCGGGGACGAGGCCGCGTCCACGCCTATCAGGCCGCCGCCCTCGAGATACGCGCTCATGTCAGGGTTCGTGTCAGGCAAGGTGCTGACGCTGACATCGCTGAAGAAGTTGCCGGACACCGTGCCGATTTTAGCGCTGGCGGATTCGTTATGGCCTTCACCCGTGGCGCGGACGCCTACGATCCCGCCGCCCGCCAGGTAGTCTGTGTCATACAGCCCCTTGAGCGTGACGGACAGCCCCGTGAACGCGTTGCCGGTGATGTCGCCCATGGACGTGTCGTGGGTCGCGTTGTTGACGTTCCCGATCAGCCCGTTTGTCGGGCCCTGTTTGCGGCTGATTATCTGATATTCGAGCGTCGCGCCGTCGAAACGCAGGTTCTTAAGGCTCAAACCGTTGTATATGCTCTGATTAGCGCCACCGATAGGCACGTTGAGCCATTTGTTCCTGTTTTGAAGAGGGTCTGCCTGTTGCGAAATTGATCGCGTCGCACCCCCCCCGCTTATCCCGCTCATCTGACCCAGCGTCCCGCCCGCGCCAGTTATGTAGCCGCTGGTGAGGGTCTCCGCCTGCGCTTTCAGCGATGCGAGCGAGGCGGGCGAAACCGAGCCCGCGAGGGCGGCGATGGCGCCGCGCATGTCCGCCGGCACACCGGCCGCGCTGCCGCCCTGGATGACCAGATCCGGCACATTCACGTTTAGCGCCTGGGTATCGTCCGGAAATACGATGCTGCCGTTGATCGTAATTACAGCGGCACGGTCTGCGAAGGCTTTCTGCAGTTGCGTGAAATTGGCCGCCCCTGCTTCAGACGCGTCCGCTCGGACGGGCGCCCCTGAGACAAAAGACGCGAGTGCAAACGCGGCTAAGAGAAAAACCGCCCTATACGTCCCGCCGCGTCTGGCGCGGTCGCCGCTCGCGACCGGTTTAACGCTCTCACCACGCGGACAGATCCTCTTTCTCCTGCCACATTTCACTTGCCATTCTGCCATTTTTCTCGCCTCCCGGATTTCAATACAAGCATAAACCGCCTAGTACAGGGAACGGCGTCCGCTGTACAATTTTTATAAAGACGCCTTGCGCGCGCGCTCCATCCACGCGTCGGCATCGGACTCCGCCTTCTTCCGCTGCGCGTCCGTCAGCTTCGCGCCCAGGTCCTTCTTCACGGACGCCAGCGCTTGAGCGGGATAGCCGCACTTTTCCGCTATCGTGTACCACTTCAGCGCCTCAGCCGGAGACGCCTTCACGCCCAAGCCGTCCTTGTAGACGACGGCGATGTTCTTCATAGCCTCCACGTTGCCCGCAGACGCCGCTGCGTTCAGCATCTTCAGGCCCTCGGATGGGTTCTTCGCCTGACCCCTCAGGCCGTTCAGGTACACCAGCCCCATTATGCCAGCCGCGTCTGGGTGCCCCGCCGATGCGGCCTTCGCCATGTACTCGATGGACATCTTCTCGTCCCTGGCGACGCCAGCGCCAGCGTCCAGGATTACCGACATCTTGAACAGCGCCTGAGGCATCCCCATGTCCGCTGCCCTGCGGAAGCACTCAGCCGCCTGCCCGGCGTCCGCCGCGCTCCCCATGCCGATCTCCCAGCAGACCCCGACGTTGTATATCCCATCCGCTGACCCGGCCTGCGCCGCCTTCTCGTAACACTCGCGGGCGAGCGAGAAGTTTTTCTGCGCGCCAAACCCCTCCGCGTAAAAACCGCCCAGCGTCACCAAAGCCCCGGCGTCCCCGCCCTCCGCCGCGGCCTTGACGGCTGAAAACGCCTGCTCCGGCGTGACCTGCTGCCCGCCGGCGGCAAGGGCTGCCGGCAACGGCGCGCCAAACAGGAGCGCAAACGCCACGAACAGCGCAAGGGCGGCCCGCCACCTCTTGCCCCCGCACACTCCGATAACCCCACGAACCCAGTCCGCGATAATCGCCATCGTCGTAATCAAAGCCCCCGCTTTGTTAAAATTTATCCGTAAAAATACTTAGAAGTTGCATCCCCTTTTATTTTTTTAAGGGATCGATTAAATGACCGATCCGAATATATGACAAGAAATGCACTATGTCAAGTTTAGTAAGCTGTAAATTGTCGGTAGGTAGCGTCAGTAGGAGCCAAGCGGAAATGTTTGAAAATAGTTTGGGATAAATCTGTCCTGCCAGGCCACCTAGACCATCGCTATGCCGCGGCCTGAGCCTGTCACGATGATGACCTGGCCCTTCCCATGATCGATCTCCATTCCTCACGGCGACGCCATGCCCAGACGCTCCATCAAATCTGACAGCTCGCCGCCCTTCGTTTCGGAGCAAGCCAGCCGTGCCGCGTCCGCCAGGCACATGACCGTCCGCCCCTTGCGATCCGTTATCGTGCGCGCGTGAAACAGGGAACTCAGCACGGCTTCCTCCACTGCTGACGCCACAGCCCTGAAAATCGGGTCCAGCAGGTCGTCCCTCAGTTGACGCAAATTCAGGAAACAGCCCTCGCTGTAGTGCGGGACGCAGTTCGCGGTGGAGAACGCCAGGGCTATCTCGCCGCTGCCGTTTCCAATAAAGGCGCCAGTGCGGGCGAGGCCAACGGAGGCGCGCTTGCAGACCCGCTTCAGCTGGCGGTCGCTGAGCGGGATATCCGTGGCGATCACGACGATGACGCTCCCGCGCTCGGTGCCGCAGGTCGCATCCTCCAGAGACACGCCCGACGGCGCGTTGCCGCCACCCTCGCGATGGGCGAGGATTCTCCCGGCTGCCAGCCCGCCGACTAGCAGGTCAGGCAGCGAGCCGAAATTGCTCAGGACGAGACAGCCGATGGCAAACGCCTCGCCTCCTGTATGGATGACCCGTGACGCGGAGCCGATCCCGCCCTTCAGGCCGTAACAGATCATCCCCGCGCCGGCACCGACGCCGCCCTCGTCAAAGAGCGCCCCAGCCGCGCCTATCGCTGCTCCCACGTGCTCAGGCATCACCGCGAGCGCCCTGATATCGCTCACGGCGCCGTCGTTGCACTCCAGGACCACAGGGTTGACCGTGCCGGTCGTGTCCCCGATGTCCGGGTTGCGCTCCAGCATATAGCCGATCAGGCCCCAGGACGCAGCCGGCACGGAGAGTGTGTTAGTCAGCGCTATCGGCGTTTCGAGCGTACCCAGTTCGTCGATCTGGATCAGGCCAACGCTCTTGCCGAAGCCGTTTATCACGTGCGCGGCTGCCGGCAGCTTGCTCAGGAACGCGTTGCCGTCGTGGGGCATGATGACGGTGACGCCCGTTCTGACGCTGCCATCCAGCAGGGTGAAATGCCCGACGGTCACGCCAGGCACGTCCGTTATGAGATTGAGCCTCCCCCTCCCACAGTCAGAAACGTCCTGCGCGAGGGGTTTCGGCAAGCCCACTGTCGCCCCCTACGCGTGCTGGTCCTCTTCGTCAGAGACCTTCTCGGCGGCGTCTATCACCTTCTTCGCGATGTCCGGCGGCACCTCCTCGTAGTGGGAGGACTCCATGGAGAACGAACCCCTTCCGGACGTAAGGGATCTCAGGATGATGGCGTAGCGGAACAACTCAGCCTGCGGGCATTGAGCCTTTACGATCTGGAGCTTGCCGGCCGGGTCGATGCCCAAAATCCTGCCTCTCCTGCTGTTCAGGTCTCCCATCACGTCGCCCACGCAATCCTCCGGCACCGTCACGTAGATGTTCATTATGGGCTCTATCAAAATCGGGGAAGCGGCGACGAACGCCTTCTTGAAGGCCATGGAGGCCGCGATCTTGAACGCCATCTCGGAGCTGTCCACGTCGTGGTAGGAGCCGTCGAATATCGCGCAGTTGAAATCCACCGCTGGGTAGCCCGCAAGGACGCCCTTCAGGGCAGACTCGCGGAGGCCCTTTTCCGCGGCGGGTATGAAGTTCTTCGGCACGACGCCGCCAACGACCTTGTCCTCGAACGTTATCCCGCTCCCGCGCTCGCGGGGGGACAGCTCGAAGTGGACGTCGCCGTACTGGCCGCGTCCGCCGGTCTGCTTCTTGTACTTGCCCTGGGCCTTTGCGGTCTTCTTTATGGTCTCCCTGTAGGCGACCTTGGGGACCTTGGTCTCCAGGTCTACCTTGTACCTGTCCTTTATGCGCGAGAGCGCTACGTCCAGGTGCATGTCGCCCATCCCGGAGAGGATAGAGTCGCCCGTGTCGGCGTACTTGGCGAACTTGAGCGTCCTGTCCTCCTCAAGTATCTTGCGGATCGCGTTGCCCAGCTTGTCCTCGTCTGCCCTGCTCTTAGGGGATACGGCAAGGCTGTAGACCGGCTTAGGCAGCTTGATAGCGGGGAAGTGGTTTTCCTGCCCCTTTACGGAGAGGGTGTCGGCCACGGTGGTGCTGTCCAGCTTGGGGATGGCCACTATGTCGCCCAGGATGACCTCCTTCGACTCGGTGCCTTCCTTGCCCCTCATGAAGCGGAAGGAGCTGATGCGCTCCTCCGTCCCCTTTGTGACGTTGTATATCGTGTGGTCGGAGGAGAGCTGGCCGGAGAAAACCCTTATGAACGACAGCCTGCCCACGTAAGGGTCCACCATCACCTTGAAGCATAAGGACATGAAGGGCGCGTTTATGTCCGGGGATATCTCCACGGTCTCCTCGGTGTCCCCCCTCAGCGCGCCGCGCGGCGGCATGTCTAGCGGGGACGGGAAGTACGAGGCTATAGCGTCCATTATCTGGACGACGCCGATGTTGGGCACACTCGCGCCCGGGATGACGGGGAACACGATCCGCGCCGTCACAGCCTTGCGCAGGGCGTCCTCCAGTTCCTGGGGCGAAAGATCCTCCCCGTCGAGGTAGCGCATCATCATGTCGTCGTCGGCCTCGACTATGCGCTCTATCAGCGCGTCGCGGGCGCTGGCTACGGCATCCTTCATGTCTTCAGGCGTGTCGCCTTCCGTGAAGTCCTTCGAGCCGTCGCCCTTATATATATAGGATTTGCCGGTGATCACGTTCACCACGCCCTTGAAGGACGCTTCCTTGCCTATCGGCAGCGCGAGCGGGAGGGCCTTGTTCGAGAGGCTGGCCTGGACGTCCTTCAGGGCTGAGTCGAAGTCCGAATGCTCCTTGTCGACCTTGCTCACGTAGAACATCGTGGCTACCTGGAACTCCTCGGCGAAATCCCACACCTTGCGGGTCTGCACCTCCACACCGGCAGTGGCGTTTATCGCGACTATGGCCGCGTCCACCACCCTCATGGGGGCGCGCTGTTCGAAGTAAAAGTCGGAGAAGCCCGGGGTATCTATCAGATGGATCGTCTTGTCCTTGTACGAAAAGGTGCAAAGGGAGCTGTTGATCGAAATGGATCGTTTCTGTTCCTCCGGGTCAAAGTCCGAGACCGTGTTCTTGTCATCGACCCTGCCCATCCTCGTGATCGCGCCGCTGTTAAACAGCATGGTCTCCGTAAGCGAGGTCTTGCCCGCGCCTCCGTGAGATACGAGCGCGACCGTCCGTATATCCTCTGGTTTCCGTGCCCCCATGTACTTCTCTCCTCCTTTATTCTATTGAGCCATAAAGCCGCTTTGACGCTCTAGATATATGGAAATGTCGATATAACGGGAGTACAGGCCCTATTGGTAAATCGGCCTTGCCATATATTATCAGGAAGAATCGTTACGTCAACTGAACCGCGTTTTTGATCAGCGCGAGGGCATTTACTTTTATGACGGTTAGGGATGCCCAGGGGGGGGAGCTGATATAATGGAACTTACAGAACCGTTGACTGCCCTCTTAAACGGCATTTCCGTTTAGGGCGGCGATGGGTTGGGGCGGGATGCGTCATGGATGAAAAAATCGAGGGCTTCGCACCTGAGAGCATAGCTACAGGCAGGGTCAGGGGGACGGCATGGCCCTGTCCGTAGCTATGGTGGCGGAACTCGCCTGCTTCATAGAGGTCATCTGCCCGAAGCCAGGGAACATAGGGCCGGGCAAACCCTTCGGGCATGTCAACGAGATGTCGCTCCTGGTGTCCGCGATGGGGCTCGCTGAGGCGTTCCGCGACGCTGAGGCGCCGCTTGGCCGCATGGTCACTCGCGCGGCCCAGGCGTCGGAAAACATGGCGGGCAGACAGACGCGCCGGGGGACGATACTGCTGCTGTCGCCGCTGGTGAAAGCGTCTCACGAGATCCGAAAGAGGAAGGGGCATTTGCTAGCCCCTCGCGCGTCCGACTTCCGCGCCGCCGCACGGGGCGTGCTTTCCGACGTCAAAGACACGGACGCCTCAGCCATCCGAGAGGTATTCCGCTCCGCCGGAAGCCGTGACGCGGACGGCATGGATGACAGCCTATCCCTGTGCGAGTCGATGAAGGGGATCATGTCCTACGACTCCGTGGCGCGGGAGTACGCGACGGGATACGAGATAACGTTCGGGATCACCGTGCCGTGCCTTGAAACGCTCTGGAACAAGGGTCACGCGCTGAAACGCTCGATCCAGCAGACGGCGCTCGTGCTGCTGAGCGAGATCCCCGACACGGAGATAGCGAGACATTTCGGAGAGGACGAATCCATAGGCGCCTCCGAGATGGCGGGCCGCGCCGTAATGGCCGGCGGCTACTTCTCGGCCGAGGGGCGGAGGATCGTCAAGGCACTGCGCGCGCGCCTCGAGGATCCTGAAAAGCCGATGCCGCCCACTGCGACCGCCGACCTCACGGCGGCTGGCGTCTTCGTCTTCCTGGAGCGGACGCTGGGCGCCACGCCGCTCTCAAAGCTGCTGGAAAGGTGGGACTATATGGAGGAGTCCATTCATTCCAATATATGACTAGCTGTGATAATCCATGCCCCTGACGCGACGGCCGTTACGTCTTTTGCCGGACGGACGCGTTCAGGCGGGCCAAGGCGGGGTCGCTGTCGAGGAGGGTTAGCGCGTCTTTCAGGCTAAAATCCGGGTTTGCGGGGTACAAGCGCTCGATCACTGCTTTGACCAGCTCGAAGTCCTCCCGTGTGTCCACCGTCAGGCGGTATCCGGATAGATCCTTTTCCGCCTCTATCCATTCGGATCTGTAGCGATCCGGCCTCTCATAGATGAAGGGCGTCACGTGTTCCCTCTCGTGCCGGGAGGAGGCCTCCGCGTAGGCCTCCGCGAGCGCCCTCATCGAGAAAGCCTCCGTGTCAGCGCCTCTCGGGAAGGGGCGCGGCGTGAACTTCACGTCCACCGCGCAGTAGTCCACCCTGTCGTTATTATCCAGATAATGCCCTATCGCCCGGGCGGATATCTCCGGGTCCACGAGGGGGCAGTCCGCCGTGAATCGGACGACCGCCTCAGCGCCGTGCTCCATCGCCGCCTCGTAGAAGCGGGACAGGACGTCGTGCTCGGCGCCGCGAAAAACGGGCTGGCCGGCGGCATAGCAGAGGGCGGCCACAGGGTCGTCTGAGACGTTTCCCGTCGTGGCCACCACTACGCTGTCGACCTGCTCTATTTTTTTTATGCGCTCCAGCTCGTACAGCAGGAGGGGACGCCCCAGCGCCTCCATCAGGATCTTGCCGGGGAGGCGCGTGGACGTCATCCTCGCCTGGATTATCGCCACCGTCCTCATTGCTATAAAAACTCGCCGCAGAGCCCGCGTATCTCCTCGACAGAGAGGAACCACGGGTTCGTGCCGGAGTTATACTCGAAGCCCTGCTCCACGCGTCTGCCCCTCTCCCCCTCCGCGTTCTGTGAGAAATCCGTTTTGGAGCGGAACGTCACGGACGGCTCTATCACGTAATGGTCGTCGAACTCCAGCGTCATGTGCGAGCCGTCCGCAGGGCACATCACCTCGTGCAGCTTCTCGCCGGGGCGTATCCCGATTATCTCGAACGGGATGCCGGGCGCCACGGCCCTGGCGATGTCCGTCACCTTGGCGGAGGGGATCTTCGGCACGAATATCTCGCCGCCCTTCATGCGCGAGAACGCCCTCATCACGAAATCCACTCCCTGGTCCAGCGTGATCCAGAAGCGCGTCATCCTCTCGTCGGTGACGGGCAGGGTTTCCCGCCCCTCCAGGGCGAATTTGCGGAAGAGCGGGACTACGGAGCCGCGCGAGCCTAACACGTTGCCGTAGCGCACCGCTGAAAAGGAGAGGCCGCTCTGCCCCATCATGTTGTTGGCGGCGGTGAAGAGCTTGTCGCTGCAGAGCTTCGTCGCGCCGTAGAGGTTCACCGGGTTGGCCGCCTTGTCGGTCGACAGCGCCACGACGCGGCTCACGCCGTTCGCGCGGGCCGCGTCTATCACGTTCTGCGCGCCCAGGACGTTCGTCTTTATGCACTCCATCGGGTTGTACTCGGCGGCGGGGACCTGCTTCAAGGCGGCCGCGTGGACGACGTAGTCCACGTCAGCCATCGCAGTGACGAGCCTGGAGAGGTCGCGCACGTCCCCCAGGAAAAACCTCATGCACTTCTGGTCGAACGCCCCCTGCATCTCGAACTGCTTCAGCTCGTCGCGGGAGTAGACTATCACGCGGCGGGGCCTGTACCGCTCTACCAGCGCCTTTACGAAGGCCCTGCCGAATGAGCCTGTGCCGCCCGTTATCAGTATGGACTTGTCATCGAACAAGCGATCTCACCCCAAATCATAAAAATCACGCAGAGGGGCGTCATGCCCCTCTGCGCTATGTGATTGTTTTTTTGGCGCCGCGCTAACCCCTCAGCAGTGCCAGCACGTTCTGCGGGAGCTGGTTGGCCTGCGCCAGCATCGAGTTGCCGGCCTGGGAGAGGATGTTGAGCTTCGTGAACTCCATCATCTCCTCGGCCATGTCCGCGTCGCGGATGCGGCTCTCCGCCGACGTCGTGTTCGTCGCGGCCGTGGTCAGGTTGTTGATGGTGTGCTCCAACCTGTTCTGGTAAGCGCCCAGCTTGCCGCGCTGCCTGGAGACGAGGCCTATGGCGTGGTCGATCTTGCCTATGGCGCTTGCGGCGGACTCCCTGTCCGTCATGATGACGTTGCTCACGCCCAGGGAGAAGGCGCTCATGTTGCCGATGTCCACGCTCATGTCCTCGCTGTCGTTGGCGCCGATCTGGAAGATCGTCGTGTTGTCGGAGAGGTGGACTATCGTCTCGTAGATGCCGGACTCGCCGGTGAGGCTGAAATTACGCGTGTTCTCGACCCACGCCGCCTTTATGTCCGCCATCGGGTCGAAGCGGACGTCGATGTTCGGCGCAACGATGCCGTACAGCACGTTGCCGCTGATCTTCATGCTCGAGGCCACGGTGGCGTTGGTGTGCGCGTCGTACACGGCAACGCGGAACTGGCTCTCGCGGGACTCGCGGATCACGTTGAGCGAGAACGTGCGGATGATCTCCTCGTCTCCGGAGAAGGACAGCTCGCCGTCCGATCCCGGTATGATGCTGCGGATCACGAACGTGCCCGCCACGGACTCCGGCGTATTGGGTTCGGGGTCCTCGACGAAGGAGACGAACTTGCCGCTGTCCCCCGGCGAGTATTTCCCCTGGCCCAGGCCGAAGGCGATGGCGTCGTTCAGCTTCTTGCGAACGTCCTCCAGCGTGTCCGTCGAGTAGAGCGTAACGCTCGCCTTCGTGCCGTCCCCCTGCACTATCTCTATGGACTGGGCGCTCTCCAGCAGGAACTTGCCGTTTGCGTTCCAGAACTTGTCGAGGTCGCGGAGTTGCACGTCCCCCTTGGCCACCTGGCCAATGTAAGACGCCTCGAAACTCGCGCCTACTTTGCCAGAGGAAAAATTATCTTTGTCAAACTTCTCGTTGAGCGTTACTACCACGTCGCCCTCGTAGGCCGTGCCGTTTTCCGTGTTCAGGTAGAAGGAGCGCAGATGAACCTCGCTGCTTACGACGGCAGTGTCAATGAAAGCGTAGGAAGCGGAGAACTCCGCCGGATCCGACGTATTCGTCGCGTCATGCCACATCTCCGGCCAGTCCTCGTTCAGCTCGCCGCTCACAGTAAGCTGCGTGTTTGCTGATCCAGCGCTGTCTACATGGTTCAGCACTACCTTGTCTCCGATAGTAAATCGGCTTATCTTAGACACATCGCTGAGTATAAACCCATCGTTAGCATTGAATGTGAGACCTATGCCCGTGTCCGTAGTCACCGTTGGAGGGACCTCCGTGACGAGAAAGTCCTCAGAACTGTAGACCTTTATCGTCCCGTCCAGCCCGATTGCGAACGTCTTGGCGCGGAAGGTGACGCTCTCGGAGCCGGCCGTGGCATTGACGTTCACGACCTCCAGGAGGATGTTCAGGTTTTCGCCGGCGACGGTCGATCTGCCGCTAGTGCCGCTTATCTCAAGGAGGTCATCCATATCAGAACCTGACGCCATATAATTATTTTTGAAATCCGTCGTTCCGGTCGTGACCGTAGCGCTAGCAGAAATGACGTAGTTCCCGGGCGGCACGCTGTCCACGCTGACGGCCTCGAAGCCGTCCAGTTTGCTTAAGGACACGTCCATGATCACGTTCTTGTGCTTTATCTTGAAGATGTCGCTCTTCTGGACCTCCGACTGGCCAGGGATGGAGTCCACAGTGATCCTGAAGTTGCCCTCCAGCGCCGCCTTCTGGCCGAACTGATCCGTCGTCCTGAGGCCGCCGTTCACGATGACCTTGGTCGCCAGCTTGTCCGACGACCAGAGCGCGCCGCCCGTGCCGTCAAGGAGCTGTTTCTTGTTGAACTGCGTCGTCGTGGAGATGCGGTCGATCTCCTCCTTGAGCTGGTCGACCTCGGCCTGGATATAGCTCCTGTCCTCCTGCGTGAGGGTGTCGTTCGCCGCCTGCACTGCCAGCTCCCTCATGCGCTGGAGCATGGAGTGCGTCTCGCCCAGCGCGCCCTCCGCCGTCTGGATCATGGAGATGCCGTCCTGGGCGTTCGATGTGGCCTGGTTCAGGCCGTTGATCTGGGAGCGCATCTTCTCGGAGATGGCGAGTCCCGCCGCGTCGTCCGCTGCGCTGTTGATGCGCAGCCCCGTCGAAAGGCGCTCTATTGACTTCGAGAGCGCTGTGTTTGTCCTGGTTAGCGCGTTGTAGCTCGTTAAAGCCGGTACGTTGTGCAGAATACGCATGTGTAAAACCTCCCTGTAATTTTCACCCGACCGGCGCTCGAGCAGGGCCGGCGGATAAATCATTAGTCAGGCAAGCCATGCCAAAACACACATGCATCCTTGCACCGTCGTGTCCTGACGCGAGCTGTACCATATTCCGTCAAGGTTATTATCGTCGCCCGGACGCCGCGCCTTAATAGATATTGTATTCTTTTTTTTGTTACTTTTGGAAAAATTGCCTCGGATCCCCGCGCGGCGGACGCGATGTGCGGAGGCGGGCGTGTTCAAAAGCGGGCGCGATGCGCGCCCGCTTTCGCTTCGCCGTAAAAAAACCTTGCGTTTTGATAATGATAAGATAGGATAAGCAAGGATATAAAAAGAGAGGGGGAACGTTTATGAATACGGCGTCCAAGATAACCAGTAAGGGGCAGATCACATTGCCTTGCTATATTCGTGACAAGGCTGGGTTCGCCGTCGGGGATACGGTTGAGTTCGAGGTAAGGGATGATTCGGTTATAATCCGCAAGCCAAAAAACTTGATGAATTTTATAGGATGTCTCGACGGCGCTAATTTACCTGACGATTTAGAGGAGCTTTTAACCCCGGAAGTCGGCAGACGGATTTTGGAGCGTTGCTGATGAGGGATGTGCTGGTCGATACAAACGTGATCCTGCGCCTTTTCGATACAATTTCTGCGCCAGATCAGACTGCCCGTGCGAAGCAGCTCTTTGAAGCGGCGAAAAACGGCGGCGTCCGGCTCGTCATTGGCCCGCCGGTTCTGTTTGAGGTTGCGTGGGTCTTAAGAAGCGCCCTCAAATGGTCAAACGGCGATACATTGGATGTCTTGGAAGCGATCATCGGCTGGAGGGGGGTTAAAACATTGGACAAAGACTACGTTAAACAAGCGATATCGCTTGGCCGTGAGACAGGCATTGGTTTTGCCGATTCATATCTAGCGATTACAGCCATAGACTGCGGGCTTGATGTTGCCACGTTCAATGAGCGCCACTTTCAAAAGTGCGGAGTGGATCCCTTTGTCATGGAGTGAATTATAGCCTCCAAGGCGATTGTATTCTTTTTTTTGTTACTTTTGGAAAAATTGCCTCGGATCCCCGCGCGGCGGACGAGGCCGTAAAAAAACCTTGCTTGGTGCTATAAAAACGCCCGCCGGTTTTAGCGCCAAGGGCATGTTAGTTGTTCATTTCTTAAGGAATCGCTGATTAAATGTTCTTTGAGCGAAATGGAGCAGATTCGTCCGCTTCCCGAAATGGCATCCGTGAAAACGGCCACAGGCGTAGCAGAGCTACGTTGAGGATCATTTTTGCGGCTGCCATGAAGGGAACGGGCGAAGATGCTCATTGCAGCCAAAGGTTATTTAATCAGCGGTTCCTTAAGTGCGGTGGACTTGGATTTAGGCAAGTTCTTGATACAGAGCGTCTTACCCATTGCGAACAGCACTTTTAAGACCGTGCCTAGTTGTGGGCTGGTGCTGCCTGTTTCCATTCGTGCAATGACTGACTGCTTAACGCCACTCATCTCTGCTAGTTTCCTCTGGCTGTACCCCTTTTTATTTCTGGCATCGATAAAAGCGCACATCACCGCGACACTCAACTCACACTCTGCCCTTTCTTCTGGTGTCAAGAGTGTGTCGCGCACGTCTTCCCATGAGTCACCTATTGGGCTGTATTCTATTTCGTCTTGGCTGGTTTCTTCCGCTAGTGCCGTATTGCTCATTTTCCAAGCCTCCTTCTAAAGTCCGCTAAGGTGCGTTTCGCGCGGTCTATTTCGTTCCTGGGTGTCTTGGGTGTCGTTTTGATAAAGTGTGTCAATATGATTAACGTCGCTCCCTCCCATGCGGCAAATAAAAGCCTGTCGCTTGCCGGTCTTAGTTCCCAAATTTCTCCTTCGATGTGCTTGATGAACGGTTCGCCGGCTAGCTTGCCTTTCCGCAGCAATACGTCAATGTAGCTCCATATCTTTGCTGCCTTTACGCGCCTGTCTTTATCTGTGTGTTTTTCTAGCTCGCGAATATAATCTAAAACTGGCTGGTTTCCCCGTCTGTCTCTGTAATATATGATCTTGTACAATGCGCCCCCTCCAGTAATGTAATGATAGCCCCAAAGCGTTCAATATGTCAAGGGTGCCCTTTATCGGGAATGGGAATGTGGATAATGTGACGTGACAGGGCAGGGATCCGTGTGGACCCCTGCCCTGTCTTTTACGCCTTCGTGTCCAGCGTCGTGCCCTTGAACCGTTTCAGGTTCTCGATCATGCGCAGAACGCTGTCCGGAGGTATCTTGCGTATCACGTCGTCTTTGCCGTCCACCACGGACACCTGGAAGACGTCCGCGTCCTCCTGGTACTCGAACTTTAGCCTGCTGTTCGAGTATTCCGTGAGCCTCTTGGCCGCGCTGAGCGCTTCTTTCAGCTTGTCCTTGCCCAGCGGCACGGCATCCCTCGCAACCGGCGATACGGTAGCGTCTCTGTTTTCGCTGGAAAGAGCCTTTATGGGTTCCGTGAAATCAGGGGCTCTTTCCGGGCCTCTCTCTTGCCCTGAGCCTGTCGTCTCCGTCACCTTCACAATGGCGCCACCACCTTACAGAAGACATGTCCCTGAACCGGCGCTATGCCGGCCCGGCCGGAAGAACTTAGCGCAGCAGCGTCAGCACGTTCGACGGCAGCTGGTTCGCCTGCGCCAGCATGGCGTTGCCAGCCTGCGACAGCACGTTCAACTTCGTGAACGTCATCATCTCCTTCGCCATGTCCGCGTCGCGGATCCGGCTCTCGGACGACTTCATGTTGGTGGACGCCGTCGTGAGGTTGTTGATCGTGTGCTCCAGGCGGTTCTGGTAGGCGCCCAGC
>JAIRNC010000062.1 GCA_031258255.1 Synergistaceae bacterium
GCGGACATGGCGAAGGAGATGATGACGTTCACGAAGCTGAACGTGCTGTCCCAGGCCGGCAACGCGATGCTGGCCCAGGCCAACCAGCTGCCGTCGAACGTGCTGACGCTGCTGCGCTAAGTTCTTCCGGCCGGGCCGGCATAGCGCCGGTTCAGGGACATGTCTTCTGTAAGGTGGTGACGCCATTGTGAAGGTTACGGAAACGACAGGCTCAAGCCTCGAAAGAGGCCCGGAAAGAGCCCCGGATTTCACGGAACCCATAAAGGCTCTTTCCAACGAAAACAGAGACGCCACGGTCTCGCCGGCCGCGACGGACGCAGCTCCGTTAGGCAAGGAGCAACTGAAAGAAGCGCTCGACGCAGCCAAGAGGCTCACGGAGTATTCGAACAGCAGGCTCAAGTTCGAGTACCAGGATGACGCAGACGTCTTCCAAGTGTCCGTTGTGGACGGCAAAGACGACGTGATACGCAAGATACCTCCGGACAGCGTGCTGCGCATGATCGAGAACCTGAAACGATTCAAGGGCACGACGCTGGACACGAAGGCGTAAAAACAGGCGGGGGCCGCGATGGCCCCCGCTCCTTGTGCGTAACGCGAACGTGGGGGCGTTTCGCTCCGCCTTTTACGATCTTATCGACATCAGGTAACAGAAATTGGTATTCTGGTAAAATATTGATTGATTCCAGCTAAATTTTCATTACCATATAGCAATTTTATCCTAAAAATGCTATGCTCTGCCCACCGAAGGGGACCACATCATAATTTATTAAGGGGGAGCGAAGCAGATGGCAAGGAAAGAGTACACCACGACTGCGTACACCGATGTAAAAGATTTTGTCTACGGTCACGCTAAAAACCCTGTCAAACTCAAGAACGGGATGGTGGTAGGCGGCGGGACGATTTACCCGGAGCTCAACTTCACGGTCCCGACCATGGCGCTCACAGACGCGACGTGGGCGACAGCGATAGGGCATTACAAGGAAATAGCGACGAAGACCTGCGAGCGAGCGAGGGAGCTGGAAGTCCCGGGGTTCTGTCTGGAGATAGAGACCCTGCCCGACATGACATTCAAGCCGGAGTGGTGCATAGACGTCTGCAAGACGGTCGTCGACATAGTGAAGGCACACGAGTCCAAGCACGGCATCAAGGGATCCGTGCGCATCACGCCCAACGACAACCGCGAGGGCGACCAGGTGGAGCACATGTGGCGCGGCCCGCGCTGGGACGAGACTATGAAGGCGTTCGAGGGCAGCGCGGCGGCTGGGGCGGATTTCCTCGCGATCGAGACGATAGGCGGCAAGGAAGTCCACGACGACGCCCTCATGATGTGCGACATCAAGAAGGACGTGTTCGCGTACTCGGCCATAGCGTGCGTGGACATGGAGCATATCTGGACTGAGATAGTCAAGATCGCCGACAAGCACGGCGTGGTAGCGGCGGGCGACACGGCTTGCGGCCTTGCCAACACGGCCATGGTCCTGGCCGAGAAGAACTACATCCCCCGCGTCTTCGCGGCAGTGGACCGCGTAATGGCGGGCGTACGCAGCCTGGTCGCCATGGAGTGCGGCGCGAAGGGCCCCGACAAGGACTGCGGCTACGAAGGCCCGTATGTGAAGGCCATCTCCGGCAACCCGATATCGATGGAGGGCCGCACGGCTTCCTGCGCCCACCTGAGCGCCTGCGGCAACATCGCCATCTGCGTCGCTGACTTCTGGTCGAACGAGTCCGTCCAGAACGTGCAGCTTTTGAGCGGCATAGCGCCGGTCGCGTCCTTCGAGACGCTGGCCTACGACTGCCGGCTGATGAACACCGCCACGGCCCGGAGCAAGGAGGCGGCCCTCCTGCTCCGCGACCTGCACGCCGACTCCGACAGTCACATAGACCCCCACGCGTGGATACTCCGCCCTGACGTAGTCCTTGAGATAGCCAAGGGCATAGTCAAGGAGACCGGCTTCTATAACCGCACGAAGAAGGCCGCGGAGCTATCGTTGGCCTCCATCAAGAAGGCCAACGATGAAGGGCAGCTCCGTCTGAGCGTAAGGGAGAAGGAGAAGCTGGAGCAGTACATAGACGAGGTAGGGGAACTGCCGAAGACACTTGGCGAACTCGCTGAGGAAGTGCTGCCGGACTGCGACAAGTTCGATCCAAAGAAATACGACCTCACGTTCTAAGACAAGCCGGGAGGGCCGCGTCGCTTGCGGCCCTCCCTTCGGTAATGACATCATTTAAATTGACGCGTCTAAAACTTTAACGGCTTTCCATCTTCCATCATCCTCTTCGCGCACACATTGACAGCAAAGGGAGATTATAATACTATTGTCCTGGTCAGAACGTTTCTTAAATTGGCACTTTTTTGTTTTGCTTGCCTTTATCTGTCCTCATTCTCGTTTTAGCGATTAAGCCAGACGTTTTTGTCAATGACGCAGGAAGGGGAAAACCGATGATTCGCATGACTCTGATATCCGGCTTCCTTGGCGCCGGGAAAACTACGTTCGCCAATCTGTTGATGGATTACTACATCAGGACGGGGGAGAAGACGGCTTACGTGGTGAACGAATTTGGCGAGGCCGGCGTGGATTCCGCCCTGCTCGCGCAAAAGGGGTTCCAGACCGTCGATATAGTGGGGGGGTGCATTTGCTGTACTCTCCAAGGCAAGATCGGCACCGCGCTCCGCGAGATAGTGGACGAGTTCGCGCCTACGCGGATCGTGTTCGAGCCGTCCGGGATATTCATATTCGAAAAGTTCCAGGACGTGCTGAGGGGCGACCCAGTCCTTGACGGGAACTGCCAGATTGACAGCGTGATAACCGTAGTGGACAGCAATCACGTCACGGACGCGATGCTGGTCCCTGGGAATTTCTTCTCAAACCAGGTCGCCCACGCCGACGTGCTGGTCCTGAGCAAGCTCGAATCGTACGATGGGGACGTGGGCAGGCTCGCGCGGCGGCTCGCGCCGCTCAACGAACGCGCTGATATACTGGCAAAACCGTGGGGCGAACTCAGTGACAAGGACTTCGCCACGCTCGACATAGGCGGGAGCGTCGGCGTAAGCGCCGACGACGAGGACGACGACGACGGGCGCCACGATCACAATCATCACCATCACCATCACCATGGACACGGCCACCACCACGACGACGGCCACGGGCATTCCCACATTCACCCTGACGTTGACACCGTCACCGTCGAGCCGAGGAGCTTCGATGAAAAATCCATCAGCGGGCTGGAGGGCATGTTGAGGGACGGCGCTTTCGGAGATGTCTACCGCATCAAGGGGAAGGTGATCTACCGCGGCGAACCCAAGATGCTCCAGGGCGTCTTCGACACGCTGCGGATAGAATCGCCTCCGCCGGACGGGCCGTGCCGGCTGGTCTTTATCGGCAAGGACATCAAAGAAAAAAACATCGCCAAGTTCTGGGGGGAACTAAAGAACGCGGGCTAGATACGCTTAAACATCTATGAATGGGGCTGGTTTTGTGAAGGACGACGCAGCGAAGATCAAGGTCATAACCGCTTCCGGGGAGACGCTGGAACTAGAAGCGCTCGCCGGGCAGAACCTGCTCGATATCCTGCGGGTAAACGACGTTTCCATCGCGGCTAACTGCGGAGGGCGCGGGACGTGCGGCAAGTGCGTGGTCAGCGTCGACGGCAGGGAGCGTCTCGCGTGCCAGACGGACGCGGCGGACGGGATGCGCGTAAAGGTTAAAAGCGGCGAGGAGAGCTTTGTCATAATAGAGGATTACGCCTCCGGCAAAAACCTCGCCGAGGCCATAGACAACTTCGACGACCTCTCGGTGGCCGTGGACATCGGGACGACGACGGTCGTGTTGCAGCTCATAGACTCCGGCAGCGGCAAGGTCGCCAGCACCAGGTCGTTTCTCAACCCGCAGAGGCAGTACGGAGAGGACGTGATATCCCGCATCCAGTTCGCCAACGAGGGCGGCCTCGAATCATTGAGGGACGCCATCAGGAAATCCCTCTTAGACGCGATAAAGTCCCTCTGCGCTGATGTCAATACGGATCCGTCCCTCTTGAAGCGCGTCTGCGTCGCCGGCAACACGACGATGATGTACCTCCTCCTCGGATACGTCTGCGTCTCTCTCGGTGTCTATCCGTTCGAGCCGGAGTTCCCTCATAAGGACGAATACACGTTCGGGGAGGTATTCGGCGCCGATGCCGACGGCCCTCCGGTGTACCTCTTGCCGTGGGTGTCGGCTTACGTCGGCGGCGACATAACCGCCGGATACCTGGACTGCCGGGGGGACGAGGGCGAGACCGTTTTTTTGATCGACATGGGCACGAACGGCGAGATGATGCTCTGGAACGGCGACAAGGTGTTCTGCTGCTCCACGGCGGCCGGCCCGGCGTTCGAGGGCGGCGGCATCACGTGCGGCACAGGGAGCATCCCGGGGGCGATCAGCAAGATAGAGCTCGACCGAGACACATACGCCTGCGAGACGATCGGAGGCGCCGAACCCGTCGGCATCTGCGGGTCAGGCGTGCTGGACGCCGCCGCGTGTCTGCTCGAAGCTGAGATCATAGACGAGACGGGGCGCATGGACGAAGAATACTTTGACTGCGGCGTGGTCATAGCGGAGAGGAAGGACAAAAAACAGATCCTGTTCACGCAGAAGGACATCCGCGAACTCCAGCTCGCCAAGTCAGCCATCAGGGCAGGGGTCGAAATCCTCATGTCAGAGGCCGGGCTCGATATATCGCAGCTCGACGCGGTATACCTGGCTGGCGGCTTCGGGCAGAAGCTGCGCATCGAGAGCGCCGTCAAGATCGGCATACTCCCCGAAGAGATGGCTCAAAAAGTGCGCTCCATCGGCAACAGCTCGCTGGGAGGGTGCGCGCGGGTGTGCAGGGACCTGGCGCTGCTGGGCGAGGCTGACGGGCTTGCCAAAAGGACCCAGGAGATGCCGCTCTCGACGCATCCGAAATTCCAGGACCTTTTCATGGACAACATGGCGTTCGGCGATATTTAGCAGTGTCCCGTCGCGTGGAATGGGGCGATGCCGCAGGTTTTTTGGATTTTTTTTATGCATGTGGTTTCGCTCCTTGGCCGGACGGCTTCCGACGATACATTGTTCAACGTAATTCGCAAAAAATTGATAAAAATATCCGATTATTACCAAGATTTTTGCTCTTTCTTGTGTTAATATTAAGTCGCCAATTTAAAGTAACAGTCAAATAGGAGGCCACTATGCCATTGGCGACTAAAGGGTGTAGTCGTGGTTTTAAATTTGCGCGCGAATGCGTGAACGCATGTTCCGGACCGACCGGTTTGGGCTGTTCCGCCCTGGACGGCAGCTCTGTCGGCGATGGCAAGGCGGCGGCGGATCTTCCGGGGTATCCTGTCAAAGCGGAAAAAAAATTGCTGGCCAGCATACAGGACTCTGACAAAGCCAAGGCGCAGAAACACTTGAATGAGCTGCTGGGGCATGTGTTGTTCTGCTCCGGCGACGATTTCGACCTGATGAAATCGAAGACATACGATCTGCTGGTGCTGATATCGAGATGCGCCATAGACCTCGGGGTCCCGGCGGACAGGGCGTTCGGCATAAACCGCAGGTTCTGGCGGGACGCGCAGGCTATCGGCGGCATTGACGAGCTTTGCGTCTTGCTATCGGAAGTGATGAACCAGTATGTTGGCTGCATATTCACCCTGTCCCAAAAGAAAAATTTAGACGACATCAATATGGCCGTTAAATATATATGGCAAAACTATCCAAATAAAATAACGCTTGAGGACGCCGCAAAGACTGTATACTTGTCGCCGTCACATTTTTGCAGGGTCTTTCAAAAAACGGTAGGGTGCAATTTCAGCATGTACCTCAACAGGATAAGGATTGAGAAGAGCAAGCAACTACTCTTGCGGCAAGAGCTTAGGATAACCGATATCGTATCCATGGTGGGCTTCGAAGACCCGAGCTATTTCACGAAGGTGTTCAAAAGAATCGCGGGCGTCTCGCCGACTCATTTCAGGAAGGCAATTGAGGAGTGTGGGGTGGCAGCGAGGTACGCAAAGGCAGTATAATTTTTCCAAAGAGAGGGGTATGTGCATGTCGGTGTTGGACCAGATTTCGGAGGAGCTTCAAAAGGGCAAGGCGAAGGCAGTAAAGGAACTCGTGCAGAAGGCAATTGACGAGAAGATAACCGCGAAGGACATACTGGAGAAGGGTTTGCTCGCCGGAATGGACGTAATTGGCGGGAAATTCAAGAACAACGAGGTCTTTGTACCGGAAGTCCTCGTAGCGGCGCGCGCCATGAACGCCGGCACGGAGCTGCTGAAGCCGCTTTTGGCCAGCGCGGGGGTAAAGGCGAGCGGCAAAGTCGTAATAGGCACGGTCAAAGGCGACCTGCATGACATCGGCAAGAACCTCGTCAAGCTGATGATGGAGGGCAAGGGGCTCGAGGTCATCGACCTCGGCGCCGGCGTGGATCCGGAGAAGTACGTTGACGTGGCCGTCAAGGAAAATTGTCAGATCATCGCCTGTTCCGCCCTGCTGACCACCACGATGTGCGTCATGGGAGACGTGGTGGAGGCGGCGAAGAGGAGAGGGATCCGCGACAAGGTAAAGATCATGATCGGCGGCGCGCCGATCACCCAGGCCTTCTGCGACCAGATAGGGGCGGACGCGTTCACCGAGGACGCCGCGACGGCAGCGGATCTCGCCGTTACGCTCTGCGCTTAGAAGTCCGGTTTGCATTAAGCCCGCTTAAAGGGTGAAGGTTAAGCGGAGGCTGATTTACTGTAATACGCACGAGGGACGAAGATTAAACTATTGCGATGGCTGTCTTTCTAAACGGAGAAATGTCGTTTAGACGAACCCGAGGGTGTCTCCTTATCCCTCTGTCGTGAAAGAAAGTTTGAAGAAAGGCCTTTCTATCCTAAAAAGGCGGGGCTGAAGTGATATAATGTTTGGCACGCCTCCTAGGTTAGGAAGGCCTTTTTATCGTGCCGCAGGATCTAGCGGCGCGCGGTTTGGGATCCGAAAAAGATTTTCATGAAATAGGGGTCTGATATATGCCAATCAAGATACCGAACAATCTGCCTGCCGCCAAAATACTCGCCGCGGAGAATATTTTCCTGATGCACGAGTCCCGCGCGGCAAGCCAGGACATCAGGCCGCTTGAAATAGCCATAATCAACCTGATGCCGACCAAGAACGAGACGGAGATCCAACTTTTACGGCTGCTCAGCGGGACGGCCCTTCAGGTCGGGGTCGAATTCATCCAGATGGCGACCCACGTCTCCCGCAACACGTCCGCCGACCACCTGAAAGCCTTCTACAAGAGTTTTGCCGACATCAGCGACTCGCGTTACGACGGCATGATCATAACGGGCGCGCCCGTCGAGACTATGCCGTTCGAGGACGTGGACTACTGGCCGGAGCTTTCGGACATCATGGACTGGTGTTCCGATCACGTCTACTCCACGTTCCACATATGCTGGGGCGCGCAGGCCGGCCTCTATCACCATTATGGCATAGACAAACACATGATGGCGGAAAAACTTACCGGCGTGTTCCCTCACCGCAGCCTCGTCCCCAACCATCCGCTGCTGCGCGGCTTCGACGACGTTTATTACGCGCCACACTCCCGCTATACCACTGTCCTGGCTGAGGACATAGCCTCCTGCCACGATATCAGGACGCTCTCCGTCTCCGACGAGGCGGGGGTGTACATAGCCTCAAGCAACGACATGAGGAGGATATTCGTGACCGGGCATTCCGAGTACGACTGCCTCACGCTGGCCGCGGAGTACTGGCGCGATGTCAGGTCCGGCGCGCCGACGCCGGTTCCGTCCGGCTATTTCCCGGACGATGACCCAGAAAACACGCCGGTCATGAGGTGGCGCTCCCACGCGAGCCTGCTCTTCTCCAACTGGCTTAACTTTATCATTTACCAGAACACGCCGTATGACCTTTCGTCGCTCAACAAGACAGCCCTGGCCTTGCACGGGATGAGGTGCGCCGGATGCTGAGGAAAGCGGCGCGAGATGTGGCCGATGAAGCGGCTTTAAACGCGCTCGCGCTGCGCTGCGGCGCGTTTAAAGCGGCTGCCATCGACGTGTCGGACATCCCGTTCAGGCGGGAGTTCCGCGACGCCTGCAAGCAGAACAGATGCGGGAAGTACGGCACGAACTGGATGTGCCCTCCAGACGTGGGGGATATCGACGAGCTGATAGCGCGGGCGAGCGCGTATAAGCGCGCCCTTGTCCTGCAGAGCGTCGGGGTCCTCACGGATTCGTTCGACGTTGAGGGGATGGAGCTTGCTTCCCGAAAGCACCGCAAACTCTTAGTGTCGTTCTTTTCAAAGATTACACCTTATGTGGGGCGCGCGCTCAAACTCGGCGGCGGGGCCTGCTTGGTATGCGAAAGGTGCGCTAAGTGCACGGGCGATTTGTGCAGGCACCCTGAAAAGGCCATAGCCTCTTTGGAGGCATACGGCATCGCCGTGTCGGAACTGGCGGAGCGCAGCGGCCTGCAATACGTAAACGGGGTGAACACCATCACCTATTTCGGCGCTGTCCTGTACGGCTGATACGGTGACCCACCCGACGCCCCTCTACCTGGACAACGCCGCGACCTCCTACCCCAAGCCCGACGCAGTCTACGCCTCGGTCATAAAGTACATGCGCGAAAACGGCGCCAGCCCTGGCAGGGGCAACTATGCCCGCGCGCTGGAAGCCGACAGGCTCGTCTATGAAGCGCGAAAAGCCATCGCCAGCCTCTTGGGCGCGCCGCGCCCAAGCCAGGTTATTTTCACCTGCAACGCGACAGAGTCCATAAACATAGCGCTCAAGGGCTACCTCAGGCAGGGGGACAGGGTGCTGACCACGGGATACGAACACAACGCCGTCGCGCGCCCTCTCAAAAAACTGGAGGATCAGCGGCGGATACAGGTTGATAGGGTCCCCTGCACGGCAGAGGGGGCGCTGGACATGGAGAGCGTTAAGGCGAAGCTCCAGGACGGCGTCCGGCTCTTGGCCGTCTCACACGCATCCAACGTGATCGGATGCGTGACGCCGTTGGAAGAGTTGGTGGCCGCGGCGCACGAGCGCGGCGCCGCTGTCCTGGCGGACGCCGCGCAGACGGCCGGCGCCTACCCCGTAGACGTGACTGCCGTCCCGGTCGACATGCTGGCATTCACCGGACACAAGGGCCTTTTGGGGCCCACCGGCACCGGGGGCCTGTACCTGCGGAAGGGGCTGGAGCTCTCCACCTTAAAGGAGGGGGGCACGGGCGGGATGTCGCTGTCGCCGTTCCCGCCGGACGACCCGCCAGACCGCTATGAAGCCGGGACCATGAACATCAGCGGCATAGCGGGGCTGCGCGCGTCAGCGCAGTATCTGCTGGACATAGGCGTCGACGCCGTGCGGGCGCATGAGGCCAGGCTCTCCGGGCTGCTCCTTGACGGCCTCGAAAGCGTCCCAAAGCTGACTTGCTACGGGCCGCGATCCGCGGAAAACCGCATCGGGCTCGTCTCCTTCAACATAGAGGGGCATGACCCGCACAAGGTCTCGATGAGGCTGGACAGGGATTACGGGATTATGGTCCGCTCCGGCCTCCATTGCGCGCCGGAAGCCCACCGACTGCTGGGGACGGCGCCTATTGGGGCAGTGAGGGCCAGCATCGGCTATTTCAACCAGCCCTCTGATATCGAGCGCTTCGTCGGCGCGCTAGGCGAGATAGCGTCGCTGCCGCCTGACTGATACGATGTTCCTTGCGTCCATCGAGGTACTGGACGTGGATATCTGCGTCCAACTCGCTGATAAATTCGTAGCGCGCACCAGGGCCTCAGCCGACCTGAAGGAGATTATGCCGTACTTGAACGGCATGTTCAGGTCATCGGTCTACAACCACGGCGACGGGTCGATCCGATTCACGAACGACGGTATCGAATACACCATCATAAACGACCAGGTGAACATAGCCAAGTTCTCGAACAGGACGGAGCTGTACGAGCTGCTGGACTGGCTGAAGGACCTCATCAACGACACCTACGAGAGCAGGTCGGAGATGACGCCCCTTTACGCCCGCCGCAAGCCCGTGCCTGTGTTCTTCATATACAACCTTCTCCCAAAGACAAACTGCCAGAGGTGCGGCGAGAGAACCTGCATGGCCTTCGCCGCCAGGGTGAACAAGCTGGAGGCAGGCATCGACGCCTGCCCCCTCCTCTTTGAGCCAGAATACGACGCCAGCAGGAGCAAGCTGGAGGGCGCGCTCGGCTAGTTATCGGCCGCGCCCTCCCGGTTGTCTCTTATTTCAGAGCTTCCTTAAGCGCGCCCACGTTGGCCGTCATTATGTCCAGGTACGTCACCCCGTTCTGGAAGTCGTCCCTGGATATGTTGTGAGCCGCGTGCAGCCGGAGCTTTTTGGCGCCAGTCGCCTCGCAGATCGTGTCCGCTATCTTCTCGTTGGACAGCTCGATGTGAAACACGACGGGTATCTTCTCCGCCTTCACCTTGTTTATCAGGAACGCTATCGTCGCCACGCTGGCCTCCGTCTCCGTCGAGCAGCCCGGGAACGCCGCGAAGTACTTCAGCCCGTAGGCGTCAGCGAAGTAGCGGAACGGGAAGCGGTCGCCAAAGACCAGGGTCTTCCGGGAAGCGCCCTTCACCACGCCGCTGAAGGCCTTGTCCAGTTTGTCGAGCTCCGCTATATAAGCCGCCGTGTTCTTCTTGTAGACGGCCGCGCCGGCAGGGTCGACGCCTGCCAGCGTATCGGATATCTTTTGGACGATGATCTTCGCGTTTCTGGGCGACGTCCACACGTGCTCGTCATACTCGGCCTCGTGGTCGTGGCCGATCATGGACTCGGCGATCTCCTCCCCGCTCATCGACGCCGGGTAGAACGTCGGCCAGTTCACGAGGTTCTCCAACATCGGCTCGAAGCCGTCGTTGCCGTTGTACAGGTGGAAATGCTCCAGCCCCTCCGTCGGCTTGTAGGCGTGGTCGCTGAACTGGATGTACTTCGGCGCGCCGTTCGTCGGCCCCGCGGCCTCGAACTGATACCTCACGCCCTTGCTCCCGTCGTCGTAGGTCAGGACGGCGTACCCCCTGTACTCGTACTTCACCTTAGCGACCTCTTTGCCCGCTGCGTAGTACGTGATGCTGTTGTCCTTGTCGTCCAGGACGATGCGGCTGTAGTCGGTTTTGTAGCCGTCTGTGTAGTACTTCCTGTAATGCTCGGCGGTCTTCTCCGGGTCGTCCTCGGCCTTGTGCTCGAAGACCTCGTCCAGCGTCCCATCCAATATGTACGGATAGCCGGACTGCCAGTCGCCCTTCCAGTCAGCGAACGTCGGGCGGTCCCTTATGTCGCTTACCTCAAAGCCCTCGTCGTGGCTGTGCCCCTCTTCCTCCTCTTCCTGCATCCCCTCGACGATCTCCTCCTCTACCGTCTCAACGCAGTCCATGAGGGAGATGATTTTCATGTTCGACGTGTCGACGGACCCCAGCACCCTCTTGACCCACTCGTCCGACTCGCCGCCGCCGTATATGAAAACGTCGCAGTTCTGGATTTTCAGTATGTCGCGCGGCGTAGGGTCGTAGGTGTGGCTCTCCGCGCCGGGCCGGAGCAGCATCGTAATATCGGCCCTGTCCCCGGCGATCGCGCGCGCGAAGTCATACTGAGGGAAGATGGTCGTAACTATGCTCACTTTTTCTGCAGCCGCCTGCCCGCATGATGCGAGGGCGCTCACAAGGAGCGACAAAGACAACAGCATCGTGAAAAATTTCTTCATGACCGTGATACCTCCATATTTTTTAAGCTGTTTTTCTAACTATATAAGCGTACTCTCTCGATGGATGGTTTTCATCTGTTCAGCTGGATTTTCAGCGCGGTCAGCGTCTGAAAATAAGCCCAGGCGAAGGAAGCTTTCAGATTATAAAGCGCTATGAGGAGCGCGCAGGACGAAAATATCGCGCGCCACGCCGGCAGGCTGGCACCCCAAAGCAGGCTCTGCTCTGCGGCAGCCAACGCGCAGGCCAGGCACCCGCACAGGCCGTCGTGCTCGTGTGCGCCGTTCGCGTGGGCCAGCGCCGACGCCGCAAGCAGGGCGCAGACAGCGGGAATGGAAAGGCAGAGCGCAATCGACGCAAGCCTGAATGGCCCGCTGCGCGGCGCGCGATGGCGCAAAACATCGTAAATGGGCGATTCAGCCCTCCTCATTTCCTACCCCCCCGATGCCCTTCAAGCAATCCGCGCACTTGCCGTAAAAGACCATTTTGCTTTTGTTGATTAAGAACGAGTGCTCCTCGTAGACGTGACGCTGTATTTCGTCGAGAGTCTCGCACTCCAGGTGGAGGAGGGCGCCGCACGACTCGCACTTCAGGTGAAAGTGCTCCGAGCAGCTTTCGCCGTTCGCCGCGTACTGATAGCAGGCGCTTGAAGCGCCATCCACGAAATATTTGCGCACAAGGCCACTCTCCGCCAACCTCTCCAGGTGCCTGTAGACGGTCGTGAGGCCGATGGGCGGATTCGCCCTGCTAAAGTGCAGGGCGACCTGGGCGGCGGTGACGTGCCTGCCTCCTAGCGAGGCCAGGTATTCCAGCGTCGCCTTGCCCTGCGCTGTGTTGTATCTCGTGGGCCGGCCCATGGACATGCCTCCAATAACAATATGAAAATCATTTTCATATTATAT
Source organism: Synergistaceae bacterium (assembly GCA_031258255.1). Lineage (GTDB taxonomy): Bacteria > Synergistota > Synergistia > Synergistales > Synergistaceae > JAIRNC01. Next base: position 12,652 of record JAIRNC010000062.1, read on the forward strand.
CATCGCGCGCCATACGTCAACGTGAAATCACGTAATGAGCAGGGCGACAGCATTTACTTTTTGGAGAAAAGGATCTTCAATAATGTATCTGGATTGAGAGCGGCTTTGAGCATCTTTTTTCTGGCCCCTAGCCGCTTACGTCCAAGATCGGCCTTCCTTGTCAGCGACAGCGCGGTTTTTCGTAAAACGTTCATGTTTAGAGGCAACTACGACACCACAACCTGAAGCATTCTCTAAAAACCTAATAACTGAGATCAACAGTACTCAGATACTAGAACCACTGGAATTAACATCAACCACACCAAAAACTGAACAATACACTACACACTTAAAAAGTGAGACCCCGAATGCTGAGGTACCTAGTCTACTGGAATTAACAACTACCATGCCACAAACAGAAGCATTCAGTACAAGACTAATAAATGAGAACAAAACAGCTGATGTTCCAAGTCTCCTGGAATTAACAACAAACACACCACAACCTGAAGCATTCACTACGAACTTAAAAACTGAGACCACTACTGCTGACATACACAGTCTACTGGAATTAACATATACCATGCAACAACCTGAAAAATTCACAACAAAATTAATAAGCGAGACCACAACTGCTCAGGTACCCAGTCTACTGGAATTAACAACTACCACACCACAACCTGAAGCATTAACTAGAAACCTAACAACTGAG
>JAIRNC010000004.1 GCA_031258255.1 Synergistaceae bacterium
CGACGCCCGCCTTGTCAGCCAGTACGCGGAGCTGATCTATGGCGGCGGGGCGACGGAGGTCGCAGGCCACCACGAGCGGCTTGTGCGATTTCGACATGCGCTTTGCCAGCTTGACCGCCGCCGTGGTCTTCCCTGCGCCCTGGAGGCCGACCATCATGAAAATCGAGGGCGGCTTCGGGGATATGGCGATCGGGGAGGGATCTTTGCCCATGATCCCGGTCAGCTCTTCGTAAACCACTGTGGCCACCTGTTGCGCCGGCGTTATCGAACTCAGCACGGAGGCCCCGGTAGCGCGGGTTCTTATGGCCTCTATGAGCGACTTCACTACCTTGTAGTTCACGTCAGCCTCCAGAAGCGCCCTGCGAACCTCGCGCAGCGCCACGTCCACGTCCTCGGCGGTCAGCCTCCCCTTCCCCCTGAGGGAGGAGAATACGCTCTCGAACCTCTCTTTTAACGCGTCAAACATCGTCTATCACCCCCTCTGGAAGCAACCCTTCGATGCGAGAGCTGATGTGATCTGGCAGCGGCGGCTCGCATACCCTGGACGACTCCATTAGCTCCGCGCAACGCTTGCGGAGCCCTAGCAGCCCCAGCTTGTCCTCGATCTCGTAAAGCAGATCCCGCGACCTGCGAACCAAATCGTGAGCCCCCTGCCGCGTCAGCCCCAGCTCGCCGCCCAGTTCAGCCATGGAAAGATCCTCCCGCAGCAGAAGTTCGCAGGCCAGCCGCTGTTTTTCGGTCAGAAGGGGGGCGTAGAGATCCAGCAACTCTCCGAAAAGAACGCGTTGCTCCAGCAGGATACCGTCATCGAAGAAAGGCAAACGCACCACTCCACGGGCTTTTTATGACACCCAGGGGATTATAGGGCCGTATCGCCCGCCTGTCAAGCAAACAACTTGACAGCAAATGCCGCGGCGAACACCTCTGCCTTCGCGAGGCCTGACGATGAAGCGGCATTAGAACCCAGGTCACTCGTGGCGCGCCGTCACCGACGGGTAGCCGCGCCCTGCACGCTTTATCGAGAAGAAGGGGGCTAGGGCGCTTCGGAGGGCGGAGAGGCCCCTGGCCCTGATCCATATGGTTGTCCGAGGGCTTTTAGCGCTGCCGTGCGGGGGCGCGTCTTTTTGCGCAGGGGCGCTTTGAGGGTCAGGGGAGTCCGACAGCCAGTATTCGATGCGTGACGAGTCTAAGCTGGCCACGAGCGGGCGGACGTCCCTGGCGCTCGCCTCTATCCTGACCAGGGACGCGAAGGGGGGCATGGAGAACTCCGCGCGCTCTTTCATCTCGTCCTTCCAGAAGCGCGCCCAGCCAGGTCTGCTGGGGCGGTCGTCAGCGAATCCGCGTTGCCACTCCACGCCGGGACGCCTCGATTGCAGGACCACGAGCCGGTCGTCAGGGCTTTTCGCCATGCCCCGCCAGCGCGACTCCCAGACGAGGCCGAAGGCCCTGGCCCGCGCGTCGTACTCCTGGGACCACGCCTCACCGTCCGCGTCTATCCATCCGACCAAGCCCACGTCCGCGATGTCGCAGAACGCCAGCGCCGCCCTGGTGCCGATCACCAGCCCCCCCGGCGCAGTTGGCGCGGCGCGCAGGGGCGCGTTGTCATCCCCGGTGATCGTGACTATCGGCGTCTGGCCGGAGATGGCGACCTTTGCAAGGGCGGTTTTGGCTATGGGCAGGAGCGCTTCCAGCCCCGGGCGCTTCGCGGTCAGGAGCCTGCCTGAGCAGTGCGGGCAGCTCTCCGGGACGCCCTCGCTGGCGCGGCATGTTCCGCAGACAAGCGCGCCAGCCTGATCAGATGAAATTTCCCACCTCATGGCGCCGCCGCACTTCCCGCAGCGGAGCGACCTCCCGCACTCCTCGCAGAACACCTCGCCGGCATAGCCCTTCCTGTCGAGGATCCAGAGCGCCCATGAACCCCTGCTTATCGCCGATGCCGTCTCGCGCACCAAGGCTTCGCTCACGGCCAAGGCGTCCTGGACTCCCTTTACTGGCGGGGCGTATGCCAGCTTGAGGTCCACGAACAGAAAGTTTTTCCCCCTGCCGCCGCGAGCCTCGGACTCCGCCCCTCCATTGGCGGCGCCTAGCTTCCTGTAGACGCGGGACGATGGCATCCGCCCAGCCAGGACGAGCGACGCGCCCTCTAAGCGCGCCCGCTTCGCGAGAAGGCTGCGGACGTTGAACACGGGAGGGCGGAACGTCCTCCACACGTTATTGCTCTCGTCCTCGACTATGATCCTGGCGAGACCCGGCACTGGGGCCATAGCAGCCGCCTGGCCGCCGACCACTATATTACAGGTGTCGCCAGCCAGGAGCGCGTTCCACGCCTTCCACTCAGCCTTCACCTCGCCCCGGGGGTAGAGGAAGGCCCTGCCGCCCATGCGGTTCGCGAAGGCCTTGGCCGCGTCGTAGACGGGAAAGCAAATCAGGGAGGGCAGCCCGTCCGACAGCATCTCGGCGCATCGATCGAGACGGACCGGGTCGCCGGGTTCGTAGAGGAACAGATCAGGCTGGGCCACGCCGATGCGACGAGGCATCGCCACGCGCGGCCCGAGTTCGTCTCCCGAGAGAAAGTTCGCCGGCAGCAGCGTCTTCATGGCCGTGCCGATCCCGCACAGATATGTCTCGCTGAACCATCGGATCAACGGCATCGCAAACTGCGGGAGAACCGGCTCGTCGTCTATGACGGCGCTGATTTCCTTGAGCTCGCCGTCGAAACCATCCAAGCCACCGTCCAGCGCGATCCCCACCCTGCTGCCATTTCCGACAGGCACCAGCAGCCTCACGCCCTCGGGGTATTTCTGAGGCGCGCTGTACGTGAGCGCTCCCCACCACGGCCCAGCCAGCGCCACTGAGATCTTTTCCATTTTATTCCTTAACGGGCATGTGCCTTTGGGATCCGGCCGATCTGGTCGAAGATCCCCGCAGCTGCCTCCAGCTTCGTGCCGGATATCATAGACGACGGGGAAAGGCCGTATTTATCCGCGAAGTAGACCCTCACCCTGTTCGTATCGGACTTGAAGCCAGCGCCGTCCTCCGAGACGTCGTTTGCGACCACGAGGTCGAGGTCCTTGTCCGAGATCTTCCTCACGGCGTTTTCCCAGACGTTCTCCGTCTCAGCCGCGAAACCGGCCAGTATCTGCCCCGGTGCCTTTTTACGCGACAGCTCGAGCGCGATGTCAGGGTTTTGGACGAGATCGATGGTCAGCCCGCCGCCGCCCCTTTTGATCTTTTGCAAAGAGCGCGCGGCGGGCCTGTAGTCGCCGACGGCAGCGGCCTTTATGACGATATCCGAATCCGGAAGCTCGGACAGGCAGGCGTCCAGCATCTCCAGCGCCGTGACCGTCCTCACGAGCTTTACTCCGGACGGCGCGCGCTCCGACGACGGCCCCGAGACGAGAGTCACCGAAGCGCCCCTGTAGCGCGCCTCTGCCGCCAGCGCGTAACCCATCTTGCCGGTGCTAGGGTTCGAGATGAAGCGCACAGGGTCTATGTACTCGTGGGTCGGGCCGGCCGTGACGAGGACTTTCTTGCCGGCCAAGTCGCGGACGGGACAGAGGGCTGCCCACGCCTCGTCCAGCATCGCTTCCGTGGACGGCAGCCTCCCCTTGCCCTCATAGCCGCAGGCCAGGTCGCCGGAGTCAGGGTCCACGACGATGACGCCGCGCTGGCTGAGCGCCCTGGCGTTTTCCTTGGTGGCAGGGTTCGCCCACATGCGGTCGTTCATCGCCGGGAAGAGCACCAGTGGCCTCGCGCAGGCGAGCATGGCCGCTCCCAAGAGCGTGTCAGCGGCGCCGCAAGCGGCCATGCGCAGCACGTTCGCCGTGCAAGGCGCCACGACGAACACGTCAGCCCAGTCGGACAGGCTTATGTGCGGTATCCTCCATCCGTTTTCGTGGGACGTGAAATCGGAGTCCAGCCACGCCCTCCGCTTTGAGAGCGTGGAGAGCACCAGCGGCGACACGAGCCTGCTGGCCGTCTCCGTCAGGATCACCTCCACCTGGCACCCGGACTTGACAAAGGCGCGGACGAGATCCGGCGTCTTGTAGGCCGCTATGCCGCCGCTTATGCCGAGGAGGATTTTCTTACCCGACGCCCACTTCGGATGCATCGCCCTGATTGCCCTCGTGCTGTATGAGGGTTGATTTTACGCTGACTTTCCCGCTCTCTATCTCCTCTATGGCGTGGGTGATATAGCGCTCGCTGCCCTCACCGTCGAGCTTGCGCCCCTTCTGTTCGCTCAAAAGCCTCGCCCGCGTCGATATGGCCATGGCCAGGGCGTACTTGTTCTCTATATCGCTCGTCTTGTAAATTTTCTCCAGATCCGTGTAAATCATGCCTGCCAGTTCCCCCTATTTATTTCTGTACTCCAACACTAGGTCTATCAATTCCCGCGACGACCTCTCCACTCTGTCGTTTACGATGGTGTGTTCGCACTCCCCCGCGTAGCGCATCTCGAAGGTGGCGTTGCGCAGCCGGAGCAGCATCTGGTCCTGGGTCTCCGTGCCGCGGTCCTCCAGGCGGTTTTCCAGCTCGTCTATCGATGGGACCGTTATAAAGATCCGGATCGCCTGCGGCATAGCTGTCTTCACCTGGCGCGACCCCTGGACGTCTATCTCCAGCACCATGTCGCAGCCCAGGTCGAGGCACGTCTCCACGTCGGACTTCCTTGTCCCGTAGTAGTTGCCGTGAACCTCCGCCCACTCCAGGAAAGCGTCGTTTCGGATCATGTCTATGAAATCACTCTTCCCCACGAAGTAGTAGTCCTTGCCCTCCACCTCGCCTGGACGGCGCAGCCTCGTCGTGCATGAGACCGAGTAAACGAGATCCGGCACCTCCTTGAAGAGCACCTTGCGGAGCGTCCCCTTGCCCGCGCCCGCGGGCCCGGAAAGAATGAACAAGTGTCCCTTGCCGCCCATAAAGCCCCTCCTATTTTGCAGCGTCCTCCCCCCCGCTCTCCTCGAACCTGGCGGAGATGGTCTCAGGCTGAATGGCGGACATTATCACGTGCTTGCTGTCCATGATCAGCACAGCGCGCGTCTTCCGCCCCTGCGTCGCGTCCACCAAAAACCCCGCTTCCCTCGCCTCGTCCCTCATTCGCCTTATCGGGGCAGACGCCGGACTGATTATGGCCACGACGCGATCAGCGGCGACCATGTTTCCAAAACCGATATGAACGAGCCGGTAATCCATGACATCACTCCAAGTTCTGAATTTGTTCCCTGATGCGCTCCAGCGCGGTCTTAGCCTCCACCACCAGCCACCTGACGCCGGCGTCCGCTATCTTCGAGTTCAGCGTGTTCAGCTCCCTGTTCATCTCCTGTACCAGAAAATCGAGTTTCCTGCCGGACGGCTCCGGGGACTCCCCTGCCTCCCTGAACTTCGCCGTGTGGCTGACGAGGCGCGCGATCTCCTCGGCCACGTCCCAGCGGTCGGCTATGAAGATCGCCTCCTGGGCAAAGCGCGAGTCGTCGGGTGCGGCCGATATGGAGTCCAGTGCCTTTCTCACGCGCTCCCGCATTGAGGCGAAAGCCGCGTCACGCGCTATTTCCCACTTGCCGGCGATCTCGTCCGTCAGGCGCTCCAGGCGGAGCAGATGCTCATCTACGGCATCCTTTAAATGGGCGCCCTCCGTAACGCGCATCTTTTGCCAGTTCGCCGCGCCCGTGTCGAGAAGCGCCAGCAACAGCTCCTCGGTGTCGCTGTCCCCCGACTGCCAGAAACGCTCCTGCGCGTCGATCACGCCCGGCAGCCCGAGGAGAGCGCACAGCGAGATGTCGCGCGTCTGGCCCAGCTCTTGGCTGACGCCGGAGAGCTCGCGATAATACGCGGACAGGACCTCTTTGTTGAACGAGGCGGCCAGCGCGGACGAGGCCCACGTTATCTCGACGCGCGCCTGAACCTTGCCCCGCCTGAACAGGCGGCGCAGCTTTTGATGGAACCAAGGCTCCCACGAGGCGAGCTCCTTCGGGAAGCGGGCGTATATCTCCTGGTACCTGTGGTTCACGCTCGACAGCTCGAGCGTGATCGTGCCCTGCTCCCTCTCTATGCGCGAACTCCCGAACCCGGTCATGCTTACGTACATTGAGCATCATCTCGATTCATCAAGTTTCTCGCATATCCTGCGCACAAGCTCTGGCAGTCCCTCCTTCGTGAGCGCGCTGACGCGGATCACGTCCTCCCCGCGCGACTCGAACCCGGCAGCGACGAAGAGCAGCTCCTCCGAGACCCTGTCGATCTTGTTGAGGACGACGAAACGAGGGATTTCGTCCGCGCCTATGTCCCTCAGCGTCTCCAGCACCACCTCGAAATTCTCCAGTGGCGTCTGGGAGGACGCGTCCGCCACTACCAGCAGGAGATCCGCAGAGGAAGCCTCCTCCAGCGTCGAGCGAAAGGCGGCCACCAGCTCAGGGGGGAGCTTTTTTATAAAGCCCACCGTGTCGGACATGAGGAAGGGGCCAGCGGACGGGCAGTCCACCCTCCTCGTCTGGGTGTCGAGCGTCGAAAAGAGCCTGTCTTCAGCCCTTATGGACTCGTCCCTCGTGAGCGAGCGGAGCAGCGTCGACTTGCCGCCGTTGGTGTACCCCACCAGCGAGACGAGGCGGACGCCGTCCTTAGCCCTGCGGCGCCTGTGCAGGTCGCGCCTCTTGCGCACGCCCTGGAGGCTCTTTTCGATGTACTTGACCCGACGCTCCAGCTTGCGCCTGTGACGCTCGAACTCCGTCTCCCCCGGGCCCCTGGTGCCTATGCCGCCCCCCAGGCGAGACATCTGGTGACCAAGCCCCTTCAAAGAGGGGATCTCGTACTTGAGCCGCGCCAGCTCCACCTGTAGCTTTGCCTCGGCGGTGATCGCCCTGCGCTCGAAAATCCGCATTATGGTAAACGCCCTGTCCCAGACCATCAGCCCTGTCGTTTTTTCGAGGTTGCTCCTCTGCGTAGGCGACAGCGCGTCGTCCACGACCAAGAGGCCCGCCCCTACCGATGCCGCGAAATCCCTCAGCTCAAGGGCCTTGCCCCTGCCGATGAACGTGGACGGATCCGGCGTCCGGCGCTTTTGAACCGCTCTGCCGGCCACGGACACGTCCAGGTTGGAGAGGAGCAGCGCCAGCTCGTCCAGATCATCGATGGCGCTTTCCTCCGCGCCTGTTGGGTCTATCGAGGCTATGACAGCCGTCTTAGACGCCAGCGTCAGCTCTATCGTGGGCCGCTCGCCCTTTCGAGAGACCGGAGCGCCTCGTCCAGCGCGGTCAGGAGCGTCTCCCGCCTCTGCTTCTCCGCAGCGATGGCAGCGTCAGGGAAGAGGGGCGCCCCGAACGTCACCTTGAGCCTGACGGGGCGCGGAAAACTGCTGTGAGGGGGCATTGCATCGCTCGAACCGCTTATATACACGGGCAAAAGCGGCACCCCTGACTTCACTGAGAGGTATGCTGCCCCGCCCTCCAGCGGAAGCAGTTTCCCGTCCTTGCTCCTGGTGCCCTCCGGGAACAGCAGGAAGCTCTCGCCCTGAGCGAGCCGCTCCAGCACGACCTTCATCACCGCGCCCGCCCTCTGACTGTCCTCGCGCTTTACCGGTATCGCCCCTAGGTTGGATATGAGAAACCTCATCACCGGGTTTTCGAAGAGGGAGTCCTTCGCAAGGTACCGCAGACGTCCAGGGAACACCCCGCCCAAGAGCGGCGGGTCGATGTAGCTCGCGTGATTGGAAGCCACGATATAGGTCGTCTGCGGGAGGATCCCCCCCAGCCCCTCGACCTCGAGCCCGTTGTAGAGCGTGAAGGCCACCCGGAACAGCGTCTTCGTGGCCCAGTAGAAGGCATCGCTCAAAACCATTTCACAGCAGCCCGGCTGCGTAACCGAGTATGCCGCTCACGACATCATCGAACGACATGCCGGTCGTGTCGAAACATATGGCGTCCCAAGCCGGCTTTAGGGGCGCCACGTCCCTGTTGGAATCTATCGCGTCCCGCCTGTTGACCTGATCAAGGATCTCCTCGTAATCAGGCGTCTGGCCTCTTTCGAGCCTCTCATTGTACCTGCGTCTGGCCCTGGCCTCGGGCGAGGCCGTCAGGAAGATCTTCAGATCCGCGTCCGGGAACACGACCGTCCCCATGTCGCGGCCCTCAGCCACCAGCCCCTCGGATGCGCCCTGTCGCTGTATGTCCAGGATCGAACGCCGCAGCTCCGGGACGGCAGAATACCCGGAGACCTGGCTGTCTATCTCCTGGGTCCTTATGGCGTCAGTTACGTCTTCCCCGCATACCGTGACCCTGCCGCCGGGAAAGGAGACGCTGAAACCGCGAAGGCGCTCCGTCAACCGGCTGACATCGCGCGGGGGGATCCCATCCCTGAGCATGACCAGCGTTATCGCCCTGTATATCGCGCCCGTGTCCAAGAAAGGCAAGCCGAGCCGCCTAGCGACCTCCCTGCTGACGGTGCTCTTGCCGGCTCCGGCGGGGCCGTCCAGCACAATGACGGGCTTTCCAGCGCGTGACCGCATCAGCGCGCTTGATGGTCTTTTACTTCGTCTTCCATCGTGGAGAGGAAATCCACGAACTCGCCCATGATATTCTCGATGCTGTCCTCGATGCCAAGGCGCTCCATGCTTTCGGTGGAGATGTTGTACTGCATCCCGTCAGCGCCTATGCCCACTCCCAGCATTATGCAGATCGCGTTGCCCACGTGAACCATGTCCACTACTGGCTGGAATTCACTGAGGTTTTCCGGAAGATTCCACGGCGCGTGGTGGTAGGTCGTTATATACACGTAGGCTTCGGGCAGGTTCCACTGCTCCATGACGAGGCCGCCAACCTGCGCGTGGTCAAACCCCAGCACCTGCCTCTCCGCCTCGCAAAACGGTATGCCGTCCTCCTCGACCAGACGGAGGATTATGCTGTAACCGAAGCGGACGTAGTCGTTCAGGACGATCTTGCCGATGTCGTGCATCAGCCCGCCCACATATGCCTCCTCCGGGTCGCAGACCTTCAGTTTTTCCGAAAGGTAGCGGCAGGACGCTGCGACGCTCTGGGAGTGCTTCCACAACTGGCCACGATCCAGGGAGTACCCCGAGAAGGTGCTGTCCATGAATTTATAAACCGAAGCGGCCAGGACGATGCTCTTCACGGTCTTGAAGCCAAGGTAGGAGATCGCCTCGGACACACCCGTGACGCGCCTCGACAGACCGTAATAGGCAGAGTTGGCCAGGCGCAGTACCCTCACCACGAGCCCTTCGTCCTTGGAAAGCTTGTTGCCAACGTCTCCCGCGCTGCTCGTCGGGTCATCCAGTTTGTTAAGCGTCTCAACGACGTACTGAGGCAAAGAAGGTATGTCCTTGACCCGCTTCAAAACGCGCCGCTGTATCAGATCCCTCGTACGGTCATCCAATCCTTCCATTGACATCCCTCCGAACAGCCTTGCCACCAGTGATGTACTCTACCATTGTTTATATTTCTCCGCCATCGTGGATCATCCTTTTTATTTCCGCGTAATTATACTCGTTAAACGCGCCTGATGGCAACTTCTTGAGATAAAGATTGCCGATGGCCGTCCGCGTCAGGCTGTGAACCCTGTTGCCCAGAGCCAGGGCCATGAGACGGATCTCCCTCTTGTACCCATCGCCCAACACGACGTTAAAGCGCTTGCCGGGCAGGCCGTCCAGCGGGGTGATCTCCAGCGGGCGGAGCAGCCGTTCTTCTACGACGATGCCGCCCATCCACGTGTCCACGCCCTCTTGATCTAGATCCTGGCGCAACGTCACGCAGTACGTCTTATTCACCCCGGCGGACGGGTGGACGATCTCATAGGTGAACGAGCCGTCGTTCGTCAGGATTATAAGGCCTTCGCTCTCCTTGTCCAGCCTCCCCGCCGGGTATACGCCGAGCTTCCTGTAGTGTCCCGGCAGGAGGTCGACCACCGTCACGCCCCGGAGGTCCGCGGCAGCGGACAGGATGCCGCGCGGTTTGTTCATGACAATGTAGACGTGCCTAGTCGGGGTGATGTCGCGACCGTCCACGCATACCCTCTCGTCCCCGGACAGAACCCTGCCCATCGATGTCTCCGGCAGACCATCGACGGTGACCCGCCCGGATTCAATCAGTTCGTCAGCCTTGCGCCTGGATGTCACGCCGCAGGACGCTATGTACCTGTTGAGCCGCGCTGGGAAGCCTATTTTGTCCTCATTCATCCATATCCTTCCAATCGCCCTCTTCCGGGGCCCTCACAAACGTCTCCTGCAACTCATCCAGAGTTGGCAGCGACGATATCGCGTCCAGCCCGAACAGCTCGAGGAACACGTCGGTCGTCCTGTAAAGCAGCGGGTTCCCGACGCTCTTCTTCCTCCCCGCGACGCGCACCAGGCCGTGCTTCATCAGGGTGTCCACGACGCGGTCGCAGCGGACTGTACGTATCTCCTCCATCTCGGAGCGCGTAACGGGCTGATTGTAGGCTATCACAGCCAGCGTCTCAAGCGCCGCCTTGCTCAGTCGCACCTGCGTGGCGGCAGATCCCTGGAAATCCGCTATTACCCTGTCGAGGTCTGGCGCCGTGGCCATCTGCCAGCCGCCCGACATGCGCAGGAGCGTGACGCCCCTCCCCTCGGCGTAGCAGGAGACGAGGCGATCCAGCGCCTCCCGCACCGCCTTGACCGACTGCCCGGTCGCGTTCGCCAGCGTCTCCTCGGAGAGGGGCTGGGACGCTACAAAAAAAATCGCCTCGACCTGCCGCATGAGGATATCGTAGCCCTCAGGCCGCCGCAATCAGGACATCCTCCCATACGTCGTTTTGAGCCAGGCGAACCTTCCCCAACCTGGAGAGTTCGAGCAGGGCGAGCAGAGTGACCACGAGCTCGCCGCGCCCGAACAGGGAGAGCAGCCCGCCTAGCGACGCCTCGCCCACGTCGCCCAGACGCTTTAAGATGTCGCCCATCCGCTGTTCCACCAGGATCTCCTCCGGAACGGCGTCCGGTATGTCCGCCATGAAGACGGACTCGGTCCTGGCCGTGCGGTGCCTGGAGCACTCCTCGATAAGCCGCCACCAGAGGGCGGCCAAGGCATACAGGTCACCGATATCGAACCAGGGCGGCCCGCTCTCGTCCGACACGCGGGTGAAGAAGCGTTCGCGCGACTCCTTGAGCGACCGCAGCGCCGACGCGGCTGCCCTGTATGGCTTGAACCGCTCCAGCATCTCCTTCAGCCTTTCCTCGCTAATCTCCTCATCCGCCAGGACGTCCCCGTCGCAGCCCCCGTCCTGGGGGTCGATCACGTCCTCGCGGTCGGGGCGGGGCATGAGCGAGCGCACCTTACGGAGCAAAAGTGCGCTCGCCAGCGAGAAGAACTCCGCCAGCTCAGACAGCGTGGCTTTTTTCGCTGTGAGCATATAGGCGACGTACTGCGAGAGCACCTCCGTGAGCTTCACTGAGGAAACGTCTATCGACCTGCTCTCAACGAGGTGGCAGAGCAGGTCGAGCGGGCCGGAGAAGTCACCAAGCGTCAGCAGGAATGACTCGTTGCCGCCTTGCATTTCAACATCCCGAGCACCTCGTAGACTTCGTCCATCGTGCGCGACGCGCGAGCGCGTGCCTTTCGCGCCCCCTCGTGGAGGATGTCGTCCAGCTCCGCCCTGCGTCCTTCGAAGCCCCTCCGCCTCTCCTGTATGGGGGCCATGCGCTTCTCCACGTGAACCATGAGCGCCTTCTTGCAGTCCACGCACCCGATCCCGGCCGTCCGGCAACCGTTCGCGAGCTCCGCCCGCTGTTCGCCGTCCCCGTTGAAAAACTTGTGGAGATCCCACACCGGGCACTTCTCCGGCTCGCCCCTGTCCGTCCTCCTCTCGCGGGCGGGATCCGTCATCATCGTGCGAATTTTTTTGTCGAGGACCGGTATCTCGTCCGCGATGTCCAGGGAGTTGCCGTAGGACTTGCTCATCTTGCGCCCGTCCGTGCCGGGGATCTTAGGGTAGTGCGTCAGCACTATCTCCGGCTCCGGGAATACCTCGCCCCCCTTGCCGTAAAAGTGGTTGAACCTGCGCGCCGTCTCGCGCGAGAGCTCCAGATGCGCGCTCTGATCCTCGCCCACAGGGACCTTGTGAGATTTGTATACAAGAATGTCTGAGGCCATCAGGACGGGGTAACCCAAAAACCCGTAGGTCGAGAGATCCTTGTTCTGGAGGTTCAGTATCTGCTCCTTGTAAGTGGGGTTACGCTCCAGCCAGCCAAGCGGCACTATCATGGAAAGGGCCAGGTGCAGCTCGATGTGCTCCTTGACGTGGGACTGGACGAATATCGCGCACTTCTCGGGATCCAGGCCGACGGCAAGCCAGTCGAGCAGGACCTCTGCCGTGTTGTGACCCAGCTTCGACGGATCCGCGTAATCGGACATGAGGGCGTGCCAGTCCACTATGGAGTAGTAGCACTCATGGTCTTCCTGCAACGCTATCCAGTTCGTAAGCGCGCCTGCCATATGGCCTAGGTGGAGCCTGCCCGTCGGCCTCATTCCGCTGAAAACTCTGTACATAAAAACCAACACCTCCGTATATACTACATATATTATTGAGCTTTTTAGCCTCTTTGACAACACCCCTCTTTGTTGTATAATACCTTACCTTGGTGCGTTAATGAAGCGCTGATTGATTCACATGGACGGTATTTTGCCGTTTAGAGTAACACTGTTGCGGTGGTTTAAATCGAGGTGGTAACAAAATGTTCAGCAAATTCACGGATTCCACCGTGAACCGCATTGCAAGGATGGCGTTCTGTTTCGTCCTCACGGCCCTCCCATTCATAATACTATCACTTGCGTCTGTGTCAAACGGCTTTGCGTCCGGGCAGGAAAGCGACGCGGGCTACGCGGCCTTCATGCGCCAGCGCGACGCGGCGGGCGAAAGCAACTGTCTGCTCGCGCGCCCTGCCCCTGAAAAGACGGCCCTCCAGTACGCCCAGATAGGGTATGACGCGTCAGTGATTCGCGCCGTCAGGGAGATGGGGCTCGTCCTCGACCACTTTGACGCGTGGATCGAGGAGCACCCAGGCTCGTCACTGGCGCGCATCCGCTTCATGCCGCCCGCCATGCAGAGGAGCGTGGCGTCCACGGCCCTCTTTATCCGAAAGACGAACCCAAGGATCGACGCCAAGACAGCGTGGCGAGAGGCAACGGCGTTCGTACACTACAGCGCCAAATACGGGGTGCCTCCAGCGCTCTCGACGGCCGTGGGCAAGGCGGAGAGCACGTTCGACCCTAACGCGCTCAGCCCAAAAGGGGCGTCCGGGGTGATGCAGGTCATGTGGAGGATCCACAAGGGGCTCCTGAACTCGAACGGGATATACGCGGCCGCTGGCGCCAATCCACTCTCCGACCCGGAAAAGGCCATAGCGGCGGGGTGTCTCCTGCTCTCGCGGTACATCAGGGCCTACGGGTCGATCCAGCTCGCCATGAACCGCTACAGCGGGGGCGGCTCGGCGGCGTACCTGCGAAAGGTGAACAGGAACATAGCCAGCATAATGAACCACGAGGCGGAACTGGCGATGGCGGTCGGGCAGTAGCGATCTTTAGTTCTATAGTCTCCTTTACTGTGAGTTCAGGGAGTGATATAGTCTGGATAATGAATTTTCTCATTATCTAAAGGCACAGCGAGGAGGCTGCTGAGTATCCATGTCCAAGGTTTATGTTTATAATAGATCGAAGGCTTTCACTTTGACCGAACTGTTGATGGTGTGCATCATACTCGGCGTCTTGGCGGGCTGCATGTTGTTGCTCTTCAGCGGATCGACGGACAAAGCCAGGGCGACTAAGATCGCATCCGAGCTGGAGGCTGTAAAGCAGGCCGCGCTCTCCTATGAAAGCCGGAACAGGACAAGGAACAAAGACCCGCTGACCGATCTTACTGGCGATGCGCATAAAGATACGTTTACCGCCGCCGTCAACGCGATCCTTGAAAAACCTCTGCCAGATGATCGCAAGGCCTTGCTCCTTCAGGATTCCGTAAGCAGAAGGCGGCGTGTCGCGTTTGAATTCCAGGCAGATCAAGGTCTCATGGCCGCGCTGGACAAATTAGTCGCGCAGCGCGAGGGCGATGGATACAGCGGAAACGGATCCGGCACGAACTACACGCTGACCCTGTTGCTGAAATAATCATGGCTGGCGGTGCTTGGAGGACTTGAAATCCGCCAGGTTACGGGCCCTCACTATCTCGTTCAGGTGAAACTGCATGTACGGGACGCCTATAAACCAGAGCAGGAACGGCGACGACGCGAAGGACCCGGCCTTGGTGTGGATCGTGTCGGCGTCTTCCGTCTGGATGGCGTCAGTGATCACTTCTTTCGCCCAAAAGAGCGTGTGCCTGTTCATGATGAAAAAAACCAGGAAAAAACCAGCGGCTGCACGGGGTAGGATCGACTCGAGCAGCGACGCCGAGATGTCAGAAAGCCCAAAACCCCACCCAGCGGCGTAATAAAGCTCGCGACAGGCCAGGGACGCGAGCGCTAAGGACGCGACGTAGAGGGCGAAACAGAGATAAAGCGCGCCCCTCCCGTGGCGTTCGTCCTGGCGCGCCATGCGCTCCAGGGAACCCATCCAGCGCGACATCCAGAGCGTCGATCTCAGGCCCAGCGTCAGCACGTCAGCCGCAAAAATACCTAACGGCGACGCCTGTCTCAGCTCGTCGAATGCCTCAGATCGGCGCTGTTCGGGGTTTTCGCCCTCGCCCTCGTCGTTTGAGGCCTCGGGCTTTGCCGCATCAGCCTGCTTGCCCCGCTTCAGAGCGCCGGGGGCCGACAGGGGAGCGTCCTCGCTGTCGGAGGGATTGGGGCCTACCTTGCCGCCGCATATGGGGCAGTACCCCAGGGACCAGTCCGGGGCCATCTCGCTATCGCAGCTCTCGCAATAAAGCGCCTCAGCCATTTCCGGCCTCCTCCGGCGCCGCGCTCAGTGGGATCGCTCGGCGCCTTATTATCACGTATTCGTCGAGCCACCTCTTGACGGAGAAGTCCCTCATGATCTCGTCCTGCCCAGCGAAGCCAGGCATCCCGAGGCCGATGAGCCTGTTTATGTGGTACTGCGCGTAAACTGACCCGAACGCAAAGAGTTTCAGCCACGACGACATCGTCCTGCTGATCATGACGCCGTCCTTGTCCCAAGCCTCGACAGCCCGTCTGATGTTCCATCTCATGGCGAAAAAGAGATAAGAGCGCTGGGGAAGGATCAGCAGCAGGAAAGAGGCTGCGTACAGCGCCAGAAAGCGCCCGGCGAAATCCCAGAACACAGGGTCGCCGGTGAAGCGCCATGCCAGTAAGAGGGCAATGGAGCAAGGCAGCAAGACCTGCACGCAAAACCCCATGCCGGCGCAGAGGCGCAGACGTTTCTCCTGTAGCCTGTCGCGGCACAAAGCCACCAGTGCGCCGGAGTTTGACCACAGCCACGAGAACGGATACAGGCCACACGATAGGACGCAGAGCGCCATGAAGAGTTCTAATGGGATGTAGCCCAGGACAGCGGGCTTCTTCTCCGAATCGGGGCGAATCTTTGAAAAAACGCCCAGTGTGAGCGCAAACCCCCTCCGGACGACAAAGAGGGCAGTAGACACCATGAAGAGCGCTGGCCACAACAGAGCGTACAGGACGAGGAGGACCCCCCTCCTCTTGTGCACTTCGCTACGGGCGGGAACCTTGTACCGAGTAGGCAGCGGAGGCCACGCCCCCCACCCCTCCTTACCGGCCGGGTCGTCAGCCCAGTCTGCCGGCACCTCGTGCAGCTTGAAAATAGGGGCGCGCCCTTCGGTTTTTCCTAATCCGGCTTCGCTTCTGGGAACATTTTCAGGAATTCGCCCATCTGGAACGGCTGGAACTCCTTCACGGCGGCCTTCTTCTCCTCCGGTGCCGCTGGCTGCGGCGGGCCAGACTGCCCTTGAGCCGGCTGGGGCTGTCCCGTCGTCCCCATGGATTGCTGCGACTGTGGGATCAACTCCGCGAACTTTGACCGGGGCGGCTGGGCGGGCTGAACTGCCTGCGCCCCCGGCGCCGCCGGGAGCGGCGTGCCGCCAGTAGGCGCTGTCGGGGCTATAGGCGTCTGAGGCTGCGTGACGCCAAGAGGCGGTGTCGGCATCGGTTGCGCCGTATGCGCCGCCGCTGGCTGCTGCATCAGCACCTGCTGCGGCGCGCCAAATAACGGCGTCGCCGGCACTGCGGGAGGCGTCTGCTGCGCCGGGGCCACTTGCTGCGCTTCGGGCCACGCCGCCGGAGCGGGCGGCATCGGCGTCGGGATAGGCGGTGGCGTGGCGCCAAGGGGCATCGTCACTGCCGGCGCCGGAGCGGGCGGCTGCACCGGAACCCTGGGCATTACGGGCTGCGGAACCGTAGACGGCCGCATCGGCGTCGGCATCGGCGGTGGCGTGGCGCCAAGGGGCATTGCCGCTGCCGTAGGCGTTGGTTGCATTGGTGCCGTCTGCTGCATGGGCTGCGCTGACAACGGCGGGCTTACGACGGGCGGGATGATCGTAGGGATTGTCTGCGCTTCTGGCTGTGCCAGAGGCACCGCCCCTGTCGGCATAGCGGGAATCTGCGGCACCGTAGGCGGCGTTGCGGAACCCAAAGAGATCGTCCCCGTCATTTCCGATGGAACCGGCGGCTGCATGGCCGCCTCGGTAAAAAGCTGGGGAGGCACCCCCGGCTGTTGCAATGGAGGGACTGCCTGCGCCGGTTCTGCCGCCCTCTCCGGCGCGTGAACCGGTGGCGTAAACCCCACCACCCTCTGAGAATCAGCGAGGCCCGGTTTCAAACCATCGCGCGCTGGCCCGGCTTCGGGGATTTCCGGCTGCGGGATCAAGCTCTCGCGCTTCCTGCTGAACATGTCGACGTTGGGCACGCCAGCGGGATGCGCCTTTATCTCCTCACGGGCGCCAAGCCTTTCAAACGCGCCGCCGTCAGGCTGCGGCTCTGTGCGCGCCCTCTGAGATGTCAACTCCACCCTGCCGCTCGACGAACCTCTCATGATGCCCAAAAATGGCGCGGAAGCAGCTTGTTTTGGCTGGGGCTGCCGTGTCGCCCCCGCCCCCGCTGGCAAATCAGCGCCAGGGTAGGCGCCATGCGCTGCATCCGCCGTCAATTCCTGGCCAAACTGCGGCAATGCCGGCGGCTCATTCGCTTGAGGCTGCGACGCGACGTCCGGCACCGGTGGAAACGGCATTTGCGGCGGGGCCTGGTGCGCCCCGGCAACGCTCCCGTAAACGCCATCAAGCGGCGGGAAAATGACGGGATCAGTCTGCGCGGCTTGCTGAGGCTCGGCCTGGGACGGCATCTCAAAGCCCTGATAGGCGCCCTCCCCTTGAGGCGCCTGGGCTGCATAAGGATCTGGCGGCACGTCCGAAAGATCGTATATCGGCGCCGCTGGTTGAGGCGCCACCGGATAGTCGGCCTGCGGTGCCTGAGGCACTGGCGGGACACCCGGCACAGCGGGCGGCATCGCCGAATCCACCGTCGGAATCCCGACGGGTTCGGCCTGAGGCTGCCCTGCGTTCGCTTCTGAAGGAGACGTCGGCTCCGGCTGCGCTACTGGTACAGGTTCCGGTACAGGCGGAATCGGCGCGCGCACCACGCCCTGCCCCGTTGCCGCATCGTCCGGTCTTTCGACGATCAGACCGCCGCACAGAGGGCAGAACGACCTGTTCCACGTGAGGTTGTTACCGCAGCGACTGCATATCTTCATGATAGTCCTCCATTATCGAATAGGCGCACTCCCTCCTGCCTGGATTATTATAACATCAAATACAATCCTGTAAATTGAGGAAATTTGCCACCAGACACCTTTATCAGGCAGGAAGGGCGGCATGTCGCAGCGGGTCGAAAAGGGCTGTGCGTTTTTCTCCCTTACACAGCCCTGTCATCAGTATTACGATGCTCTGCACGGGATAGTCGGCCGATTTGATCCCTGTGACGAGCAAATCCCCGACCCCGCCCAGGGCAAATACGTTTTCTATCAGGACGGCGCCCACGACGGCACCGCCTAGCTGCAACCCGCCAATGGTCACGACAGGTATCAGCGCGCCCTCCAGGCAGTGCCGGAACATAATGACGTGGCGCGGGGTGCCCTTTGCTATCTCCGTGCGGACGTAGTCGGCGTCGAGTTCCTCGATCATTCGGCTGCGCGTGACGCGTCCCATGAGCGACATCATGGCGGCCCCCAGCGACAGGGAGGGCAATAAAAGGCAGCACAGGTTCTCGCGGAAGCTGTGTCCAGCCCCGAACGACGGGAACCAGCCCAGCCTCAGAGAAAATATCAGAATCAGCACGACAGCCAGCAAAAACGGCGGCGTTGACGCAAAAAGCACGAGAACCGCCGACAATACGCGGTCAACGGCCCCGTTCCTATATGCCGCGCAAGTCAGCCCCAGCGTAATAGCGAAAAAAAACGCGAACACGAAACTCATGCCCACAAGCTGCAAAGTCGCGGACAGCCTGGAAGCGATCAACCGGTCCACGGGCTGGCGGTACTTGAAGCTGACGGGGAACTTGCCGCGAAACATACCCCCGACCCAGATGAAGTACTGCTCCGGGAGGCTTTTATCCAGATGAAACTCACGCGTCAGCGCAGCCCGCGACTCATCACTGAGCCTTTGCGTCCCCTGCAGCGACGTAATGGGGTCTGCCCCGGTGAGCCTGACCATGAAGAATATGAAAATTGACGAAAAAAACAACACCGGAACGAACGCGATAACTCGCTTCAATATGTACTTTGCCATTCAATCACCCTTCTGAATTAAATCATACTATAACTATATGTTTTATATTTGCCAAGGCAATGGACGCGACCGCAGAGATGAGCAGCAAACACAATCATAAACGCAATTATGATACTTGATTTTATCGAGTTTGCGGAGTATTCTGGCAGACGATAAGGTGCCAAAAAAAAGGCGCCGGGTATTTAGTGTTTGGAGGTTGCAATGTCTCTCTCGAAAATGATAAAGGTCCCGATAGATATGCTGGATTCATGTGATGGCGTCGTAGCAAAGGAAGTAGTCGCGCCAGATGGCGTCGTGATGCTTCCCATGGGCGTCGATATAAGCCTTTTCGAGGCTTCTATCAGCTTGCTCATCAAAAAAATGCGAGGCTACGGCATCGAATACATCTATATAAACCCTCCACAGCAGCTCTCCGAGGATGACATAGAGGAAATATTGCAAAAAGTGTACTCCGACGACGACCTGCTCATAGACAAACAGAAGGCGAGAGACGTGGTGAAGCACGTGGACAACGTCTTCAACAATATTCGCGCCGAGGACGACATACGGCCTGAGATGCTCGACGCCCTGACGAACATGGGCTCTTCGCTGACGGAGGACCTGCTGCGCAACCCATCCGTGACGCTCTCGCTGGGACAGGTCAAGGCCGCCGACGAGTACACGTTCGTCCACTCATTCAACGTGGCCGTCCTCACCGGCTATCTGGCCAACAAGCTCCGCCCGGGCGACGAGAAATACCTCCACAAGATGGTACTGGGCGGCCTCATGCACGATCTCGGCAAGGCCAAGATACCCCTCGATATCCTCAACAAGCCAGCCCCGCTCTCCAAGGACGAATTTGCCCAGATGAGGCGGCACCCTGAGATCGGCGTCAGCCTCGCCATGAAATCCGGCGTGCAGGATCGGGATATACTGGGCATAATAGGGGGACATCATGAAAAGTGGGGCGGCAAGGGATACCCGAACAGGCGCAAGGGCAAAGATATCCCGGAGGTCGCCCGGGTCGCGGCGGTGGCCGACGTTTTCGACGCGCTCACGGCGCGGCGCGTCTACAAGAGCGCGATGCCGTCACGTGACGCGGTGACGCTGATCTTAAACGATGCCGGCACCCACTTCGACCCGAAGGTGGCGCGGGCCATGCTGGTCAGCCTCGGGCTCTACCCGCCAGGCTCCATAGTGTCCCTGTCAGACGGCCGGGTAGGGGTAGTCATCTCAGGCGGCGGCAAGGATCTCGTCCGCCCCGTCGTGATGCTGGTCGATCCGAAGGGCAAGAAGGACGCGGGCGGCGTCCCTAATTTCATAGACCTGAAAAATGAAAAGTCGCTCTGCATCACCAGCTACCTGGGGCAAGGCGACAAGAGAGAACTCGGGGTATGACCAAGCGGCAGCCCCGTCAATTGAAAGACAGCCTGTAGGCATATTCAGCCAAAACTTCATCCCTTCATCCCCCAGCCCCCATTCTCAGGCAGTTCGGTCGTCTTACCGCCCCGCAAAACGCACGGACAGACAGCACCCAGACACCCCAGACAGCAGCAGACAGCAGCAACACAACACAGCGACCGGAGGCCTTGAGTTTAAGCGGCTTTGCCTGTAAAATCAAACAGCATGGCGTAACGTTTTTACGCTCACGCTATAGAACCTTGACAAATTATAATGGGGTGATTGAAGAATGGATCTAATTTTGTCAGCATTTGTAGCTGCGGTTATTGGATTATTGGGAGGAATATATTTCCACAAGACGGCGTTGGACCGAAAAGGCGAAGGTGCCGTGGCCAAGGCTGAGAAACTGCTCAAGGACGCCACGGAAAAGGCCGAGCAGTCCAGGAAAGAACTCATGTCCGAGGCAAGGGACGAAATCCACCGTTTGCGCCAGGAAGTGGACAAGGAGACCAAAGAGCGCCGGAACGAACTGCAGCGGACCGAACGCAAACTGGAGCAGAAAGAGGAGAACCTCGACCGCAAAACAGAAAACGTGGCTAAATTGGAGGAAGAGCTCAAGCTCAAGCTAGAGGAAGTCAAACACCGCAAGGATGCCCTCGCCGAGAGGGAAGGCGACATAGTGAAGAGGCTGGAGGAGATAGCGCAGCTTTCGAGGGAAGAGGCCAAGGGCGTTCTCTTGGCTGAAGTCGAGGAAGAAGCTAATCACATTATCGGGCTCAGGCTTAAGGAAATGGAAGAAAAGGCAAAGCGCGACGCTGACAGAAAAGCTCAGGAGATCTTCGCTGTGGCCATACAGAGGTGCAGCGTGGACTTTACGTCCGAGATAGCCGTGAGCGTGGTACATATACCGTCTGATGAAATGAAGGGGCGCATTATCGGCAGAGAGGGGCGCAACATCCGCACTTTCGAGACGCTCACCGGTGTGGACCTCATCGTGGACGATACGCCGGAGGCCGTCACAGTGAGCTGCTTCGACCCGATAAGGCGCGAGGTAGCCCGCCTCTCGCTCGAACGCTTGATCCAGGACGGCCGCATCCATCCAGCGCGTATAGAGGAGATCATAGAAAAAGCGCAGAAGGACGTGGACACGCAGGTCTTGGAGGCGGGAGAAGAAGCCCTGCTCGAGACTGGCATAAAGCACATCCACCCTGAGCTGGCAAAGCTCGTCGGACAGTTGCGCTTCCGCGCCAGCTACGGCCAGAACGCCCTCCATCACAGCCTCGAAGTCGCTCATCTGTGCGGTCTCTTCGCTTCAGAACTGGGGCTGGACGAAGGCATCGCCAAGAGGGCGGGCCTGCTTCACGACATCGGCAAGGCTGTGGATCACAAGGTGGAGGGGCCACACGCCGTAATCGGCGCGGATCTAGCCAAAAGGTACAACGAATCACCGGAAATAGTCAACGCGATCGCCTCGCATCACGAGGACGAGGCCCCGCAGACGCTCTACGCGCTCCTGGTCGCCGCCGCGGACGCCGCCAGCGCTTCACGCCCTGGCGCGCGCAGGGAGAGTCTCGACGCGTATATCAAGCGGCTGGAGAAACTAGAGGAGATCGCAAAATCGTTTGACGGCGTAAGCAAGGCATACGCGATACAGGCCGGCAGGGAAGTGCGGGTAGCCGTATCACCAGAGACGACTGACGACGGCTGCATGCAGAAGCTAGCGTACGACATCGCGCGGAAGATTGAGGCAGAAATGAAGTACCCCGGACAGATCAGGGTGACGCTGATAAGGGAAACGCGCGTCGTCGACTATGCCAAATAGGACAAGACGCGCATGAGAGTCCTTTTTATCGGCGATATTTTTGGAAAACCGGGGAGGCGCGCGTTCGCTCTAAAGCTGCAAGCCCTCAGGTCGGACGAGGGGCCGTTCGATTTCGTGGTGATCAACTGCGAGAACGCAGCGGCCGGTTTCGGCATGACCAAGGGCCTAATGGAGGAGCTTTTCGCGGCAGGGGCCGACGTCATGACCTCTGGCAACCATATTTGGGACAAGAAGGAGTTCGTCCATGCCCTGGACGAGGAGCAACGGGTCCTCCGGCCCGCGAATTACCCGTCCGGCACGCCAGGCAGGGGGTTCGGCCTTTTTGTGAAGGACGGCCTCAAGCTAGGGGTGGTCAACATCCAGGGCAGGGCTTTCATGCCACCGATAGACTGCCCGTTTAAGGCAGCGGAGCACGCGCTGCGCGAACTCGGCGACGTGCCAGCCTTGGTAGATTTTCACGCTGAGGCAACGGCGGAGAAGGTGGCGATGGCCCGCTACCTCGACGGCAGGGTTTCAGCCTTAGTCGGCACGCACACGCACGTGCAGACTGCCGACAACGCGGTTTTGCCAGGGGGGACGGCGTTCATAACGGACGCAGGGATGACCGGGAGCCACGCCGGAGTCATCGGGATGAAGTACAGCTCCGTGCTGCCAAAGTTCCTGCTGGGCATACCGACCAAGTTCGAGGTCGAGGAGGCGACGCCGCACGTGCAGGGAGTGGTCATAGACATTGACGAAGAGACCGGCAGGGCCACAGACATACGGAGGATCGACGTGCCGGCGGACTGAACCAGATTCACAGAGGGGGCGCAAACTTGCGCTCCCCTCTTTTATATTGGCTGTGATATAATTTAGCCTAGTTAGCTTTAGGAAATATTCCGCGAGAGGAGCTTTAATGTCGATGAAAAATTTATTTAAGGTAGCTATAGTTTCATCTGTCGTCGCCTTGAGCGCTTTCCTTATTTTCGGTATTGGCAGCGCTGCCGACGTCTTCCCGCCGTTTACCACGCAGGACATCGACGGGAAGGAAGTGACCGACGCCATATTTGCCGACAATAAGCTCACCGTCGTGAACATCTGGACGACATGGTGCCCGCCCTGCATAGGCGAGATGCCCGACTTAGGGCGGCTCGCGCGTTCCATGCCGGAGGGGAGCCAGTTGATCGGGCTCGTCCTCGACGCGTATGATCCCGGCGCGCTTGACAAGGCACAGCGGATCCTCACGAAGGCCGACGCGAAATTCTCCCAGCTGCTTCCGTCCGACGAAATGTCGCTCCTGCTGGAGAGGGTCGAGGCTATCCCGACGACGATTTTCGTGGATGCCGGGGGGAAAATCGTAGGCCAGTCGCTGGTCGGCTCTCGCTCCGAAAAGGCGTATAGAGCGGAAATAGAGAAAATACTCAAAGCTATTCCGTAAAGGGAAGCGCACGATTTGAAATACATGACGACCGCTCGGCTTAAGGCGATCCGCTTGTTCCTTTTTGCCGCCTCGATCATCTTTATCCTTGCCGGCTGGTACAGGGGAGAGGTCCGGACGGTACTTATCAAGGCGACGCTGATCTGCCTCGAATGCATCGGGATCGGCTAGGCTGTTCCAGTCTAGCCAGTGTGGCGTGATATGGTCTCGCGCAAAATCATACAGTGGATTGCCGCTCTCGGGTGCAACGCTTACGTCCCGGGCTTTCTCAAGGGCAGGATATACAGGGGCGCGCTCAAGTCCGTGTGCGTCCCTGGCCTCAACTGCTATTCGTGCCCCGGCGCCGTCGCCTCTTGCCCGCTGGGGGCGCTCCAGGCCGTGATAGGGGAATCCCGCTACAGCTTCAGCTATTACGCAGTAGGGTTGATGGTTGCTTTTGGACTCCTTTTAGGGCGCGCGATCTGTGGTTTCCTGTGCCCCTTCGGCCTGGTCCAGGAGCTGCTGCACAAGGTTCCGCTCTTTAAGGCGCGCCCCGTGTCCTCCGCGCGCGGCGCAAGGCTCGCCCTGCTCGCGAAGCGAGCGAGGCTCGTAAAATACGTCCTCCTCGCCGTATTCGTCTTATCTCTCCCTCTTTTCACCAAAGGCGAGTTCGGCGCAGGGGCGCCCGCCTTTTGCAAGTACATCTGCCCGGCGGGGACCATTACGGCTGGCGGGCCGCTCCTTGCGGCAAACCCGCCCATGCGGGAGGCTTTGGGGTGGCTCTTCGCGCTGAAAGCCTTTATCGCGCTCGCCACGATTCTGGGATGCATAACTATATATCGCTTCTTCTGCAAGTTCCTCTGCCCCCTCGGGGCTTTTTACGGCCCTTTCAACAAAATAGCCCTCTACCAGGTTCGGCTCGACCACGAAAAATGCTCCCACTGCGGGGTGTGCGCCCGCGTCTGCCAGATGGGCGTCGATCCCTCGCTCGACTGCGGCAACGCCGAGTGCGTCCGCTGCAAAGACTGCGTAAAGGCCTGCCCCACGTCCGCCCTCAGCGCCGGTTTCCGCTATGAGCCCCACGGCAAAAATAGCCCATTGACCAAAACCCCATAGGTCTGTTAAGATATGCACCGATTCAGGGCGGCATAGCCAAGTGGTAAGGCAGAGGACTGCAAATCCTTCATCCCCGGTTCGAATCCGGGTGCCGCCTCCAGAATTAAATTTAAGACAAGTGATAAAAACGCCGAACCCAGTAAAATCAAGGGTTCGGCGTTTTTTATTTGACCTCTGGGGTGATGTAAAGCCGCATACACGGATATAGACACCGGGTAAGATACCGTGTAAAATTTTCTTGTGAAAATATCTTAGTCGTCACTGAAAAACCCAGCAAACTCTGAATATGACTGGATTTATGGGGTCATTTCGTGTAAAATAATCGCAAGAAAACTCCAAAACAGGGAGGAAATCTTGCGAAATGTTGCCGAAAAAATCAGAGGACAACCAGAATAGATTATTCCAAA